>CAZGSN010000153.1:0-18056 GCA_964528465.1 uncultured Binatia bacterium (SeqCode)
GTTCCCAGGCAGAGAGCCTGGGAACGAGGCATGGCGACCGCCACGCTGACCGACAACTCCGCGAGCGGCCACCGCGCCGTGGGCGGGGTCTCTTACGACGCATGCGACGACAGCGCCGGCGGCGTTATCGACGGCGGCAACTCGTTCGTTGTAGCCGGCGCACCAGCCTGCCAGATCGACTAGGTCGCCAACTTCCTCGCGCCGAGACGCCAAGATCGGACAATTTCTACATCTGCCGCTACGATCGACGCGCTTGTCGCCTCGTTGCCGATATCACGAAGGTGGTAACCCGATTCCCGAACCTTGGCCTGCCCCTTTGCGTCTCCGCGTCTTGGCGCGAGAATTACAGAAGACTTGTAAGAACTTCCGTAGGGTGAACCTCATGTAACTTTATGGTGAAGACTATGGGGCATCTTTCGATCAACTTCATGAGCTGAGGGGTCGCGGCTGAGGAAATTCTCCTCGCCAAGAGATCTTTTTCCGTGTTAGCGTCGTAGGGAATTCCAGCCACAAGGAGGGCTCTAGCATGCATCGTCGGTTTGTCGCGTTTCTTTCCTTGCTTGTGGCGCTGGGCCTAGCGCAACCATCCTACGCTTCCTTTCACTTGATGAAGGTCCGCGAGGTATTCACAGGCACCAGTATGGATGGGGATATCGAGTACGTGGTTCTCCAGATGTACCAAGGCGGCCAGAACCAGGTCGGCGGCCACTCCGTCACTTTCTACGATAGCGCCGGCAGCGTGGTGAATACTGTCACGTTCGCAGGCGCCGTCGCCAATGGGGCCACCCAGTCGAAGATTCTGATTGCTACGACTCAGGCGGAAACGTTTTTTACGGTAACCGCAGACTTGGTGATGCCGACATCCATGAACCCTAACGGCGGGATGGTGTGCTTCGAGAGCATCGATTGCGTGTCGTGGGGCAACTACTCGGGCAGCAGCACCTCGCCGTCGCCCTCGGGAACGCCGTTCGCTCCAAGCGGTGGGATCTTGCCTGGGCACGCGATTCGGCGCGACATCAGCCATGGCAACGGATCCCTGCTCCAGGACAGCGACGACACCGACGACAGCATCGAGGATTTCGACTGTGCCGCAACGGCAACTCCGGAGAACAACGCCGGGGCTTCCGGTTCGTACATGGATCCCTCTCCATGCCCCGTCTGTGGCAACAATACGGTCGAGCTCGGGGAAGTGTGCGATGGTACCGACGATATGGCTTGTCCCGGCGGATGCCAGTCGAGCTGCACCTGCCCGTCGCACGATTCGGTCGTCCTCCCCGTCAAACCGATCAAACTGAAGGTGCCGAACGATGCTCCCATGTCGGTCACCAAGAAGATCAAGGTCAAGGTGCGCAATGCCGATACGCACAATGGCAGTGAGAGTATTTCACTGAATGCGAGTGCAGGTACGTGCCCCCCAGGGGTGAGTATTTCCACGCCGGATTTCAATCCACCGGCGATGGACAATACCGCCACACTCGGGGCCGGAGAGTCGGCCTCGGCGGAGGCGTTCGTAACAGTCACCGCCGCTGCCTTTACGACGTTCAACTCGCAGGCGCCTAGTCGCTGCGTGCTGAACGTTACCGCTGCGACGGTTGTGACTGGCAACATCGACCCGTATCCCACCAACAACTCGATTCCGGTCGAGCTGAGCGTGATCGACGAGAACGACGCCGAGCAGAATTCATCTCCCAACCATGAAAGCTACATCAAGAGCCTAAAGCCGCTGAAGATCGGCATCGGCGCCGGTGCGACAGCGCAAGCAAAGTCGATCAAGCCCGCTTTCGGCAATGCCGACATTCTTCCCGCTCCCGACAGTGGCGATGCCATTGCGCTGAGCGTCGATATCAGCGGCTGCTCTGCAGTGAGCGTAACGAGCCTCGACGTAGACCGCGATGCGGCGGGAAATCAATCGTCGATCAACGTCGATGGCGGAGACAAAGCAAGGGGCACGGCGGTGCTGGCCTTCTCTGCGGCGGGTATCAGCACACCCAACCCTCTGTCGCCTTACCGATGCCTAGGGACAGTAAGCGTGACGGGACCGAGCGACCCCGATCCTTCTCCCGCGAACAACGAAGCCCAACTGGTCCTCGATATTGTCGACAAAAACGACCAGTAGACAAAGGCTACGGCAGGTGTGGGCAAGCGATTCGCCACACCTGCCGTTCCTGCGCCCGAAGCTCGCGGCCTCACTTGCCAACGAATTTCGGCTCGCGCTTTTCCATGATCGCCCGCACTCCTTCTTTGGCGTCGGCGGTGGTGAAGGTAATGCCCTGCTGTAGGCCCTCGTAGTCGAGAGCCTCTTCAAGAGTGTGGCGCTCGCTGCGGTAGATGGCCTTCTTGACCATACGATTGGCAACCGGCCCGGCAGCGGCAATCTGCCGGGCGAGATCCTGCACCGTGCTTTCGAAATGTTCGCGTGGCACGGCCCGCGTGAGCAATCCCATGCCCTCAGCTTCGACGGCGTCGAACAGGCGTCCTGTAAAGAACAGCTCGCAGGCCCGAGCATTGCCAACCAGGCGAGGCAAGAAGTACGTCCCGCCCATACCCGGATGAATCCCTAGCTTGGTGAAGGTCATACCCATCTTGGCGTCAGCCACTGCAACGCGCAGGTCGCACGCCAACGCAATGCATAGGCCAGCTCCTACCGCATGCCCGTTGATGGCGGCGATCGTCGGCATCGGCAAAGAACGAATAGATAGGTAGCGGGCATAAAAGTCCTTGGGAGATCCTGCCATGGTTGGCGCATCGCCTTCCACTTCGAGTCCGGCATCGCGCGCCAGCATGCCCAGATCGCCGCCCGAGCTGAACGACTTGCCACTGCCGGTCAAAATGGTGACGCGGATGCTTGAGTCGGCACGCAGCTCTTCCACTGCTCGCACCACTTCGTCGCCCATCGCCGGCGTCATCGAATTGCGCGTCTCCGGTCGGTTGAGCGTCAACGTCGCGATCCCGTCAGCACGTTGCAAAAGAATGTGTTGGTAGCTCATCTCGTATCCTCCGTATCCTCCTGGGTTCATCCAATCCGCGACGCATATCGCACAAGTTGCATGGCTTGTCGCTGTGGGCTGGGGATGCCCACGTTCGTAGCACCCACTTTGCCTTCGCCGGACGCATGATTGTAAAACAGCGCGGCTACCCTGGGCTGGCGCGTTCGATTTCGGGAAAGCTTCACCCCGCACCGGCGAACCGGCGCACCGTGCACCCCCAGATCCGGCGCTTAGCGCCGGATCTGGTTGCAATGCCGCAGCCAAGGTGGCTTTAGGTGGTTTGCATGAACGTTGACTTGAGGGTCTCGCGGCGTGGCTTCTTACGCACGTTGTCCATTAGCGGTGGCTTGCTGGCTGTAGCGCAACTCCGCTCTAGCCCCGCTCGGGCGCAGACCCAGGCGCGTCAGGAGCTACAGGTGTTGGGGCCGCAGCAAGCGCAAGTTCTAACTGCCGTTGCTGAGCGTATGGTGGGGGCTGAGGATATCGGCATGCCGGCAGTGCGCGAAACGAACGCTCTCTTTGCTATCGACCAGGCGTTGCTGCAATTAGACGCCAGCCAGCAGTCTCAGTTTCTGTGGCTACTGCCGATCTTCGATTGGGGAGCAATGGCGTATCGTCTCCGGCTCAAGCGCTTCCTCAGTTTGACGCCGGATGATCGGGATGACTACCTGCGCGCCTGGGCCAGCAGCCGCTTTGCGACTTGCCGCTTGGTATTTCGTGCCCTCAAGAACCTTTCCATGCTGGGGTATTACTCACAGGACGAGACGTGGCACAGCATCCACTACAGCGGCCCGTGAGTGAAGCGCGACAGGCGCGTCCTTCGCGGCGGCGAATGACGGCAGTTGGCGGCGAACGAAAACGCAAATGATCCTCAAGGGCGAACAAGTAGACGGCGACCTGCACTTGGTGGCCGACGTGTGCGTGATCGGCAGCGGTGCAGGTGGGGCTGTGATCGCCAAGGAACTAGCCGAGGCCGGCCGCGATGTCGTCGTGCTCGAGCAGGGTGGGTACTACACCAAAACCGACTTCACCCAGCGCGAAGAGGAAATGATGCCCTTGCTGTACGAGGACATGGGGCAGCGCGCAACCGTCGATCAATCCGTGTTGATCCTGCAGGGGCGTAACGTCGGCGGCTCCACGGTGCACAATCTTTGTTACTGCTTCCGCACTCCGGAGCCGATCTTGCGCAAATGGGCACGCGAAGATGGCCTTCGGGAAATGTCCTATGCCGACCTGGTGCCGTCCTTTGAGCGTGTGGAGAAGATGCTCAAAGTGAAGGACATCCTGCCGCACGAGATCAACCTCTTGAACCGCAAGATCCGCGCGGGCTGTGAGAAGCTCGGCTATCACGGGGTGATTTCCAAGCATAATCGCGAGAACTGCACGACCAGCGGGTTCTGTCTATTGGGATGTCCCTTCGACGCCAAGCAAAGCATGCTGATTACTTACGTGCCGGCAGCTTCCACGGCCGGGGCACGCATCCATGCCAACTGCGCGGTTCGCAAGCTGGTGGCCTCGGGTGGGCGTGTGCTTGCGGTCGAGGGAGAGATCGTTGATGCACTGCATCGGCCCCAGCATGCGTTGCGCGTGCAAGCGTCGGTGTTTGTCTTGTCAGCGGGTGCCATCAACTCGCCGCAGATTCTTCTCAACAGCGGCATCGCCAACAGCAGCGGGCAAGTGGGCAAGAATCTGCATTTGCATCCGAGCGTGATGCTGGCAGGGATCTACGACGAGGACATCTACGGCTATCGCGGTATTCCGCAGAGCTACCTGTGCGACGAGTTCCTCGATCTGGAGAAGGATCCCGATAGCGGATACCTGCTGATGCCGGTCTACGGCTTCCCGGTGACAACGGCGACGCAGTTGCCCGGGTTTGGACGGGAGCATGCCGAGCTAATGCGAAGCTTTCATCGCATGGCAGGACTTCTCGTACTGTTGCACGATGAGTCGTCTGGGCGGGTGGAGGTCGACCGCTCCGGCAAGCCGCAGATCACCTATGCGCTCAATGCCAAAGACGAGCGCCTATGCCTGGAGGGCATGCGCCACTGTGCCGAGGTACTGTTTGCCAGCGGCGCAAAGAAGGTAATCGTCCCCTACGAGCAGCCACTAATTCTCAACCCTGGAGATGACCTGACAAGGATCGAACAACGGGGCTTGCGTCCAAATGAGATTCAGTTGGCCTCCACGCATCCACAGAGCACGACGAAGATGGGGGAAGACCCTACGCGTAGCGTGGTCAACTCTTGGTGCCAGTCGCATGACCTCCCGAATCTGTTCGTCTGCGATATGGGGGTGTTTCCTTCTTCCCTCGGTGCCCCGCCACAAATCACCACCGCCGCCATTGCCGACCGCACCGCGCATTACATCAGCGACAACTGGAACATACTGACCACGGGATAACGGTACGGGGGGAATGCCCCGTTCTCAGCTCGGGCTTGGATCCACCTTGGTCGCCATCACGGTGATGCCAGACAGAATGATTAGTCCGCCAAGCAACAGATGTAGCGTGAGCGGCTCGTCGAGGAGGATGTAGGCGAACAGCACCGAAAAGACGGGGATGGTGCAGAAGAGGATGGCCAGCACGCTGACCGGGATGAGCTGCTGTGCGCGTGCATACATCCAGTACACCGCAAAGGTGCAAAGCACCGACAAGGCGAGCAACATTCCCCAGGCTCGTGGTGAAGGCCGTACATGCCAGACCCCGGGGTACAGGCACGTTGGGGCCACGGTAAGAGTGGCAACCAGGAAGATGCTGCTCAGGCGCGAAAATAAGTTGGCAGAAGCGGTGCTGCGCCGTTGGCCTACGGCATAGACCGACCAGCAGATAGCCGACGCCATGACGAGAAGGTTACCCGCAAGACGGCTCCTATCGAGGGAGACGCTTGCGAACATCCCGTCCATGCTCAAGAACACTGCCCCGCAGAAGGTCAGCAAGCCGCCGCAGAGGCGCCGTGCATCCAGGCTTTCCCGAAGCAGCCAGCGCGCCAAGACAATGGTGGCCAACGTCTCGACATTGACCAACAGCCCGGCAACGGCTGCCGTCGTGAGCTGCAACCCGAAGTTGTACAACACAAAGTCCGTACCCAAGGCGACCCCGGCGCCGACCAACCAGCGGTCCCGCAGAATCCACGGCTGCGCCTGCCCGGCCAATCCCCGGCACAGCAGCGCTGCAACCAACAAGCGCACCACGGCAACTAGCTGTGGGGAGAAGCCGTCCAGCGCGCCCTTGGTAAGCACCGGAGCCAGCCCCCAGATGGCAGAGGCCGACAAGGTGAGCCCGAGCCCGTACAAAGACCATGCTGGCCCAGCCAACTGCGTCGACTTCTCTTCTTGTGCAGCAGCCTCGCAGGTTTTTGAGTGTTGCATGCTCGGAACAACTTCACGGACATCGGCCGACCTGTCAAACCATGGTCGCCGGGATTCCGATTTCAAGCTTTCCGGTTCGCGGCTCACCCAGCGCCTACCCGAGTCGTGCCCTAACGATATTGTCGCCTGGAATGCCGGCAGCGAAGGATTTGACAGTCCCGACTTCATCCCCTACCGTCGCGCCTGCAATGTTTGGAATCGGAACTCCCGAACTCGTAGTCATTTTCGTCGTGGCCCTCTTGGTGCTGGGGCCGAAGCGGCTTCCCGAGGTCGCGCGTGCCTTGGGCAAGACTCTTGCCGAGCTACGCCGTGCTACCTCCGGAATGGCAGAGGAGCTAACCAACGCCAAGGTGATGCTGGAAGAAGAGACTCGCGCCATCAATCGCATGGCATCTGGAAAACCGTCACAGGATAAACCACCCAGCCCTCCGGCAGCAGATTCGCCTCCACCTGCTGGCGAGACAAAGCCTGAAGCTGCACCAGCACCGGCTGCCACCGCAAGTTCGCCCGAAGGCGTTGCCTAGCCGTCTCAGCGTTGAACATGGCCGACGTCCAGATGCCGCTAACGGCGCATCTCGAAGAGTTGCGCTGGCGATTGCTGCGCGTGCTGATAGCGGTCGGCATCGCCTTCGTGGCTTGTTACGAGTACTCCGAAATTCTGTTCCATCTCCTGACAAAACCTCTGCTTGCCATTCCGCTGGCGGACGGCTCCGGCGACAATGTGCACTTGATCGGCACCGGCATCGTGGAAGCCTTCTTCACCAAGCTCAAAGTATCGCTGATCGCGGGCTTCTTTCTCGCTAGCCCCATCGTCTTCCATCAGCTCTGGATGTTCGTGGCGCCAGGGCTGTACGAACATGAGAAGCGCTACGCCATTCCCTTCGTGCTCGCGGCCACGATATTCTTTCTGGCCGGTGCCAGCTTCTGTTACGCGCTGGTATTGCCGGTTGGCTACAAGTTCTTCGTCGAGCAGTACGGAACGATTGGCGTTAGCCCGGAGATTCGCATAAGCGAGTACCTCACCTTCACGTCGCGCATGCTGCTGGCTTTCGGGCTTACCTTCGAACTGCCGGTGGGCACGTTCTTCCTAGCCCGCATCGGTGTCGTCACCCACCGAATGATGATCGGGAGCTTTCGCTACGCCGTGCTCGTGATCTTCATCGTAGCCGCTGTCCTCACCCCCACGCCCGACGCGGCCTCTCAGATGCTGATGGCTGGACCCTTGTTGCTCCTCTACATCCTCAGCATCGGAATCGCTTACCTATTCGGCAAGAAGCGCACGGGCGACCCCGAATCCACCGAGCTGGTGCCGCAAGACCCTAAGCCAAACACCTGAACCAACCCGGCCTCCGGAAGTCTTGCGAAGGAAGCGGGGCTTACCGCCGCACCAACCTGCCGGGCACACGTACTCCTCACAATCCTCGGCAAGTCAGCTTGCGCGTCGCTCCGCTCGACGGCGACAAGGCACAGTAAGGGGCGGGGCGAGCAAACGAGATGGGCGCGGGCCAGCGCACCTCGGCACATTGGCCCGCCATCGCAGCGGGGCTTGCCGTGCCCGGAGAAGGTTGTGCAGCCAGGGCAAGGGTCGCTTGCAGGGACACCGGCGGCAGCGTTAGCGCGTAGCTGCCGTCCTTACCGCCAACCTTAAACTGAATGTCGCCACCGCTGGCTCGGCGATCCTTGATGACAATCTTCTCTATGCCTTGGGCAGACGCGGAGCACGCCGCGTCAACAAAGTTGGAGCCATTGCGATACAGATACGTGGAGCCCGACACCTTCCAGCCATCGCTATCATCGCATGGCGTCGAAGGATGAGAGCCGACGAGCCCGCCGGGGATGCTGAGATTGAGAATGTCGCCGTTGGAATCCAGGATCAGCAGGTGCACGCCATCGACGTGGGGGGCGATGGCTGCGTTGCCGGCGGGGGCGAATCTGCCGACCCACGCAAGCTTGCGTTGCCCGGATAGACCGGTGAGGTTGGAAAGCTGCAGCTTGCTGCGATCAGCGGACTGGCCACTCAGCGATATCATCGTGCACTCGTCGGCGACGTCCAGGATGCCGTCGCCATCCGCGTCACCGGGAGTATTGAACGGAGAGTCGCCCGACCAGTCAGGTCCCGCCGGAGTACCACCATAACGGCGCTCGCCATCGCTCGGTCCGCCGCTTGCCATGGAGGTATCTGCAATCACGTCGCCGCTACCTTCATCGAAGTGATAGAGAGCCACAGTGGTAGGGTCGGTAGAGAACGCCGCGCTCGGCCGCGTGAAGTTGCTGTTGTACCGTAGCGTATTCGACAGGCGCAGCTCATCGAGAAAGCCATTGTAGGAGGGATAGGCCGCACCCGCGTCGTGCTTTTCCGCCGCGAGAACGAGGAACGGATCGCTAAAATTGCAGTTGCTGCCGTTGCAGCAATTGGCGCACGGCACACCATCATCGGGGTAGGAAAGATCCCCATCCGGACCATCGGCCTGTGCTTCCAGAGCACCATCGACATACAACGAGAGTTGCCCATCCGAACGTCGGCGCTGCACCGCGACATGATGCCACACCGCATCAAGAACGTTGCTGGTGCCACAAATTGTGCGATCACCGCTGCCATCGCCACTGACGCCAAACACCAACTGACCACCGGCGAGCGACAGACCAAACTTGCGGTCCTGTCCGTAACGATCGCGGTCGACGACGATGTTACCGTAGATCCAGTTGATGTTGTTGCCGCAGCTTACAGCCGCGGCGGTGTTATCCGCCGCAGCCGCCTTGAGCCAAAACTCGATGGTGAAATCGCTCGACCCAACATCGGCCGGGGGGCCAGGCAGGTTGTTGGCAACATCGTCGATTGCGATCTTGACCCGATCCAGATCGGGAGCGGCCACTCCGTTGCCGTAGAACCGTAGCGAAGACGCGAAAGCCGGCTGAGCAATCAAGACCACGGCCCAAACCAGACGAGCCAACACACGGGCAGACATGAGACGCTCCTCCGTTTGCGGCACACTCTCATGCCTAAGTGAGATGTCAATATAGTTTGCTGTGCCCTTTGCGACACAGACTCTGGCTACCCGTTGACGCCGCGGATCGGTCCGCCAATTCAGTTTGGCAAGCTAGAACAAGGCAACACTAAGCCACCTCGGCCCAACGAATAGAACGGACAGCACCACAACCAGCGTCACCAAAATGAAGGGTAACGTCATGCGATCACGCAGAAAAGCCACGAACTCACCGGCTAGTGATGGCTCGATGCGACGCTCCTACAGGTTCGAAACCTTGCGCCTACGTTCGCCCCATGTTCTCCGTTCCGAAATCCAAGCAGCGACTAAAGTCAACTGCAGTGCCAGCGCGATAAGGTAGCACCACGGCCCTGCCGTAACTTGCGGTACCAGCATGCTTCGCGTCTTCGCGGCTTCGCGCGACACCCTCTCAAGGGACGCCATCTGGGGGCCCTACTGCAGTGTTTGCTTTGCCAGTCTCAGCAGCTCTAGCTCCAGCTCCTTAACCCGCTCCAAAGCAGCTTCCGTGACAGCCCTCTCCGCCTGCTCCCGTTGCTTCGCTTCTTGCTCGCGTTGCCGCGCTTCCCGCTCGCGTTGCTGCGCTTTTTGCTCGCGTTGTTGCGCTTCCTGTTCGCGTTGCTGCGCTTCTTGTTCACGTTGCTGCGCTTCTTGCTCGCGTTGCTGGGCTTCTGCTGCGCGCTCCTCCGCGGTGGGTACTAGAATCTCGCCGGAGGCGCCCTCTCCAAGTCGGAGCCTCTGCTCCCTTCCCTCTCCCACAACCCGCAACCAGCAGCGAACAGAGCGCAGGCGTACCCGGTCCTTGTGCGTAATCTCGACACGCACCAGGCCTCGCTTGCCGACGCGTCGGAAGACCTGCCAGCGCAGCCTTTCTTCGTGAGCCTCCCAGTCGGGGTCGAAGATCACCAACTCGCCAACCCCCAGTTCATCGTACTTGCTCGGGGCTTCGCGATAATCCTTTTCCCACTCGTCGGAGACCAGCTCGATCGCCAAGGACGGGACAACCTTGTCGAGCCACAGCTTCCACGATTTCGGTTGGAGGTTCGGGTCAACCCCGGGGATTACGTAGACATCCGGAGCGACGGTGGCGAACGGATCGTACTGCCGCCAGAAGATGAATTGATCCGCACCAACAAAGGCGCGCACGCCCTTGCGTACATTGAGCCACCACTCGAGGAGAGGACGCAACAGTTCGACGATGCGCCGCTGCAGCATGCTTTCCCCCACACGCACCTCCACGGGGTAGATGGTTGGATCACTCGATCGACGCCGGGCTGACGATATCGCCATAGCGCTCCCTGTATCACCCGCCAGAGCACGTTGTCGATGTTTTCCGACCGTATTTCGGATCTCTCCGGGGTCGGACCGAAATAAGCTGCCGCCTCTATGAAGATACGATCCCAGGAATGAGCTCATTTCGGCCTCAGCGGCTCGCTTTCGGGGGTGCTTCTGTAGGCGTAGGTTGTGCTGCCGGTTCCCGCACTACCTAGCCATCGTCCCATGCCTCGATTGATATGCCAGACGTATCGTGGCTGGCAACGGCGGATGACTCACGGCTTGGCGAGATCCCGGCGGCGCGCTTTCGCCCCCGAAAACGCGCCGCTCGGCTCCAATCACGCCCCGAAATGCGCGCCTTCACCCTCAATGTCAATTGGTTACGTAGGTCCGACCCCGCAGACACGACGAGACGGGCCGCCCTCGGCCCGCGTCTGGTGTAGGAACGATTTGGCGTGCAAAGCCCGTCCAATGAGATCGATACCGATTCCGATAGCGACCCCGACCCCGCAGGGAGGCGACTTGCACGGGCTTTTGCAGAGGTTCCTTAATGGCCGGCTTCAAAGTACGAACACCCAGAGAACGGCAGCTAGGAAGAGCATTGGGAATACCCAGCGCGAGTGTCGGTCGATGCGCAACGCAATGTCCAGCTCCTGGCGCGATACCAGCGTCCCTGTGATCATCACTTCGAACATGGCAAAGAACACGAGGGCTGTACAGGCAATCTGAAAGTAGTCGATGCGGGTAAGATACGGCACCCGCGGCAGGATCGTGTCGAAGGATATGCGGCTGGTGATCAACGTCAGCACTGCGGTTGCGCCAAGGCCAATCTGGGCATCCATGCGATCCAAGCTTAGCCAGAATACCAGCCACGACATAACGACGATGAGGGTGAGAGGCAGCGCCAGCTTGAAGATGTAAGCGGACGGGTAACGTTGGACATGGATGACGAAGGCGATTGCCGCGCGCGGTGGTATTGCGATGTGCGGGGAAAATGGTCCGCTGACCAAGCGCCAATCGAGCAGCTTCCATTCGTTGAGCTGTAACTCACCGCCGATCCCCGTACGATCGGCGAAGGGCGCGTTGTTCAGGACAATTTCGTCCGCCGCGTAGCGGATGGAGGCGAACTGGATGCGAAGCTTGTGTTCATCGAAGGGGAAGCGGGCCAGATACATGCGTGTCGAGAATTCCCCCGTATGCCTTTGGCGGTAGGTCACGGTTCCATCGGGGTCTATCTCTACGTTCTGCTCCCATTCCGCCGTCACTGCACGTTGGTTGATCAATTGGATGTCGGGATGCCAGATTTCCCCCAGGCTTGCGGTTTGACTGTCGGGGCCGGCATGCGCCAAACGTGCATCCCGCCAGCGCATTACGACACCCATATCCGCGCTAAAGCTCTGGTTCATGTCGTCGATGCGATCGACGTCGAGAACCAGAATACCGATCCCCACCTGGGTAGCCTGGCCGGGAGGGTCCGGTCGCTCTCTCCATCCGTCGCGGGCATACGCACCGTGCCTCTCGCCCATCAGGAAGAACAACCCAACGACACTCACGATCCACATCCAGCGCCGATGGGACAACATCTTCGGAACTCCTGATCTCACGGTGCGCGAGTACCGAGAAAAGTTGAGGGCTTACCGATACCACGAGGATTCTGTGATGATCCGGATACGGCTGAGGTTGAGTCGGAAGGAAGAATCAAACCATGAAGTACATGAAGTTCATGAACAAGAACTGACGGATGGCAGATCGTTTTCCTGACTTCATGCCCTTCATGGTAAATGTGCTTTGGGCTCATGGCAGATTCCTCGGGATCAGGAGGTCAGATCTTGGGGTGTGTAGGCTCATGGCCTGTTGTCACCCTGGCGCCGCAGGATTCTCACGATGTCCAGGTAGCGACGTGTGTAGGAGAGTTCCAGCGAGCATTCCCCATAGTCTCCGGCGTTTTGAAGAAGCTGGCGCAGTGCCCGCACGCGATAGTACGGGACCATCATGAAGCGGTGATGCTCGTAGTGATAGGAAAAATTGTAGGGGCCGAGAGCCCAGCGCTCCAATGGGTTCGATAGGAAAGATCGGTTGAGATTGGGAGGTTGCGAGGGATCCGCGTGCTCGAGCGTAGCGCGCATGCCGTTGAGGCCGCCGCCTACGGTGACCAACGGCAATGCCCACAAGAGCGGATAGCCCAGCCAACTGCCGGTGATCACCCAAAGCAGGGGAAACAACACGGACTGCGCAAGGACGATGGCAAGGAGTTCGGTCGCCGGCGACGGCGTGGGAGTGCTGCGCGTGGAGACCACCTCGCTTTGTGGCGCAGCGTTGCGCAGGCGGTGCAGTTGTCGGGTCACGACGTAACCCAAGAACATGAGGATCGACCACACCACAAACCGCCCCGCCCGATCGCGTTGTCCGACGCTGAGATCGTAGTAGTAGCGTTCCGGATCGTTAGCGGTGCCGAAGGTTGCGTGATGGAGAAGATGCTCTCTCCGGAGTGCCAGGAAGCTTTGTCCCGTTGGGGCGGCGATCAGCCAGCGGAAGAGAAGATCGTTTGTCGCCTTGTTCGGGTGCAAGTTGTTGTGCACCGCATGGTGACCTAACGCCGCCAGGCTGTGCTGAAAGATGCCGATGACGAGGATTCCCATCAGTGTCAGGCACGCGCCCGCCAAGCCGAACGTTGCCCAGTGTCCCAGTCCCCCGGCAACTATGAAGATGCCCAGCCACACCACGAGTACGTCGGCACTGCCGCGCCAGCGCGATACGCGCAGCAGCTCTTTGTCCAAGCTCTTGAAGGAAACTCGATAGTCCATGGGCGATCGCTTTGTTCGCCGGTTGCTTATGGCGATTTTGCGACCTTGCGCAAGACGAAGTCCATGTGACTGGTAGCGCCGAAGCGAGCTTGCAGAAGGGCAACGGGAAGGAAGGCTGCCGTGAGAGCTGGGTACAGCGGATCGCGCGTATTGAGAAATCGTCTCTGTCGCTTGCTCGCAAGCCAGCACAGCAGCGACTGGCTCCACTGTGTGACCCCGGAAACCGACGGCTGCCATCGCTCCAAAGTAAACCCGGCGGCCTGGGCGTGGACCGCAAGCGTGGTCGGCTCGAAGATCACCAGGTGATGTGGCAGGTGCCACTGTGTCCAGAATTCCTTGAAGAGCCTTGCCTCCCAACATTGCCGGTTGGGAGTTTGCCCGTAGACGATGCCCCCTTCCGTTAGGACCCGGTGCGCCTTTTGTAAGAAGCGCAGGGGATGGGGGAGATGCTCGATGACGTGATTCAAGAAGAAGGCGTCGACAGAGCCCGCCGCAAAGTGTGTATCGAAAGAGTCGTGGTCGGTTACTACAGTGGCGACTCCCAGCGGTTCGACGCGTTGGCACAGCTCGGCGGAGATCTCCGTGCCCATCAGCTTCCACGGAACGCCGACGTGTTGGAAAAGCTCAAGCCACGAGCCACTGCCGCACCCGAAGTCCACGACCAGCGGCGAGTGCTTGGGACGTAGCTGCTCGATATCCGCTACGACCTTCTTGGCTCCGCGCACGGCAGCCATGCGCACCAACGGCCCGCGGTCTTGCAACAGGCTTTCGTAGCAAGGGTATTCGTTGGTCGTGTAATACTGCCCGAGGTATTCGGCGCGTGGGCGATTCCTCTGATAGGTAAGGCCACAGCTCGTGCAGCCAACGAATTGAAACCGCATCTGCGCGAACACTGGCGCCAGCCCGCCGCGATAGTCGGAGTTGCGGGGAGCCGTGAGCGGCTCGTAGAGATCGCTCGAACAAAACGGGCACGACACAATCTCGCGATACGCGGCTTCCGCCGCTTCAAGGTGATTGCTGATGTCGTCTTTCAAGGGAATGCGCCGCATCGGGTCTGTAATCGCTTCGGGAATCTCGGAATTCCTGATCTCACGATGCGCAAGTACCAAGAAGATCACCGATGCCACGTGGATTCTGTATGGACCCCGATACGGCCGAGGTTGACTTGGAACCGAGAATCGAACCATGAAGTGCAGGAAGTTCATGAAGACGAAGTGCCGGACCGCAGTTCCTGTTCCTGACTTCATGACCTTCATGTTCTTCATGGTGGATGTGCTTCAGGCTCATGGCAGATTCCTCGGGACCAAAAGGTTTGAATCTATTCGGCAAAGAACTCTGCCAGGATCTGGCTCGTGCCGCTGGGGTCTTCTTGTAGAACCCAATGGCTGCCTTCCTTGAGTTCGAGCAAGCGGCCGGCATCGAGAAATTTTAGGCTCGCGCGCGTCAAGTCGCCGGGAATGTAGGCGTCGTGCGGAGCCGCAACGATCAAGGTTGGCACGGCGACGCGGCCTTCTCCGTCGACCGGCACTGGGTGGCGATAGGCAGCACGATACCAGTGGACCATCGTGGTCATGGCTCCGTCGTGATCCCAGGCGGAGCGATACTGATCCAGCTTTTCTTCTGGAAACGACCCGGGCTTCGATGTGTTGCGCATGGCATTGGTGAGTAATCGCCAGTTTGCCAGGCGGCCGCTCCACTCCGGTAGCCATGGAATTTGGAAGTAGGTGCGGAACCAATTGATCGTCTGCTCGGAACTCTTGATCTCGCGGCCCGCCAGTGGGTGGGGTGTGTCGAACACCACGAGCTTGCGCACACGAGCGGGGTGGCGAAGGGCGAGTTGCCACGCAACTCCACCTCCCCAGTCGTGTGCGGCCACGAATGCATTCGACCAGCCGAGCTTCTCGATCAGGTTGGCAATGTCGGCTGCGAGTATGTCGACGCGATAGGCTTCGACTTGCGGCGGCTTGTCGGACAGGTTGTAGCCACGTTGATCCGGAGCCACGACGCGAAAGCCTGCCTTCGCCAGGGCCGCCATCTGCTTGTACCAGGCGTACCAGAACTCCGGATAGCCATGCAGGAGAACCACGGGTGGCCCGTCGCTTGGCCCAGCCAGGACGACATGTAAGGTCACATCGTCAACATCAATGTGGCGTGATTCGAAGCTCATCCCCAGCTCACGCGAGGCGGCGGCGACGGCATCGCGCTCCGGCTGATTGCCGGAATACGAGCCCAGTACGACGAGCCCAGTTAGCAAACCCGTTATGATCGCCAGCCGGCGCGCCCATCGCGGCAACAAGTTTTCCATTTGCGCGCAGCTATCCCCACCCTGGAGCCCGAGTCAATGGCCGCCAGCGGCAGCGGCGACTTGCGAGCGGATACCTAGTTCCCATCTCGAAACTCTCAAACCCTTGTGGGCCAACGTTTCGAGGCCAGCCCGTGGTGCTCCCGATTGTGTCGCGCGAGGCCGCTGCCTCCACGGCTAAGAGGCATCCGCAGATGACACCGATAACACAGCCCGGCCGTTGGCCGGAACCAAAATAAGAAATTGAACAGGAGGCCGCAGAGCGAACAGAGGAAGGATTTCAAGAAACTGAAAACGGAAAAGACATTCTCTGCTTTCTCTGTTGCCTCCTGTTGATTCTTCAGTTCTTCTTGCTCTCTTCCCGCCTTTGCGGCTCTGCGTTGGCTTCTTGGGGGAATGTGACGGTATCGCAACAACGCGACTATGGGCATCGAATCTGCCGTGCAGATCGCGCCCGCCCTTGCTGACGTGATGGAGAATACGGCCTGTGGACAAGTTCCATCGGCGTCATCTGCGTCATCTGCGGACAATTGATTTTTCGATCGTTTTGCGTCGCGCGATCCAAATTCACGACTTCTGGGATGGGCACTACCTAGCCCCAAACGCCAGTCAGTTGAGGAACTCTGCACAAGCTCTCATCACTCCGGAAGACTCCCTTGCGCTGCTGGAGCCCACGGTGCCGCTTCCGGTAGCGTGATCGTGGGTGGCGATTCGCTGAGCCATGGCTTGGAAGCAGCGTGGTCGTAGGTGCCGAGTATCCACAAGGGTGTTCCGTTCTTCACTACGCGCCCCGCGTCGGCATCCAACTCCCAGCCCTCGCCCCAGGCGTACACCCATCGTGCGTCGCGTTCGAGCAAGCGCACGCAGGCGTGGCTTTCGGGCAATCCCGGCAACTCGTATTGGTGCATCGACAAGCCGCGGCGATTGTCGAAGTTGAAATACCAGCTCATGAACCATTCCGGGTCGACGGTACTGTGACGCCCTTTGGAGTGCCAATTGAGAAAGAACAGCCCGGGAGGAGTTGGTGATGCCTTACGCCCGGTGCTTACCGGCCCCCAACGCACGAGACGGCCGTGTTCATAGGCCCCAAACACTTGGTGTGCCTGCTCGACCACCAGCGCCTTGGCGAGGGGAACGGCGGCAGGATAGTCGGCCGGTAACGGGCTGTACGCGAGTTCGTCGAGATCCCACAGGCTAGGGACGACGATTTGTCTCTGTCGTGCGAGGTGTTTCTGGTCGGCGCGATTGAGTTTTTCGAGCAAGGCCCGTTGTGTCGGCGTATAGGTTTGCCGCAGTGCCAGGCCGTTGGTGAGAGGCTGGAGAGAGTAGGCAAGCAAGTCTGCGGCGGCCGCAGGCCCCGCTCCCGTCCACAACCACAGCAATCCACATGTGAGGATCCGCAAGCGCATGGCCGGCCTCCGTTCCATAGGCGCAACCACACTGCAAGCCGTGGCGGCCGTCCTTTGGCGGTTCTGCTTCGAGAAGATCGCGGGAATCGCGATCCGCCCCAGGCCGATGTCTCGGGGGTTTCGACCGGTCACGGCGGCAACGGCCGCTGGCGCTTGAGGACAATGTTTACGGTGCCCGTGCTCGCATCAAAGACAATGACGGCTTCGCCGCGCTGCAACTGTCGTCCGACATCGGCGATCTTCTGTTCCAGGTCCTTCTCGTGCAGGCCGTAGTCGGTGCCCTCGCGGGTCACCAGCTCCTCGATGACCGCACGCAAGGTCTCGGGTTGCAACGCCTCCGGCGGCACCTCCACCACATCGTCTGTGGGCTGGCCGTCTTTCGCAACCTTCATGACGCTTACCCTACGTGCCTGTCGGGCGGGAACAGACACAACCCCGAAGGCCGGCTGTGGGAGGCTGGTGCGACTTGCGGCGCGTTGCGCATATTGTGATACGTAGCTGCTCGCGATGGGAGAAGCTCGTGCGTACCGTGATTGTTGTTCCCACCTACAATGAGGCCGAGAACGTGAGTCGGCTGGTCGCCGAGGTGCATGCCGTGGTTCCCGAAGCCGATGTGCTGGTCGCGGATAGCGGATCGCCTGACGGCACGGGTCGCATCGTACAGGTGCTGGCCGAGCGTGATCCTCGCGTACGCCTGCTAACGCTATCGGGGCGCGGCTTCGCGCAAGCGTATGTGGCCGGGTTCAAAAACTGTATTACCCGTGGCTATGACGTCATTGTGCAGATGGACTGTGACCTCTCGCATCAGCCACGATATCTGCCCGAGTTCTTTCGTTGGCTGGGCGAGTACGACACGGTCATCGGCTCCCGCTACACCGCCGGCGGCGGGACGGAACGCTGGCCACTTCGCC
>CAZGSN010000154.1:0-16655 GCA_964528465.1 uncultured Binatia bacterium (SeqCode)
GGCCAAGGAGATCGGCGCGCTCGCCAAGCCGAAGGACATCCGCTTCGGCGACAACCTGCCGAAGACGCGTTCCGGCAAGATCATGCGCCGCCTGCTGCGTTCCATCGCCAAGGGCGAGGAGATCACGCAGGACATCACCACGCTGGAAAACCCCGCCATCCTCCAGCAGTTGAAGGAACCGGCTGCCTGAGCACGACCCGGGGCATGCGGAAAAGGGCGCTGCGGCGCCCTTTTTTATTTCACCATGACTCCAGCCCGGCACTTCGCTGGACTACGCCAAGACTAGATACAGCAGGTTTATCAATGACTTAGGCGAGTTCATCATATGCCGGTGCTTTCTGAAACTTGACCCGACTTCCTCTCTGCTGGCCCCTAGAAGGCTCCTGGGAACCGGGTCTTTCCGAGGAGTCATCATGGCAAAAATCAAGCTCACCAAATCCGCTGTCGATGCGGCACAACCACAGGCGCAGGCCGTCGAACTCCGGGATACGCTGGTGCCCGGCTTCTTGTGCAAGATTACTCCGTCGGGTCGCAAGGTGTTCATGCTCCAGTACCGGACGAACGCCGGCGAGCGCCGCAAGCCCGCCTTGGGCCAGTACGGGGAACTGACAGTCGAGCAGGCCCGCTCACTCGCGCAAGAATGGCTGGCCCAAGTACGCCGGGGTAGTGATCCCGGCGCAGCCAAGGCGGAAGCGCGCAAAGCGCCCACCGTCGAGGAGTTGTGCAAGAAGTTCATGGAGGATCACTCCAAGAAGCGCAACAAGCCCAGCACCCGCATCGGCTATCAAGGCGTCATCGACCGCTGCATCATCCCGCTGATGGGGCGCAAGAAGGTCCACGACGTGAAGCGCCCTGACATTGCCGGACTGATGGAAAAACTTTCGTACAAGCAGACCGAGGCGAACAAGGCGTTCAGCATCCTGCGCAAGATGTTCAACTTGGCCGAGGTATGGGGCTATCGGCCTGACGGCACCAATCCTTGCCGCCATGTCCCGATGTTCCCTGCCGGCAAATCTACCCACCTCATCAGCGACGAGGACATGGGCAAGCTATTCCGGCAACTCGACAAGATCGAGGCCGAGCGGCTGGAGAACTACGTCATCCCGTTGGCGATCCGCCTGCAATTCGAGTTCGCCGGCCGCCGTGGCGAAATCGTTTCGCTCGAATGGGAATGGATTGATCTGGAAAACCGCCGCGTCGTCTGGCCCGACAGCAAGACCGGTGGCATGTCCAAGCCCATAAGCGAGGAAGCCTACCGGCTGCTTTCGACGGCGCCTAGGCAGGAAGGCAGTCCCTACGTACTGCCGTCGCCGCGCCATCCAGGGCAACACCTGACCACGGGCGAGTATTACGGCGGTTGGAGCCGTGCGCTCAAAGCGGCGGGGGCGACGCATGTGGGGACGCACGGCATCCGCCACCGCTCGGCGACCGACATTGCCAATTCGGGCATCCCAGTCAAGGTCGGCATGGCGCTGACGGCGCACAAGACCGTGGTGATGTTCATGCGCTACGTCCACACCGAGGACAAGCCAGTGCGGGAAGCCGCCGAACTGGTGGCGAATCGGCGCAAGGCAATCACTGGGGGGCGTCGCACCGAAGAGGTGAATGCTTGATCCGGTGCAAGATATCCGTTCCGTCGCCAGCAGCACCTTCAATGCTGCTGGGCGACATCCGGGGGCCGGCCAACGGGCAGCGCTTGGCCGGCATCCACCAGCGCAGCGTCATGCCCACCAGCGGGCGCTACGCGAAGGGTGAACTCCAACGAATTGTCGTGACGCGATACGACAATTCGCAGAAGAAGTGTTATCTGGTTCCGTTCTGCGATTGCTGCAAGGCTTGTTCGAGCCAACCGCTTTCTTCTTTGGTGACGAGCTGTTGCATTGCGTCCAATCGGATTGCCTGCGCGGACCTCCGACGGGTTTCAACCTTTCCGGGAGTCATCTCCGACTGCAACTCAGTCTGCATGCATTCTCCCAGAACGTGCTGGAATTCCAGCTCATCGGTACGGGCGAAGAGTACGCGCCGATGTGCATCATCGATCAGCATCAACCTCACCGAATTCAGGCGCAGCAAGTGACGCCATCGGCGGTCGATCGACACGAAATAAGGAATGAAAAACGAGCCGAGCTGACTTGCCGTAGCATTCTTCTCTAAGACACGGAGGAGGGTCATGTCCCAAGCCATGCCGCGAATCTCCTCCAACATCGCCTTGGATCGACCAGTGATCGGGCCGAAGAATGGCGACCCCAACTCGGAAGTCATGCCGCTCCATATGAGGTGCAACTCGGTGAGCGGGATGGCCCCTAGGTTATGGATGCCGAAACGCAGCAGTTCGCTCAAGATGCGTCTCTTATCTGGCTTGCGTTTCTCGTGCCACAGTCGGGCAAACCTCAAGAGCAACGCCTGTGTCCCAGCGCTCTTGGCTTCGTGATGAATGACATGCTCGCTGGTCTGCAACTCCGACAGAAAGGCCTCGGCTTCGGGACGGAGTAAAGCCTTTAGCTCTTCGCATGGGACATCGAAAACGAAGCGAGTGGGATCATCCCGAAAGGCATCCCAATCCAGGTGATCGAGCATGCGGAAGGCGATCAACGTATTCAAGGGTCGTTCGTTGCGTGGATCGTCACGGGTCAGTCGGGTGTTCTCGATGAGGAACGGCAGCACATCGAATTGCACGTTGCGGTTCCGAGCTTTGAGCATGAGAACCTCGTCGACCCGGTTGCGATCGGCCTGCTGGATGCTCTCACCGGCGATGGCCGCACGCATCTTCTCTGCAAAGTTCGAGTCGAAGCTCAGCGAAAAATCGATCAGTGCATTCGACTGGCCGCCAGTGAACCGTGCTTGAATGCTGGTCCCGGCGGACATGAAGAACGCTCGTGGGCCCTCGAAGAACGGGGTAACGTACTCACTGGAGGACAGGCTGAGGCCAAGTTCCAGGTTGATCGCGCCTGGGGAATCGGTGCAAATGACAGCGCGAAGACCTGCGCATTCCGCCGCGCGCTGGGACTCGATGGTGTCAAGTGCGGCCTTGTCGCTGTTGAGTAGTGCAGAAAATAGGGCGTCTACGATTGGGATATCAGGCACGAGTCGGTCCTGGCTATAAACGAATGCCGCCAGACTTCGGCGTGGCGAATTGTTCGGGCTGACGATTGCGCACCACCGATTCGTGAAAACTCTTCACTCCCTCATGGCGGTACTTAACCAGGCCCGGAAGTTTCTTGAGATGGGCTTTCTGAATGGCACACATCATTTGTGTGCTGGCCATCGAATGCTCACGCCGTCCGGTAGCTCAAGCTCAAGTTTCGGGTCCAGCTTCCGGTCTGGCGCAATTGTGAGCAATTCGCTGGGGATGCTCCACTCATCTGCAAGTTGTGCCTTCAGTTCCTTAACCGTAAAGCCCCGGAATGACAAACGCCATACTCGCCCGTCTGGGCTATCGTTGTCCTTGTCTTCACTCAGCAGACTGCGTTCCCCAATCGTCAGCGCCTTAACGAGAGGTGGCGCACTCCGCTTAACGCTCAACTCCACGACCACTTCCTGAGGTGCGGTGGAAGGAACAAAAGGAAGCTCGTCACGATACGGTTCAAGCGTCCGTTGGATGAATAGCATTGCGGGCTCGTACTTCTTCACCGTTTGAATAGCCAGTAACTTCTCCAAACACCGTCCCTTGATCTTGCCGGAGCGGAACTCGCCGGCGGCATTGAAGTAGACCTCGAAGAACATTCCGTTCAATATGTCGAGCGCCCGCTCGATTGGAATGGAAGCCAATTCCTGACGCAGCTTGTCCAAGAACGCGACCGCCCGATTCTCGTTTCCACAAGCGCATTGATATAGATTGCGACCCAGCACAAAGGCTTCGTCAGCACTGACCTTGCCCCAATCGAGTTCCAGTACAGCCACGACGGCCGGATTCTGCTGATACCAGTTGTAGGTCTTCATCGCCTTAATGAGACCGGCGATTTTGTTTCCGTTCTTTAGCGGGAAGTCCACATCTGCCTTGGCCTCCTCCGAGTACGAAAAGGCCTGCTTCAGGCGTACGCCGGCTTTCCGAAGCTTCTTGGTGATGAGTTCGGCCAGGGCAGTGGGCGAACGGCCTGCAAGAGCAATGTGTCCTGTTGTCTTCAAGAGACCAGGCACTTCGACGCTCTCATCAAAAAAGGCCGGCAGGATGTATTCGCGGCTTTCGGTGAAAGCCCGAGCTTGAGCGCTCTTGCGCTCATGGTTCGTCCACAATTTCTTGCGGTACGCGTCGGAGACGAACATGACAGTGAAGACAGCTCGGTTCTGGTAGACATCGCTCAGGTGCGTGTACAGATCCTTACCCCACAAATCGACTTCCTCGAACTTGTCGTAAAAGACATCGACGCCTTCGGCTTGCAACGCCTTGGCCACGGCATCAACATACACACGATCTTCGCCGGCAAAGGACAAGGCGACATGAAATTTTTTTGGCACTTCGGTAGTCTCCATTAAGAGTCGGTAACCCCAGGCGGAGGGGGCGGACCGTTCTTCGCTCCATCATTCGGTTCGAGTAGGGCACGCAGATTCGCTCGTATCGTTGCGGCAACCGTTGAAGTGGGCATTCCGTGTAGCCGGCTGAGCGCTTCGACCACTATGGCAACATCGGCAGGTTTAGACGGGCGATCGCCGGTCTTTGTGAAGGGACCATCGGTCTCAGTCAACAGCCTATCGAGCGGAATCAGCGCGACCATAGATGCATGCCGCGTATTTTCCAACATGGCGGCGTTTATCGAAAAATAACACCCCAATTCGAGAGCGCGCTGCGCTTCTGCCTTGCTGCCGGTGAACCAGTGAAGTACGACCTTCCCCTTTGATGGAGGCAAAAACGATTCAATATGATCAAGCACAGCCTTGGCAGCTCGAACGCTGTGAACTGTGACAACCTTACCCCCCGCGTCAGCGCAACGCTGAAGAACGTGCTGAAAGACTTGCTTCTGCAGGTCCAGAGATTTGTAGAAGCGCGGACCTGCATCGAGGCCGACTTCACCAACGTAACGCGCCTCCGACAGGTAGCTATCCCACAGTTCAAGTTCGCTCGCACGCTCCGCGACCAATTGCGGATGCAGCCCAAGCGCAGCTCGGACATGCTTCGTGCGCTGCGCGAGTTCGTGATTGCGTGGCCACGCTAACGGTGTTGTTGTCACCGCGAGGGTGAACACGCCAGCCGCATCTGCCTCACGGACCGCAAGAGCGTGGTCCGGGTAGAGATCGACGTGGCAATGGAAGTCCACAAGACCGGCCGACGGAATCATGATCACATCCTCGTCAACTCGGTCTTGCCTCGACACCATCGATCAGACGCTCGACTTCAGCAAGGCCTCGCCGATAGACATCGGCCAGCTCATTGAGATGAGCCGACTCGTCCGCGAGGGAGCCGGGCTTATGAATCAGCAGATTCGCAAGCTGCGGTCTTGCACGCAAGCGCTCAATCGCGTACTGAAATGATCTGATCTGTTTTCCTGTCGATTCGCGCGTATCCAGCGGCTGCGCGTGCAGGTCTTCCACGGTGTATGTCGTCGCGTCACCTCCGATACCCCATGCCGTAGTCAGGGCAGCACGACGGATCAGGCACGGAAGGCAATAGCCGCAGTGTTCGATTCCAAGTCCTTGCCACCGCCCCTTCGTCGGGGATGAACACGACAATGAATCGGTTGCCAAATTCTTCAACAGTGGGGGATTCCGACAGTTTGTGGCCATTTCGCCCTTCGTCTTGTCCCAGTACGGGTTTCGGATCTCGCCGTCTATGCCGAGTATGCCGAGCAGGTCGTTCCACCTAGCCATGTAGTAAGGATGCGTGGTGCGGGTGCTGTTCGATCCGAGCCGTAGTGGGTCCAAGGGCACATTCAGAGCAATGAGCCCGTTCTCAGGCACACGCAGAATGAAATGGCGCCCCAACCCTGTACCGGCGAATACCCCGAGCGCGAAGAATAGGAACGACCTACCGCGCGTGCTGTTCTCTGAACCGACATCTTCCACAAGTCCATCCACAAAGGTCATTCCGACCCGCAGGCGCTCGAAGGACGATTTGTTGAAGTGCTTCTTTAAACCCGCGAACAACTTGCCCTGCGCGTCGCTGGTCGCGCCTTCGCCGAAATGGCTGACTAACAAGGGTGTGACACCGTCTTCCAGTAGATCAATGGCGCCAATCAAGCTATCCAATCCCCCCGAGAACAGGCTGACGGAATCAAATGGTGGGGCAATCAAGCTTGGAGGCGCCACCTGGGCGATCGTTGCGAACCGAGCCGGACGTGCCCTGAACCCAATCGTCCAGCGGTCGCCCGTTAAGAAGTCCAGCGCTTTCTTCAGCGTTGGTCCTGCCGCAGTCCAGCGAGCAGGTTCACTGACCGGAACGACCAGGCGTATCTCGCGCGTCCAAGAATCCTGCGACTGCTCAGCACGTGAGATGCGGGTATCCGCTGCATGGACATGAGCGGCCAGCACCAGCAGATCTATGCCGATCTCAGAGGGAAACACGCCGATCTTTTTCAGGCTCGTCAGCGCGCCACCGATACCATGATCCAAGGACTTTTCGCCGGCGACGAGTTGTAAGTACGTCCTCTGTTCATCGGTACCGACTGCAACATCGAGACTGTCGTCAGGCCCGAAGCGGCCCGCCAAGAGTTGTCGTTTCATTGGTTGGCCTCCGCATCACCAAGGGTCTGCAAGATTGCGAAGGCGGACTCGTACACTGCGTCTACGAAGACCTGAATCCGCTCGGGCGTGAGATTGGGAGTCTCCGCTCTGGCCCGCGTCAGCGCGTCGCTCACTCCGCCACGGATGAAATCGCGCAACTGCTGTTCGACGCGATGCGCAGCTTGCGCGTCTGTCGGCATGGTCACAGCCTTGGTGCCGATGTCATTGCATATGCGCGCTTCTATCGCGTGCGTGGCATACAGCTCGAAAACCGTTTGCATCTGATCCGGCGTAAACGTGATTAGATCGGTTAGCCCTTCACTTGCCAGTTCAACGATGGTCTCGATGTATGCCTCGCGGGCAATTCCTTCATCCACGGTGCCTGCGCCCGGACAGATGTAGTCGGCCAAGCCCACGAATATCTCGGTGATCGGACGACCTGCCAGCGACTCCAAGTCCAGCGCACGCAACGCCTCGCGCACACCGCGTGCCTGCGCGTCGGCCAAGAAGCCAAGAAGTCGCGCGCCGGCCCCACGAGAGGCGCCCATACGTTGTGCAGCCTGGCGTGCGCCGCCGGCAGACGTTGAAACATACTTTGATACGGCACGCCCCAGACTGGCCCGATCACTGCCGCCAGAACCGGCGAATCGGGTGAAGCTGTTGCGCGCGCCCGAGAAGCGTTGCGGGTCCGCCGTTTTCGGAATGGGCGGCTGGTTTGGTGGTGCAGGGGGCGCAGCGCCATCTGCGGGAGGCTGGCCATCGGGGCCTGCGCCCGCACCGGCAGGGTTGGGAGGAGCGTTACCGCCATCACCGCCGCCCAGCCATGACGGAACGAGCGGGGTTCCGCCGCCAGGGCCACCATAAGTCGTCGAGGTTCCCATCAGCGCACTCCCTTCACGTCCTTAAGCGCCGCTTCGGCGCTGGCCTTCAGGCCGGGGTTGTTGGTAGCTTTGCTCCAATCGCCCAGCAGCTTCGTTAGGCGGGCGGCGCATTCAGCATCTTTGATAACGCCCTGCCAGCCGCTGACGGCCCAAGGGCCACATTTGCCACTTGGCAGCGCCTCCAGGAAATCCATCAACCGGGTCTGCAAGCCAAACTGCGCCTTCACGAGAACCACCAGGCCATCGATACCCGGCGGCTTGGTGTCGAAAGCGCCGGTGCTCATGATCTTTGTACGCACGGCCTCGAACACTTTCTCCGCTTCGGGTTGCACGAGCTGCTTCAACTCGGCCTCGTAGCTTTGAACAGTCATCTTGCCGCCGAACAGCTTTTCCACCACACCAGCCAAGTGCCCCAGCACCGATACCGGGCCGAAGTAGTCCTTCTTATCCTTGGTAACGAACAAGTAGGGGCGCAAATCGATACCCGATAGCTTCGGCGACAAGCACGCCCAATCGCATATCGTCTCTGAGGACTTCCACTCAGCCAACACGGCGTTATCAGGCATGGATGCTGGTTCGACGGACTTCTGCCCCTTCCGCTCACCAGCTTGAGGCTCCTTACTGTCAGCCGTCGCCAAGTGCTTTTCCAGGGCATCGAGGTCTTCACAAAATCCGTGCGGATGGACCGCTGCAACAAACGCAATCTGCTCGAACAGCCGTGGTATGAAGCGTTCCGCGAGCATGAGCTTCGCGAGTACGGGCAACTTGATGTCGTCACCGAATCCGCGCGCTGTCGCAGTGCGCTCGCGCAGCAGCAACGTGTTGAGGAAACGTTTGATCTGACGCGGGTTGCCTTTCGCGCCGCTTGCCAGAATGGGGCCGATTTGATCGCTGAGTGCGAGCGCGTTATTCGCCTTCTCGGCCTGCTTGCCAAGCGCTGTCTTGATGGTCGCAGAATCCAAACCGCCGCTGGTCCAAGGACGTTTCAGCTTCTCCCGCGCCACGCTGATCAGCTTCGCGTAGTCCGCATCGTCCTCACCGATTTCGGCGCCCGCCAGCAGCAACGTGACATAAATCCGTGTCTCGGTCTCGCCCAGTGCCGGAATGCGGAACGGAACCTGGATGAGTTTTTCGAGGTAATTGCGCGCGTAGTCCCGCGGCCCGGTACTGTCAGGCAGATCGGGGAAATGCTTGCGCACCGCGTACTCGATCATCGCTTCGTCGGCCGCGACGACGAATGCGGTCCGCGCGGTGAAAACGAACAACCGAATGGCTTCGAGGGTTTCGATGGCGGTGTCAGGCAAGCAACGGTCGAGGTCATCAATCAGGACGACAAGTTGCTTGATACCGGCGTCCTTTAGAAGTCGGTCAAACGCCTTGCGGAACGCCTCCACTTCCTCCGGCACGTTTTTGGACTCGCCCGGTTTCAGCACAGCCTTCACCTCGTCCACGGCCGCCGTGAGGTTTTCCTTCGTTGCAATCTTGGCCGGGTCCGCTACCAACGCTTCGAGCGAGCCGACGATGGCTCCAATTTGGTCAGGTGTTGGTATGCCAGTGAAGGCAGTCATCGCCAAACCGCCAGCCCTCTTTGCTACCTTCAGCCAGTCGATCCGGCTGAACACATCCTTGACGGCGGCCGCAGCTTTGGTCAGGGCTGGGCGCTTTTCGACCAAACCTGTCACTATCCCTTCGATTAGGGCGATCTTCGCGTCCTCGAATCCCTGGAATCGCCAGCCGTTGAACTTGAGGCACAGGACATCGTCCGTGTTGGCGAAACCCGCCTCGATCATTTCGAGCACGCTGGACTTTCCCGCGCCCCAATCGCCGTGTACCCCGATCGTTACCGGATGGTCGGGCTTCGCGCGAAGCAGCCCTATGATCGTGGTGGCAATGGCCTCGTTATTCAGCAGATCAACCTTGGTTTCGTTGTCGGCTAAGATCATTGGTCTTCTCCCTGTACATACAGTGTCGCGCCGGCTACGGCGTCCTTTGGCCGCAACAATGCGGCTGCACCCAATCCCACACACTGGCGCAACCGATCGTCGTCCAAGTTGTTCAGGTCGTTAGCGTTGCGGACGCCAGCAGACAGCAGCGCCAGGTATTGGCCTCGCGTCAGTCGCACCGAAGCCTTGGTGAGTGGCAGTGCCTCGGCGGGCAAACCGAATTCGAGCCGCTGAAGAATTTCGTCCAGACCTTGAAGAAAATCAGGTTGATCGGGGAACAGCGTTGCCAGAATCTGATGCGCGGAACGCAGATGAAAACGAGTCGCGTCGGCAATGCCGATGATGTTGCCGTAGCTGATGGCACCGCCAAAGGGCGTCGTGGAGTAACGCTTCTCCAGCACATCGACGGGCGTCCCCTCAATCCAATCATGCAATAGCGCGGCACGCTTGCATCGTGCCCAAAACTCGATCTGGTCACGACAGTACCGCTGCAGCATTTGAGGCATCTGGTGCCCGAAGCGCTGTGCCGCCTCTCCAGCGCGCACGCTTTCGGATTGCCCCTTCTTCATGACCGGCGTATAGATGGCATCCAGTTCATCCAACACCTGGACCATCGCGAGGATGTGGCCGGGCGGTGTCTGCGCGACGTTCAGACTCCCCATCAATTCGACCAGGCGCAAGCTCGACTCGAACGACAGGGACGAAGCACCGCACGCGCGCCCAAGGAGCGTTAGGTGAATGAGATCGCCTTCGCGCTCTGCAAGCGCTGCCTGCAATAGGCGATCAACCAGAGCAGTCACGTCCCGCTCCACCATCGCAACCCATTGCGGATTCGCGCGAGATGCCGAGTACCCTCCGAAAGTGTTGACCAGCAGGCCCGGGATTTCGTCAGCACGGACGCCGCGCACCTGACTGAGCAGACGCAGCGTCCATGTCGGCAGGTCACTTTGCTGGAAGGAAGACCTTACGTCTTCAGGGACACCCAGCACATAGCGCTGGAAAAGCTGCGCACGTTCCATTGGCGTGTCCGCCAGGATGATTGCCTTGCCGGTCTCATTAAAGCCGAGTCGCCCAGCACGACCTGCCATGTTCTTGTACTCGGCCACCGTGAACTTCCGGCCGTCCTCGCCGACGAATTCGTTTTCGGCGAGCACCACCGTCGAGGCCGGCGTGTTGATCCCGGCGGCCAAGGTCGTGGTGGCAACCAGAGCATGGATGCCACCCGTGGCGCTGCGATATCCTCTCTCGACCGCCTCGCGCTCAGCCCTCAGCAAATTAGTGTTGTGGAATGCGGTGCCGCCGGCCAGGCATTCTCGCAAGTCCTGCGATGCGCCGGTCAGGTCTTGGGTAGGGAGTACATCCAGGACAGCGCTGGCCGGCGGCAGGCCAAGTTCCTTGGCGAGGTACTTCGCGCACCCCTGGGCCGGACCACGCATGTTGCGGAACACCAGTAGCTTCTCGCCCTGACCCACCAGTTGCTGCGCCAGAGGCACGATCACGTCCTGCGAACTGGGTTTGTCGCGACGCTGCACGATGCGGTACGAAGGCAGTAAAGCCTCGGTCTTCGTAGCCCCGTCGGTATCGACGTATTGAAATGTTCCTCGCCGGTCAAGAACGCCTTCGATCAACGGCACGGGCCGCTCGCGCGACAACAGCAGCGGAACACCGAGCCAGCGATCGAAGCTATTCAGATTGCCAATGACTGCGGACAAGATCACGAGCTGCGGCTCGATGCCGTGCTGCCGGGCCCGCAAGAGCAGAGAAAAGATCAGCTCGACCGTGATGCCGCGCTGCGGGTCCGTGATGAACTGCCCTTCGTCCAGCACAACAAGGCCGAGCTGACTCAGCAGACGAGGCGAGCCCAGCGCTAGGTTGAGGAAGGTCTCATAGGTAAAGAAGCCCAGGTCATAGCGCCCAGCTAAAACGGGCCCGATGCCGTCGGTGGCATCCCCACTGCAGCGGACCACGCGCAGTCCTGCGGCCGAGTAGCGCTCAGTGAACTCCTCGAACTTCTCGTTGACGAGCGCTCGGTAGGGCAACAGGAATGCCGCCTTCTTGCCGGACGTGACCGCCTGAATCGCCGCCACTTCGCCGACCATCGTCTTGCCGGAACTTGTCGGCGCAACAACCAACAAAGAATTTCCGTTGAGCACGCCGAACTCGTTGACCGCCTTGAGTTGCAGCGCGTTGAGGCCCTGTGGAAAGTCGGTGGCCCACCTCTCGACAATCTCGGGCGGGAAGCCGTGGGCGGAAAACTCCGCAAACGATCCCGACATTTGATGGACAGCTCTTGTAGGAAAAGCTGCGGCGTAGTTGTCGCCGCGCTTGAGCGTCGGGAACGTCAGACCACCCTGTACACTGCCCAAGAATACGGGTGTTTGAGTGACGCTGATTCGCTCGGCCTCCACACGCGCCAGCCGGATGATCTCCCCGGCGATCTCAGGAAAACTGACTGAGTCGCCTACCGTGCCGGTCAAAGCCTCAATCACGGCGTTGGTAAGCAAGCCATGCCCGGTGCCTGGCTGTTCCCACGCGGATTCATTCGTCGCACAAGCAGCCAGAAGGATGCGGCCTTCGCCATAGATGCCCGTAAGTGCGAATGCGTTGCGCGGGCGTGCCATTGTCTCCAGCACGCGCGCCGGTGCCTGGCCGCTGAAACAGCAATCGAGGATGCATAGGACAGCGCGGGCCTTGGTCGCCTTGAAGGCGTCCGCCAAGCCAGCCATCGATAAGGCCGTCCCTGCCAGGTCGCTCGCGTTCGTGTCGAACAACACCAAGTTGCCATCTGGAGATCCGTGTCCCGCGAACGCGATAACCACTACGTCATCTGCACTTGCGGCGGCCAAGGTGCCGAGCATGGCCCCTGACACTTCCGCGTGAGTGGCGGCCTCGTCCACGAGCAGGCGGCCACTCAAGCCTTTGATCGTATCGGTGAACAGTGCCCACAGGGCCGTAGCATCACGGCGCGCTCCGCCCAACTCGGGTATGGAGGTATCGAGATGCTTGTTGATGCCTACGAATATCGCCTTGATTGCCATACGTGCTCCTTATCCGATTCGAGCAAGGAGTTGTTCAATCACGTCGCAGGCCTGCCGCTGCCGCAGCATCCTCGCCTCACGCTGCTCTGGTTCATCGCCTTCGCCCAGCTCGAACTTGGCGACCGACACCGGACCGTCCTTGCGATAGCCCTCGGCTTTCTCGTCGCTTGCGAAGCGGTTGCGCAGGATCGCCAGCGAGGCCTCGACGACGGCACCGTGCTTGCCGTTGCGCTCCTTGTGGAAACCCGCAGCCACGGCGTCCAGTCCTTCGGATGCGTGTTCAATGCAATAGATCAGATCGTGCGCATCCTTGCGTTCGAAGCGCTGATCGAACGCGAACGACTTCAGGCAGGTAAAGCTGACCAGGTTGGCATGCTTGATCTGTTCCGTCGCGATTCCGTTGCCACCGAGGAGTTCAGCTTGGATCTCGGTGACTTGGTGAAGGTCAAAAACGATGGACGAATACGGAATGTTCAGCGCAGAGATCGTGCCTTCGGTCGGCAATGGCTGTACCTTGCCGCCAGCGATGTGCGGTGCATCCGCAAGCAGTTCCAGCACCATCAACGCGCCATGTTCAGTGCGGGTCTGCCAACGCCAGGAAAGCTTTGTACCGGCGCTGTTCTCGGCCCGTTCGAAACCCATTTTCTTGAGGTTGTCTTCGAGTGTGTGATAGGCCTCGGTATCAGCTAGGATTTGCAGGTCGATCACAATGTCCACGTCCAGAGTGCCTGCGTGCGCTGGCACTACCGGGGGCCGCTCGGCAACGAGATATCGCGGCGTGAGTCCCCCGATCAGGTAGACCGACTCCTTCCACGGCCCGAGTCCGCGCAGCAGCGTCACGAGGACGCGTTCGCAGTCGACCGTGTACTGGTCGCTGTAGCCGTCGAACGTTGCAGGTTTTGCCATCAGAAGCCAATCCTTTCCTTGCGTAAGTGCTCGGCCATTTCCTTGGCGCGGCCTTCACCGCGCAAGAGGTCGAGATAGACCTGGACCGGACTGGCCAGCCAAACGCCCCCGACGTTTTGCCGAAACAGCAGTTCTCCCGCCGACTTCGTCTCGATGACCGCGAGGTTCGCCCCTTCATTGACGACGCGCGCACCCAGCTCAGCCATTGCCGTCTCGGCACTGGTGCTGGGTAGCCGTCGAACTCGCACCTGTGAGATGCCGGACAAGAAGGGGGCATAGCGCTGTGCAGCGGCTTCGTAGCTCACCGCGTAAGCGACCTGATGCGCATCGAACATCTGGCCGAGCCGTTCAATCAGTGCATCAGATTTCAATCCGGGCACGAAATACCGGCGCAGCACTGGCGCGCGCTGCATGGCGAACTGCTTCACCCAAGCATCGAGCAACGCACTTGGTTCGCGCAGATGCCGCTCCTTGCTCGGTCCTTGTCCACGCGACACCAACCAGTCGAACCGCTCCAGCTCACTCAGTACGTCCGAGGCCGTGGATGGCGCCACCTGCGCCCGTTCGGCTACTTCGGTAACGCCAAACCATTCCTCATGATTGACCAGGAGCGCGTACAAAACCTGGGCACGCCTGCCGGAGAAGAGTGATCGCACCGTCTTTTCCAAAGTCTTCGGAGCCGGCTTGTCGATGTAGATGTAGGCACCAGCGGCCGGCAGGAAAAGGCTTCCGCCACTGTCGAAGTAGCCGATGCGCTCGGCTCTGAGCAATTCTTTCGCCCCCGGTGAGAGCGACTCGGCGATCAGCAGGTGCTGCACATCGGCGTAGTGACCGTGCTGTAGCGACTTCAACTGCCACAACGCCTGGCGCACATCTCGGGGATAGACGGACTTCTTTGCCTCAACCAGCAAGACAATCGATTTACCGGCGACGTGCAGATCAATCTTCGCATCGACGCGACCAGCGGCTTGAACAGCAGGTTCCGACTGAGTCAACTCGGCATGCACGTCCGGCAACTCCCGGAGTGAATCCAAGAGCTGTTCGATCAGAGCGTGTTCCACGAAGGTCGATTCGGTCATGACGGCCGTTATTTCCTGTTCAGCGAATAACTGCACTATACCGAATATTCGACATAAGCGCCATATTCGCTGTGCAGCGAATTCTCTCCGTGTAGCGTGGTGTGTGGCGGTCGTCCCGGCGTTCCGCCGTCGGGCTCGCGGGCTGCGCCCCGCGCCTCGTGCCGAGTCGCGGCCATCCGGCTTTGATCCCTGACGCCTCCGGCCCTTGAGGGCCTGCGCGCTGCGCTTGCCCATCCGTCGTTTCTGCGGGTGGGGTGTGGGCGGTCTTGCTGTTCCCTTCACCGTATCACGGCGTTCTCGCCGTCAAGGGCTGCGCGTGCAAGCACGCTTGCGGCCCTCCGGCCGTCTGCGCTGCGCCCCCGTGACTGCTTGCGCTGCGCCGTGCTGGCGACGGTTCCGGGCAATTCCGCCCGAGTAACCGGAGATCGTCATGAACGACAAATCACACGTTTCCCTCGAACAACACGTTTGCCTGGTCTGCGGCAAAGCGTTCGATACCGGCGCCATCTTGCTGGACAAGCGCCTGCGCGCGAGCATGGAGCACCATACGACGACGGGCTGGGGCCTGTGCCCCGAGCATCAGAAGCTGTCCGATGACGGCTTCGTCGCGCTGGTCGAATGCGATCCGCAACGCAGTGGTTTGCAGGCTGGCGGGCGCATGAAGCCCGAGCAGGCGTACCGAACGGGGCGACTGGCCCATCTGCGGCGCACGGTGTTCGCCCAGATGTTCAACGTACCGATCGAGGACAAGCAGGCGTGCGTGTTCGTCGAGCCCGGTGTGATTGACCAGTTGCGGTCGATGGTGGCGCCGGCGGCAAGCTGATCGCGCCGCGCAGGCTCCGGTGCGTCGTCCCTGCGGGGCGGCGCACTTTTTTTCTGCTGCGCCCGGTGCCAGTTTCTACGCGCCTGCGGCGCTGCGCGCAGCGCTTGCCTCCGGGGGAAAGCCCTGCGGGCTATCCCCGCCGCGCGATGCTTGGCGCCCCTCAAAGACCGCCGAACCGGCTGCGCCGGCTCGGCCAGAAACCAACCGCAACCCCGGCAGCAAAGCCAGCTTTCCGATGCCTTGGGCATGAGGTCTGTCCTGGGCATGGTGCTCATCGAGTCTTGAAGTCCGGGCGTCCCCGGCCAAGCAACATGGCCGGTCGCGCTGTCGTGCTGCGCATCGAGCCTCGCTCCGCGAATCTCGTCCCTGTCGGGCTTCCATCGTTTCCTCGCGCTGCTCGGCTGCCGCCTCCGGCCCGGCTTCCCGATCCGGGCCTGCGCGCTTCGCTTGCCGTGCGGTCTGCACATCGAGGCGGCCGTTGCCTTGTTCAGCCGTCTCCCCTGACTCCATCACCTTGCTCGCGACTGTAGCCCGCGGCCATGTGCCGTCAAGGCGCGCAGGGCCGTGTCCTCGGCTGCGCCTGCGGGCCGCACCAACCCTGCGCTTGTTTCCTTGACGGCCCCCGTCCGCGCGCTCCTGACCGTCGCGGGCGATGAACTCAGGAAAGACGGTGGCAACGAGGCCAACCGGGTTCCTCGTGCCGACCGCACCGAACAGCCGAAAGGCTGGGCTCCGAATCTTGGAATCCGGTGTGCGGTTTCAACAGCAAACCCTTTTTGTCAGGAGAAAGACCATGCAACTCGCATCCCGCTTCGCTTCCCGTTCCCCCTCGCTGCGCAGCGATTCCCCGCTGTCCGATGACCAGATTCGCAGGGTGGCCCCGTCCATCTTCGCGGACGCCCCGCATGAGAGCCGTTCCGAGCGGTACAGCTATATCCCCACCGCTGCCGTGTTGACCGAACTGCGCGAAGAAGGCTTCCAGCCTTTCATGGTGACGCAGACCCGCGTGCGCGATGAAGGCAAGCGCGAGCACACCAAACACATGATCCGCCTGCGCCACGCCAGCCAGATCAATGGCCGTGAGGCCAACGAAATCATCCTGCTCAACTCCCATGACGGGACCAGCAGCTACCAGATGCTGGCGGGCATGTTCCGCTTCGTCTGCCAGAACGGGCTGGTGTGCGGCGACACCGTGGCCGATGTGCGCGTGCCCCACAAGGGCGATGTGGCGGGGCAGGTCATTGAGGGCGCGTATGAAGTCCTGAATGGCTTTGGTCAGGCCCAGCAATCCCGCGAATCCATGCAGGCGATCACCCTGGACTCCGGGGAGT
>CAZGSN010000155.1:0-3401 GCA_964528465.1 uncultured Binatia bacterium (SeqCode)
ACGAGAGCACGCCCCAGAAGTTGGTCTCCATGACCCGCCGCGCCTCGATGTCGGGAAGATCCTCGAAGGCAGCACCTACGGCTACCCCGGCATTGTGGATGACAGCATCGAGGCTGCCACCACACGCCTCAAGAATCCGCGACACGCAGCCCTCCATCGCGAGAGGATCGGTGACGTCCAGTGCGTCGACCACGATCCGTTCTCCCATCCCCGCCAGTCGCGCCGCTTCGTCGAGCCCGCCCCGCTTGTCTGGATTGCGCATGGTGGCGAAGACCTGCCAGTTCCGTCGGGCCAGCTCAACGGCGGTGACCAGACCAAACCCCGTCGACGTTCCGGTGATCAGTACGTTACGCATGCAAGCTCCTGTTGCCGCGGCTCATACGTGAGCGCCGCGGCATAGGCCAGGCGGCTCACCCTTGGAGCCCGTACGGGTGCTTGCCGCCGCAAGCGTCTGAATTTCGGGAAGTCCACGCGGCGCGCAGGTAGGCCGGCACAGCAGACACCTCCAGATTTAGGGCTAGGGAACCTCCGTACAGTCGGTGCCAGTCACCTTCCCGACGGCTCGGGGTCGCTGTCGGCATCGGTATCGATCCCATTTCACGCGGAGCTTGCAACCTGTTGTCACTGCCGATTCCGATTCCGACCCCGATACGGTTGCAGGAATACTTATGCAGAGGCTCCGAGCGCCCGATCTAGCCGGGACGATTCACGACCTCGCGGCAAAATTGGGTCGAGCGGCTGAACGCACGAGGGATTCGAAGCATGTTGACGAAAACAGTGTGTTCTTTGAACCACGAAGGCACGAAGGACACGAAGCAAGAGCAGTGCGAGGTCGGGGACTGGTCAACTCAACTGCGTATCTTTCGGAATTCCCTCTGAAGAGTCATTCTTCGTGACCTTCGTGCCTTCGTGGTTCAATAGGAAGGTTACGTTGATGTTTGCTGCCTCCGCGGCGAGCAGTCTCGTGAATTATGCGGGCTAGGTGGGGCTAGGTGCCGGGTGCAGGTTCTGGTCCGGCATCGTTAGCGGTGCTAGCTTGCGCGCCCATGGCCGGCTCGGGTGACGAACCTACGCAAGTGCTCGTGGCTCCTGGAGCCGGTTCTGCCTCAAGCTCTCGATCAAACAGCGCCGGCACATTCAGAGCACTACCGAGATTACGACGCTGGATCGCTGGCTACGGCGCGCGATTACGGTCGCGACAGCCGCAGCGCTTTTCGCCGACGAGTAGGAAAGCGACAAGCCCTCGCATTGGGCTGGGATTTTGGGGCTCGCATTGGGTCTAAGGGCTGGCGAAAACCCAGGCCAGTTCAAGTTCTCGTCGATATGGCCGTGAGGGATCGGGTGCATGGTCAATGCATGCCCGTAGGGATGGGATGATGAAAAAACGAACGCGAGTGGAAGGTGCCATTGATGCTGCAGCCGGCGTGCTGCACGACGGCTTGCGTACGGTAGAAGACGTACACATGGCGATTGCCGAGAAACCTTTCTCGTCCCTACGCCTGGCACCCGGGGTTGCCGAGGTTTCGGAGGCGGTGCGTGTGGTGCATCACGGGATCACCTCTGGAATTTACTCCACTTTGCGCACAGGGATCGACGCCTTGGGGGTCGTCGCAAGATCAGCCGCGGCAGTAGCCGAAGTAGGAGACCGCGAGCCGCGTGCGGGATCGGCAGCGGATCTGTTGGTTGCTGCCATCAACGGGGTGGCGGGCGACCGTCTTGCACAAGACGAAAATCCCTTGGCTCTGCAAATGGAAGTGCGGCATGGGGAGTGCCGCATACCCTTACAGCGTTCGGCGTTATCGGAAGCATATCCCGACGCGAGCACGAAGATTGCGCTGTTCGTGCATGGCCTGTCCGGTAATGAGTCGGCATGGCGCTTCTACTCCAGGGAGCACTACGGCCAGGAGGGCATTACCTACGGCTCCCGCCTCGCCGATGGTCTCGGACATACGCCGGTCTACATTCGCTACAACAGCGGCCTGCACATTTCCGAGAACGGCTCGCGTTTAGCCCAACTCGTCGAGGAGCTGGTGCGCGAGTGGCCGCAACCAGTCGAGGAGCTTGTCCTGGTTGGCCACAGTATGGGCGGCCTGGTGCTGCGCAGTGCCTGCCACCAGGCCACGCAAACGGAGATGCGATGGAAGCAACACGTACGCCACGTGTTCTTCCTGGGTTCACCACACTTGGGCGCGCCGCTGGAAAAGTTTGGTAATGCCGCCGCCTGGGTGCTCGATCGCTTCGATGTGAGCCGCGCCTTTGCCGCGCTCATCAACAAGCGTAGTGCCGGCATCAAGGACCTGCGCTTCGGCGCCATTCTCGATGAACATTGGCAAGGGGCTGATCCCGACGCGTTGCTCGACGATCGCACCGCTCCCGTGCCGCTCCTCGATGGAGCCAATCATTACTTCGTTGCTGCTACGGTGACGCGCGATCCTGCTCATCCTCTAGGATTGGCAATTGGCGATTGGTTGGTGCGCGCCCCTAGCGCCACGCCGCGACAATGGCGCCACCTGCAATTGCCGTTGGGGGATGGCCGGCACTTCGGACCGATGACGCACATGCAGCTCCTCAATCATCCCGACATCTATGAGCAAATGCGGAGCTGGTTGGAGCGTGGTGAGCCGGCAACCGAGGACGAGGCAGGCGTCTGAGGCCGTCATGCGCATTCGCCAGGCCATTCGCGACGATGTGCCTGCCATCGTGGCGCTGCTCGCCGACGACTTTCTCGGCGCGCGCCGCGAGCTGTTGCAGGAGCCACTGCCTGAGACGTACTTCACGGCTTTTGCTGCCATCGACGCCGACGCAAACAATGAACTAGTCGTCGTCGAGTCTGCGGGAGAGGTAATCGCCGTGTTGCAGCTCACGTTCATTCCCTATCTCCTCAATCAAGGCGGCATGCGTGCCCTGATCGAAGGCGTGCGCGTAGCTTCGAAGCATCGCGGGCAAGGCGTCGGCGAGAAACTATTTGCTTGGGCCATCGAGCGTGCCACCGCCAAGGGCTGCTGCCTGCTGCAACTCACCACCGACAAGCAACGCAGCGATGCCAAACGCTTCTACGAGCGCCTCGGCTTTGTGGCCAGTCATGAAGGAATGAAGCTCCCGCTCGCCAAGGTGCGGGCTCAGTGGTGGATTGCGAAATTGAGAAGAGAAGCAACCTGACCATCTGTTCCAGATAGTAAGGAGCTAAGATGCCGAACCAAGCTGTGCCCGCCCTTCTGGATGCCCTGCGTCTCATCTTCAAGCCACACCCGTGGCACGGCATCGATATCGGCACGGCGGCGCCTGCCGTGGTCACGGCCTACATTGAGATCGTGCCCAGCGACACGGTGAAATACGAAATCGACAAACCCAGCGGCCATCTGAAGGTAGATCGACCGCAGCAGTTCTCGAACGTTTGCCCG
>CAZGSN010000156.1:0-3555 GCA_964528465.1 uncultured Binatia bacterium (SeqCode)
CGATTGGGCGTTCATCTCTGCGGCCGTCATCTTCGATGGTGGTTTGGCGAGCGATTTCTATGTCCTTTATTTCGTACTGGCTTTTGGCACGAGCATACGTTTTGGCATGCGCGAAACCATTCTCTGCGGCGCCTCCACCGCGGCGTCGTACTGGCTGATCGTCCTGGCGGTTGCCGAACCCGGCACCAGGGCATTTCCCCTAGCGGCGTTGCGCATGGGCTACCTGATGACAATTTCCGTTGGTTCCGGGCTGCTGGCACGGGAGGCGGACCGTCTTACCCGTGCGGATGTTTCCCACGAGGCCGAGCAAAGCGCTGTCCGCGATGTCGCAGCCGTCTTGAGCCACCAACTCATCCACCCTCTCGCCGCCGCATCCGGCTTGGTAGAAATTCTCTTCGATCCGGCATCCGGTGTTTTGACCCCACAGCAGCACACGCTCCTGTGCGGCATCGACGGCAACGTCGAGCATGCCTTTGCTACGGTGCGCAACGTGGTTGCCGCCGAACGCATCGAGCGTGGCCAGCATGGCTTTCAAGCCGCGCTCGGCGATCTCAACACCTGCGTTCGGAAAGTGGTCAACGACTTCTCGCGCATGGCAGAAGCCCGAGGGGTGGGATTGGTCGTGCACCTGACTCCCGGCCTACCGGTTGTCTCGTTCGATGCAAGACTGCTGGAGCACGCCCTGCGCAACGTGCTGGGCAATGCCCTGGAGTTTGCACCGCCCCAGGGCGCCGTGCGCGTATCCACAGCGCAAGTAGAGAAGGATCTTGCCATCGAAGTATGGAACTCCGGTGGCTCGCTATCGACGAGGGTAGCCCGCAACCCGTTCGCAAAATTCGCCCGCGACCGCAGCCGCGGCATCGGCCTGGGCCTCTATGTGGCCAAGGCCATCGCCGAGTTGCACGGTGGCAAGATTGCAGCCTGCAACGCCGCCGACGGCGTCACCGTCACCCTCCGCCTCCCTTGCCCGAAACAAGAGCCACTTCTCGTATCGACCGGCGACCCGGCATGGGACATCGACGGCGACGCGGCCCTCGCCAATTGACTCGTCCAAGACTGATGGAACCACAGAAAACCACCAGGGCCGCAGACATGAGAGCCTTGCATTTCCCTATTCCCCTCTGGGCCCTTTGTGGTTGAAGATCCTCGCCTACGATTTTGAGAAATGGAGCGGCACGCACTGCGGATGCGCTGCCATCGTGTGGTTCACCGGCCTGAATTTCTCGCATCACTGTGCGTGCGAGCCTTCTCAACGCGCCCTCGTTCTGCCCTTTCTCATCCTTGCCTCCTTCACGCCGTCTGCAATGATCGTTTTCAGATAGATTCCCCTTGGTGTCTTGGTGCCTTGGTGGTGATCTTTACGGCCAACCTTTCGCCGGTTCCCGTCCACCCTCTCCCGAGCGAATTGAACGAATCCGCTGTCGGGTTTCCGCCTCCGGTTGACCTTGCTGCCAAAGTTGTCGAGCTTGGCACGGTGACTCGACTTTCCCGGATCTCTTTCACCTACGCCCACTACGCGATTGGTGTCTTGTTCCTTGTGAACCTGATGAGCCAGCTCGACCGCAACATCCTCGCCGCGTTGCTGCCGTTGATCCAACACGAGTACGGGGTCAGCGATCAGTGGACGGGGCTGCTCGGTGCGGCGTTCATCTGGGTGTTCATGATCACCGCCCTACCCTTCGGCTACTGGGCCGATCGCAGTTCGCGAACCCGCATCATCGCTTGCGGGCTAGTGATCTGGTCGCTCGCCACTGCCGCCTCAGGAACGGTTAGCGGCTTTGCTTGGTTGTTCGCCACACGCGCCTTGGTTGGGATTGGCGAGGCCGGTTGTGCCGCGGCCGCGCCCAGCATGATTGCCGACTACTTCCCCGCCCAGCAGCGCACGCGCGCCTTGAGCCTCTTCTTCATGGCTGGCCCGGTAGGCGCCGGCCTAGGGTTCATCCTCGGAGGCATGTTCGGGGAATCCTACGGCTGGCGTGGCGCCTTCATTCTTGCTGCTGTTCCCGGACTACTGTTGACGACCTTAGCCTGGTCCCTGAAAGAACCGCCGCGCGGCAACCACGACGTCACCGAAGACATTACCGCCCTGCCCTTTGCCGCCGCCCTGCGTAGCGTCCTGCGCATTCCCACCTACTTGGCTGTAGTGGCCACCGGAACCCTGGTGACCTTCGCCATAGGCGGCGTTGCCGTGTGGCTGCCGACGTATCTCGTGCGCGCCTTCGCCATGTCGGTGGGTGAAGCGGGAACCCTCTCCGGTATCGCACTCATGATAGGCTCTCTAGGTGGCACCATTGCCGGGGGAACTCTGGCCGAGTGGCTGGCCAAGCGCGATCGTAACGCCCTCGTGCATACCACCGCGGTCACCCTTGCCATGGCGGCACTGCTCACTCCGCTATTCCTTCTGACGGAAAACCGTGCCGTGCTGTTGCCGATCATGCTGCTGGTGAATCTGTTTCTGTTTTGTCACATCGGGCCAATCAACTCGCTGGTGGCCAATATAATCCCACCGAACTTACGGGGAATGGCCGTCTCCCTGCAGATTCTGACCATCCACCTTCTCGGCGATGCCTTCAGCCCGGCACTGATCGGCAGCGCCAGCGATAGCCTGCAAGCTGGCGGCATGGACGAAGCTTCGGCGTTGCGCTGCGTCCTACTGGTATTACTTCCGGCACCGGTTTTTCTGGCAGCAATCGCAGCGTGGACCGCGGGCCGGTGGGCACCTGCCGACATGCATCGGGTAGTTGGCAGTCCGACAGCGCCTTGACCGTTTGCACTATCTAGGACGCGCCGTTACTTCGGGTGCCGTGGCGTCGGGGGCTTTGCACGCCGATTCGATGGGGAAGGCAACCCGGCTGGTGCGCCGCGAGGGCGCGCCTGTCCCGAGCCCAGTCGAGGGGCCTGTCCTACGCGGCGTCGAAGGGGCGTCTCCACTGCTTGAGAACATTGAGAATTCGTCTTTGGAGACGGGCCGCCCTAGGCCTGCATCCGGTAGAAGCGCGACTTGGCGGGCAAGGTCGACGTCGGCTCACACGCCGCCGATCCCTGCGCCAATATGCGCGACGATACGCAAAGAAACGGGGAGGCGCCCAAGCGGATACCTCCCCGCGAATTCAATCCCCGCTCCCTGTCACGGCGAACTGGGCCGCGCGGGAAGCATAATCGGCGACTACTTGCCGAACTTGGTCAGCGACGTGGAGTCGAATACGCCTGCGTCGACCGGCATGCGGCGGTGGTACGGAGCCTGGGGATCGGCGCGCATGCCACCGAGCGTAGCGCGGTCCATCTTGATGTTCTCGGCACAAGCCCACACCTGCGTGCCAGCCGGGAGCCACTCCGCGTTATCACCGCTGCCGGCTTGGTGATTCACGCCCGCCATACTCTGGTAGTTGTGCACTAGTTCGCCGTTCCAACTGAACTTGCGATTCCACGAGCCACCCCAAGTCTCGGCATCGATCCACAGCTCGATCTTGCCATAGAGGTAGTACTTGTCTTTCGGCACGGCCTCGACGATCCAAAAGGTACGCTTGGCCAGTGCGGCGTCGGTCGGGGCCCACG
>CAZGSN010000157.1:0-1838 GCA_964528465.1 uncultured Binatia bacterium (SeqCode)
GTGGAAGACGGCAGAGCCCTTGTCCCCGCAACTGGTGGCAGACGCGTTGCGCACGGGGCAATTCTACGATGCCAATAACTACATCGGCCTGTACTGCGACATGCTGTTGCGCCAAGGACACTTTGCGGCCGCCGAGCGCCAGTTGCAGCAGTTGCAGGAGCTGCGCGACGACTACCGCTACGAGTTTGCCGGCTCGAACCATGACGGCCAGCGCGCCATCTTGCTGATCGAGCAACGCGACCTTGCCGCAGGGATTGCTGCGGCTGAGCGCTACGTCGAATGGGGGAACACCGGCCCGTTGAAGGTCTTTGCTTTCGGTACACTAGCCAAGGCCTTGCTTCTGGATGGGCGCATCGACGACGCCGAGCAGGCCTTACAGCAGGCGGCATCGGCCTCCGAGCCTCTCCACCCACCCTGGCACACCAGTGCTCTTTCTGCGGCGCGGCTGCGCTTCGACCTCGTGCGCCTACGCACGGATCCGCTCAGCCCGAGGCTACGCCGCCAGGCACGCACGAGCGCGCGACAGGCGATAGCGATCGCCAAGAAGGTGGCGGTGCAGCGGGTCGAGATTCTCCGGCTGGCAGCGGAGGTGCGTTGGGCGTGCGATCAGCAGCGACGAGCCGTGCGTTTGTTCGAGAAGGCGGTGGCGATCGGCAGCAAGCTCGATTGCCGTCCAGAACTGGCTCGAACCTATGCCTCTGCCGCCGAGCTGCTGGCCAACACGACCAACCAACTCGGCGGGCTAAGCCCAGAGCAGTGCGGTGATCGCGCCCAGCAGCTCTTGGCCGAGGTAGGCATAGTCGCCGCCGCGCCGCGTTGAGAGATCCCTTTCATGGCTGTGCCATCTCTTGGCTCTGCGGGTCTGCAACGACCCGACGACTGCTCCCAGGGCGACGCCAAAGTCGTTGACGGAAGCATTCCATCTGACGCGCCGCGGGGGCGCGGCGTCTCCATTGCTTGCCTTTCCTTGCTTTTGGAGACGGGACGCCCCCGTCCCGCCTCAGATTCAGGCCTGCCGCGGCCTCCGTCAGTGACTTTGACGTGGCCCTGGACTGCTCCCCCCTTTGCGTTGACACGGAAATCTAGTGCACATAGCCCATGAACGTGCGTAGTTTGATCGACACCAACGCCCTCGCCTAGTGCGACAAATTTGTTGGGAGGCAAACTTCCACCATCCACGCGCTCACGCGCGCGGCTACACGGAGCTGGCGAAGACACAGTAGTCGCGGCCGTCAGGCGCCGTGAGGCCGTGGATCTCGGATGAAAGCCAACAAATATGACACACGCCCTTGCCCTGGCTCTGCCTCGCGCCCTCATTGACTCGACAGTGGCTTTTCAGCAGCGTGCGGCGTTGCCGCAGTGCGGCAATCCATGCTCGTGAGGTCCCGTGAACGAAGCTCCTTACTATCTGCCGATTGGCGATGAGGTTGAGATTTTCCGTGCTGCCTATGCTTGCCGCTTGCCGGTGCTGCTGAAGGGTCCGACGGGATGCGGCAAGACTCGTTTCGTCGAGTATATGGTGCACGTCCTGCGCGGCGCGGCACCGGTCGAGCCAGCTCCCGGGCAGGCGGCGCCGCCGGCGAACTTGATCACTGTGGCGTGTCACGAGGATCTCACCGGCAGTGACCTCGTCGGTCGCTATTTGATCAAGGGGGATGAGACGGTGTGGATCGATGGCCCTTTGACGCAAGCCGTAAAGGGTGGTGCCATTGCCTATTTGGATGAAGTGGTGGAGGCGCGCAAAGATACGATTGTACTCATCCACCCGCTCACCGATCACCGCCGCATTCTACCAATCGACAAGAAGGGGGAGATCATCGAGGCGCATCCCGACTTTC
>CAZGSN010000158.1:0-7657 GCA_964528465.1 uncultured Binatia bacterium (SeqCode)
ACTCTTGAGTCGGGGCGGCAACATGTATGCGAAGATGATTCTGCGCTTGCCTCTTGCCGATCTCACCGGTGGCTTCAAATGCTGGCGCCGGCAAGCCTTGGAAGCCATCGACCTCAATAGTCTCATGGCGCACGGTTTCGCCTTCCAAATGGAAATGAACTATCGCGCTTGGAAAGTGGGACTGCGGATGAAGGAGATCCCGATCGTCTTCCCGGATCGTACCGAAGGCGAGTCGAAGATGATGGTGCCGGAATTTTGGGAGTCGATCTCGATGCCGTGGCGACTACGCCGGCTTAGGTTCTAGCGGGTGAGCCCGTGGGCACGAGTGAGGTTGGTCAGCCGCAGTCTTCGAGGATGAACGCGCCGAGACGCTCCTTCTTCCCTCTGTTCCTCTTCCCCTTTACCCCTTTGTCCCTCAACCCCTTTGCCCCTTAGCGGAGCGAGCTAGGTTGGGGTTAGGTTCAAGTTATGTCGCGCATTCTTGTGAGTGGAGCTACCGGCTTCGTTGGCCGTCGCCTCACCCGTCGCCTGGTTGCGGAACATGGGCGCGACGCGGTGGCGTGTTTGATCTACCGCGACGCCGAGAGTGACGCGGAAAGGAGTGGGCGGGCAGTTCTTGCCGGGTTGGGGGTGCGCTGCATTCCAGTCGACTTGGTCAGTGCCGCGGGTCTGCAGGAGGCGCCGCGACAGCCAAAGCTTCTGTTTCATCTCGCCTCGAATATCGACACCGGGGCTCGCGATCATCGTGTCGACGATCTCGGTACACGCAATCTCCTTGAAGCGATCGGCCCGCTTGGCCCCCACTGCCGCGTGATCTTTGCCAGCTCCATAGCGGTGATGGACAACCGCGAGCCGCGGCGCGATCCAGCAACCGAGAGGTCGCAGATGCACCGGCCCTTCAGCGAGTATGGGCGGCGTAAGCTGCTTGCTGAAGAGTATCTGCTGGCACGAGCCGCGGAGCAGGGATTTGCGCTGGTGGTGGCGCGGTTGTGTGCTGTTTACGGCGAAGGCACGCGCGACAACGGCATCTTCGGGCATATCGGCGAGATGGTGCGGCGCGATGCCTGGATCGCGCGGCTCGACTACCCCGGCAAGATTAGCCTCATGCACGTCGATGACATGGTGGATGTCTTGCTGCGTTTGGTGCACGAGCCCGTAACCGCCGGGCAAGGCCGCTTGGTATTATTGGCCAGCGAGGTGCTTAGCGTCGCCGAGATTATCGCCGCGGCATGCCGGCGCTACGGGAAGATCTATCGCCCCTTACCACTGCCGCCAATCTTTTGGAGATCGTGTGAGAATGCGGCCCGCCTGCTCTTTCGCCTGCATCCGCTGCTGCCGCACGTGTTGGCCAACAAACTCTGGCAACTTGGTCTGACAGTGACGCCCACCCTGTATTTTGATCCCACGGCGACGCGGGCTCGCTATCCAGACCTGCACTTTCGCAAGTTCTCAGACTCGCTGGCCGAGATCTGGTGAGCCCCGGAACCGCATTCGAGGGGAGTTGAGGCGTTGCGCCGGGCTAGGGACAGCGCAAGTCTGTGCAAGTCACCTTCCCTGCGGGGTCGGGGTCGCTATCGGAGTCGGTATCGATCCCGTTGCACGCGGTGTCTCCCAACCCGTGTCGCGGCCGATTCCGATACCGATTCCGACCCCGATCTGGTTGCAAGGCTACTTGTGCAGAGGTTTTCCCTTGCCTTGCTCCAAGCGAAGGATGTCCTTGCTTGCGATCCGTAGCGAGTCGGCGCTGGCGATCAATCCTAAGGCCCAGTGGCTAGCGCCGAAGACCGTCTATCGCTTGGAGAAGAAATACACCGCCGCGGCCGCAAGGCACGTGTAGGGGACGGCAGCACGCGGCGGCATCGTAAATCCACTGCGCAACCCCGCCAGCCAATCGAATACATCGCGGAATTGCAGGATGAGATTGCGCAGGGACTGGTCAAAATCGAAGGCTCGCATGTTTGCGTGCCAGAAGTGCCAGGCAACAAAGGCAGCCAGCGGAAGCCCGAGTACGAGGAAAGCTAGGTTAATGAGACTGCCGTACTCGCGTATGTTTCCGGCGCGCTGCCAGTCCACTCTTTCCATCTTGCTCCGATTGCTCCAATACCCGTGCCAATACCTTGCGTGAACACCTGCGGAGCAGGACACTCGTCAAATCACAAAGTAAGCAAAGCGCAGCCAAGATTGGTTGCGCCAAGTGGCTGACCCAAGCCAGTTGCACTGCTTTAGGGTAGGGAGGTTCGTGGCGAGTTCAGCAGCCGATGCAGTCGTCCCAGTAGATGAAAACACGTGTCTGTTCGCCGCTAACCCGGCGATCAACCGGCCGGGCGGCCGCTGCACGGCGGAGGATCACGGCGAAGTCGGCGGTGTTACTACGGGTGCACTGCCAGGTCCGGCCGGCAGGGGGTCTGGCGAACGGCGCCGTGCCCGGGCGTCACGCAAGACCTTGAGATACTCGACCACGGTGGCCACGGGGTTGTGGAACATGGATGGGTACGCCTGGCAGGCTTGCCAGCAGTCGCGGCAGTCTTTGGTTGGCGCCAACGCTGCTTGGTATTCCGTCGACCGGCAAATGCGGGGAATGTCGAAATCCCAGTCGCGCAGCTTCACCAGCGGCTTGCCGATGTGGAAGCACTGCATGACGTTGCCATAGGCGTCGATGGAGAGAACGTTTTGTCCGGCGGAGCAGGGTAGGGGTGCCTGGTTCGTTTTTAGAAAGCGACGCATGAGGCCAAGAAAGATTTTGGGGGGCAAGTCGAGCGGTGAGCGCAGCGGGTAGCCTTGCCAGATGCGCTCCAACGACGCTGCCAGATCGGGGGAAGAGCGATCGACGTTCACATCCTTCAACCCGCGCGTCAGAATGTGGGCATTGGTGGCCACGCCGATGGTCATACGATCCAAGCCTTCCGTGCCGGTGTATTTGAGGGCGTTGGTGACCTTGGCGTTGAGATCGGAGAGGGTGATCAAATAGCCGCTCTGCAGGTGCGGCTCGTCCTTTTCGATCTTGGCAAGCTCGGCCAGTGACTGCCGCGCCAAATCGTATCCGCCGCGGATGCCGCGCACCGCCGTGTACATTTCATCGTTCGGTTCGAGGCTGATGTTGACGAACAGCGACACGCCGCGGGTGAGCCGCGCCACCTCGCGGAATACCTTGGCTGTGCGCTCGGGGATCAAGCCGTTGGTGATGATGTTCAGGAGGCCGAGTCGATCACCAACGACTTCCATGATGCCGCGCACGATGTCGATGAAATCGGGTCGGTCGGTTACCTCTCCTCCCGTCAGGCTGATCCAACGCACGTGGTCGCGTGCCGAGGCAACAGTCCGTACGATATCCTCGGGACGAAGTTCCTGTTGCTGCTTGATGGGATCTTCAATGTAGCGGCTCCAGATGTTGCACGTGCGGCACCGACTTTGGCACGAGAAGGTCGTGAAGAACTCGAGCTTGTAGGGGACGGTTGGCTGGTGCAGGCGCCGGCGGATCTCGTTCTCCGCTACCTTGCGCAAGACCGCGGCGTAGCCGCGCGGCCGCATTAGGCTACCTGCCTCGGCAACGCCTCGACGGAGGGTGCGGTTGCCATGCGACTGTTGTCCTGCGTGCTGGCGGTTCCGGCGTACGTGCATTGGTCGCACGGCGCAAACGGTTTCCCTGCCAGCAAGCTGCGGCGGCGTTCACGATACAGGGCATTCCCCCAAATCTCCGCGAGCGGTGTATGTGCGACGTTGCCGAGCACCCAGCGGTCATTCCAATCCTCACAGCACAACAGCACCTCGCCACGCGCCCGGATGTAGGCTTTGGTGAATGGACGCTCGCAGACACGCGCCACCGGCGGGGCCGCTGTCGCTGCCGCAGGGAACTTACCCAGATCCACATCGCCGAGGCGGTTGGTGGCACGAAAGCGCTCGAAGGGCAGGCCGAGATCCCCGGTGATGGCTTCGAAATCGGCGCGGGTGCGGACATCGAACAGGTTGGTGAGGGTTACGATGACTAGTTGCTTATGGTGGGAAAGAAAGATTTCGCGGATGCGCGCTACCCGCTCGAGCCGTGTCTGCATGGCTGCGGTTGTTGTCGGCTCGGGAAAATTGACCGACACGAATACTGCGTCGAGACCGCTGGCGGCGAGGCGCTCGGCTCGGCGTTCGTTGATGCTGCGTTCGTGGGTGATGATCTCGATCAAACTGCTGGGACTCGCTGCCTTGGCAAGATCTGCCAGGTGCTCTAGCCGAGGGTCGGTCAGCGGGTCGCCGCTCAAGTACAGCTCGATGCTATCAGGGCGCCCCACCGTGCACTCTGCCATGATCTTGCTGAAAAGGTCCTCGCCCATGCGTGTGCGGTCCGGGGCCTGTGTTGCCTTGGGGCAGTAGGGACAGTCGAGGCCGCAATGTGCCGTGGTTTCCACCTGCAACTTTGGCGGGAAGGCAGTCGGCATCTCACTGGCTCGAAAAGCCGGCTCGTCCCACGCGGCCAAGATCTCTTCAAGCGACGACACAGGCAGCACCGGTGCGGGGGTGGTGCCGAGTGGAAGTTGTGGCGAGCCCAACACGTGGATGGCTTGCACCCAAGGGCGGACGCGAAAGCCGATGCGTTCCCAAGGCGGCGCGGTGTCATCGACCAGAATACGAATCGAGCCAAGCTTGCCGCCGCGACAGCGTTCGCTGAGCGGTGACAACCACGTCTCGACCTCATCCACGTGCAGCAGCACGTGATCGTCGGGGCCGAGTCCGAGCATCTGCTCGCGAACTTCGATCCGCCGCAAGTGGCCGGTCTCGACGAGACGGCTCACCGCCGTAGTGCAGGCCGCACTGCGCGGAACGATCGCAACGTGCATTGGCTTCAGGAAGGCTCGGCGAAGCTACGAAAGCACCCGGAGCTGGCAGCCTGTGGGCCGATGCTCTCCGCCTTCTTGGCAATGTGTGCCCAGTTGCGGGAAAGGTCGCCACGCAGTGAGTCGTTGGCAGGAGCCGTCGAAAAAGGGCAGGGTCGCATCAAGCCGTCGGGCTGGATCACGGCCGAGCTACGGCCGCAACTGCACTGCTGCACGCCGATCACCTTGGTTCCGGCGCGATTGAGCTGGGCTGCTTTGGCGTTCATCTCGGCAACCTGCTCTCGATTCAGTGGGCGAACTTCCGACGGATATTGGATGCCGTCGACATCGCGGAGCTGCGATAGGTACACGTCGTCGATATCCCACTCGCGGCAGAAGGCATCGAGTTGATCCATCTGCCCAAGCGTGGCCGTGGAAACGGTCAGGCTGATGCTGACACAGGGAATCTCGCGACCTAGCGCCTTGCGGGCTTTGGCAAAGTGGTGAAAGGAATTAGGCCCCCGGGTCGAATCGTTGAGTTCCGGAGTGAGCGCGTCGAGGGACAAGGCGACTTGATGCAGACCCGCTTCCTTCAGCCGTTGCACTTTGACCGGCGTGATCGGCACGCCGCTGGAGATGACCTTGGTGTAGATCCGGTTCGAGGTGAGCATGCGAATGATCTCCTCGATGTGCACGTTGGAAAGCGGCTCGCCGCCGAGCAGAGTCACATAGGGGATGCGATTGCGCACCAGCTCCGAGACGGTCTTTTCTGCTTGTCCGAGACCAACGTGGGTGTCGGTGCGCTCCGGGTTGTAACAAAAGGAACAATGCTGGGAGCACTTGTCGGTAACTTCCCAGAGCACGAACCATGGGCTCGAAAGCGAGGCCTGAGAGAATTGAAAGGCCCAGGGGTCTTCGAAGAGATCGACCTCTGCTGGGTAGTTCTGTGCTGCGGCAATGACGCTTAGATCGGTTGTAAGGAACCCGTCTCGCAGCAGCGAGGCGACGAAGGCTTCTACGTTGGAGCGCTCGAGCCCCTCGCTTGTCGATTCCTCAAGAATTTGAGCAAGGCCGACGCCTTGCTCGATTCGCTGCCACAATTTCGTGGCTGGTTGTCGAATCAGGCGTACCAAATGTCCCAGTCGCCCACCCGGCCGTTGGACAAAGGTCCTGCCGTCGGTCTCCGGTCGACTGAATACATCGTCCCCGACGTGCAGTTGGGTGTCTAAAGGCAGCATCATGATCCTCCGCTCGGTACGGTAGACGGACTTCGATAAGTGAGCAGCAGAACGGGACTATTATCTGCCTGCGTGTAGCCAGTCAACGAAAACGTCGTCGATCCTGAGGGGCACCGGAGCCTGGGTGAGCCGCTTGGGTAGCCCCCCAGATCCGGCGCTAACGCCCATCTTGTCGTCGCTGGTCGAATCATCCTGGAGTTTGCGTGGGTACACCTGGGCTGGCGCAAATGGATTTGGGAACGCAGTCCCCCGCAGCGGCGAACCGGCGCTGGCGCCGGGAGTGTGCGACAAATTCGTTGGCAGGCAAACTTCCACCATCCACGCGCGCGGCTACACGGAGCTGGCGAAGACACAGTAGCCGCGGCCGTGAGGCCGTGGATCTCGGATGAAAGCCAACAAATATGACGCACGCCCTGGCGCCGGATCTGGGACCCAGGTGGATTGCAAGCTGCTGTGCGCAGAGGTAAGGAGGGCAACTTCCGAGCGCGCTTGGAGAGGTGGCCGAGTGGTCGAAGGCGCACGCCTGCTAAGTGTGTGTAGGGGTAAAACTCTACCGAGGGTTCGAATCCCTCCCTCTCCGTTCTTGCGCTCCTGTCTAATAGGAAAATTCTAAGGAACCTCTGCACAAGTCCGTGCCAATCCCCTCCCTGCGGGCCGGGGCGCTATCGGATTCGGTATCGATCCCTCAAGCGTTGTCTCCCCAACCTGTCGCGGTCGATACCGATTCCGATCCCGATTTGATTCCGGCGCTACTCGCGCAGATGTCTCTTGGACGGCTGATAACTAGAGGTTTGCTGATTGCCACGGGAGCAGCTTGCCGCTCTGGGTGTTTTCCCTGCGGTTCGCGGCCGGTGAAGTTGTAAATCGCGGAAAGACGCGATACACACGCACGAAATTTCTCGGCATGAAAATGCCTGTGCCGGGGCGGTGGAAGCGAAGGTTCGGGGCATTTTCATGCCGTCGCCCTTCGGTTGACGTCACGATCGGCTAGGCGGGGAGGATCAGCGGCGCATGCCCCAACGGGCATACATTGCAATCGGGTCGAACCTAGGGGACCGCAAGGCCAACTATCTCGAAGCCATTGAGCGCATCGGGAAGCTGCCGGAGACGCGCGTCGTAAAGCAGTCCTCTCTGTACGAGAGCGAGCCCCTCAGCGAAGACAAAAATTGGTATGTCAACGCCGTGGTGGAGGTCGAAACCGAGTACTCGGCGTCCGATTTGCTGAAAAAACTTCTCGCCATCGAAGCGTCCATGGGGCGTAAGCGCATCAAGGGAAAGCGTTGGGGCTCGCGCATCATCGATCTCGATATCGCCTTCTTCAACAATGAAATCATCGACAAGCGCAACTTGAAGGTTCCGCACCCCGAGGTACAGAACCGCAAGTTTGTGCTGGCTCCGATGAGTGAGTTGGCGCCTCAGTTCGTGCACCCGAAGTTGTCCAAGACGATCTCGGAGTTGCTGGCCAGCCTGCGTTATCCCAAGAAGGTGCATCTCTTCCGCTCTACGTAGCGCGGCCTCTTGGCCGCAACCAAGTTCTCTCGATCAGATAGCCGATACGTACCGATGGTCCCCGCTCGATTGAGCAGGCCGCGCAGGCTGTAGACTGTAGACCGTAGGCTG
>CAZGSN010000159.1:0-3284 GCA_964528465.1 uncultured Binatia bacterium (SeqCode)
GTACACGCTTCCTGCTTCGGGCTCTCCGTTCAAGGGTCCGGCGGATGCCCCGGTGGTGCTAACCGAATTCTCGGACTTCCAGTGCCCCTTCTGCAGTAAGGTGACCCCTCTGCTTGAAGATCTGGTGAAGACGTTTCCCAAGGAGCTGAAAGTCGTCTTCAAACAGTTGCCGTTGCCCATGCACAAGGATGCAATGAACGCAGCGCGTGCCAGCTTGGCTGCCAACAAGCAAGGCAAGTTCTGGGAGATGCACGACAAGATGTTTGCCAATCAGCGCGCTTTGGATCTGGAAAGCCTGAAGCGATACGCCGGCGAGATTGGCTTGGACATCGCAAAGTTTGAGGCCGACTTGGCGGCCAAGGACGTTCAAGCTCAGATCGATGAGGACATGAAGCTTGCCCAGTCCTCTCAAGTGAACGGCACGCCGACTCTCTTTCTCAATGGCAAGCGCCTGCAGGACCGCAGCCCGGACGGGCTGAAACAGTTGATTCGCGAGGCGTCGAGTAAGTAGGTTGCTTAGCATCGCGAAATCGCCGCCGGGCTAGAGCACTCCCAGCTCTGAAATCCATCATTGATTCGGTTCGGGTCAGCCGCACGATCGCCTCTCTTCTCTTTGTCTTCTCTCTCTTCTCTGTGTTCTCTGCGGCCTCTGTGGTGAGAAAAGAGCAGACTTGGTGATGTAGGTTCCGCTTGGGTGGCTACAGGCTCTGGTCCCCGAGGCGCGTGTTTCAGGGTCGCATCGACGGCAAGGAGATTGACTCAGCGGATCGGTCGATTCCGGCACGGCGGACCCCCGGCACGGGTCGCTGCGTTGAATCGCGGTCACGGCACCGCCCCGGCCGATGATTCCGTGCGCATGGGCACGGCAGCGCTCGAAGGCAAGCAGCGCGCGCACGAACACCGCCAATACGGCGCGGCACAGGGCGTGGTCGTAGGCGAACTCGAAGGCCACCCCGAGGTGTGGTGCCATCGCTACCGAAGACCCTTCTACGACCCGAAACCCGGTTCGCCTATGGCGGCCGGGTAACGGACCGATGAGCCGCTACTCAGGAATGGCCCGTCGCGCCACGGCCAGCAACAGAAGAGCCAGGGCCGCAAAACCAACCGGTGTCAGCAATGGGACGGCCCGTGGAGGAACGACCCCAACCTCACACGCACCAATGTCACAGATCGAACTGCCGTTCTCATCGCCATCCAGTGGTCGGATGACGCCGCGTTGATCGGTCGTCACAGGCTGGCCATCCTGGCCGGTGCAACCAGCCGGATTGCCACCGTCGATCGCTGGGCTGACCAATGCCGGGCAGGTCGTTGGACTGCACTGTGAGGGTGGACTCGCCAATGGCCCAAGGTTCGGATCCTGCTGTGTTACGTCGGTACCAGGATTGGCGGCCTCGGTGATCGAACAGCCCGTTATATCTTCGATCAGATTGTAACCGTGCGAATTGAGCCGATCCGTCATGAGAAAGATGTTCTGGGACTGGGTATCGATGCAGTCGGGAGCTTGGCCCGTGCGATCGATATTGTCGGCGATGATGGTATTGCGAAAGACCAGCTGAGCCGGAGACGTGATTAGCGCCCCGGCGGCGTTGAAGCCGGAGCCCTCCTGCGCGAATCCGCCACCGTCCCCAACTCCGGTATTGCTACTGTCGGCGATGTTCCCCGCGATCGTGGTATTGGAAAGAAAGACGTTCGCGGAGCTGTTGAAAATTCCTCCCCCGCTCTCGAGCGCGCTATTTTGCGCGATCGTAGAGTTGGCGACGATGAGGCCCTGCGTACCGACGTCGAGAAGGTTGGAGATCCCACTGTTGAAAATTCCGCCGCCGGAACCATCGGTGGCGCGATTCGACACCACCGACGAGCTTCTCAGCAGGAGAGTAGCCGTAGTTGCTTCGTAGATACCGCCACCGAAGGTTGCCTCATTGTCGGATAGGGTCGTACAGGTGAGGTCGGCGGCGGAGAAGTTCGACAGTCCACCACCTCCTCCATCGGCGCTATTTCCCGAGATCTGGCTGCCGCTCACCACCAGTTGATGGGGTTCGCCGTTGAAGATTCCACCGCCGCTGGCGGCGGAATTGTTCGGTCCGATCGTGCTGTCGGTAATTGTCGTGAGGCCGGCACCGGTGGTCCGTAATCCGCCGCCGGAGCCGAAGGCGGCATTGTCCAAAAGAACAACGCTCGTCATGGTCAGAGTGCCAAGCCGGTTGAGGATACCCCCGCCATCGGCGGCGAGACCCATACCCGAGGCATCGCCATTGCGTACCGTCAGCGAATGGAGAATCAGATGGCCCGTGCTGGCGATGTGGAAGAGCCGGAAGGACGGCGCTCCCGCGGCCCGCTCGATCGTCGCGTCGTGACCGTTGATGGTCAGCATGCCGGACACCGACGCTAAGCCGTTGGTGCCGTCGACGGCGTAGGGGCCATCAGCAAGAGAATAGGTCGATGCCACCAATTCAACGGTATCGGCACCGTAGGCCCCGGCGGGTGGACAATCCGCGTGGGTCGTCGCGTCCGCATTGGCGTTCTCGATCGCTTCCCGCAGCGAACAGGCCCCATTGCCGCTGACCGCGACTTCGGCAGCAGCAACATAAATGGTTGCGGCGTACAGCGGTGCCGCGAACGTCGTACCAACCAACGCCGAGAGCGCCGCAAGAACGAACTCTCGCTTCGGAATTCTCATGGATACTCCACCTTTCGAAGATCAATCGTCTTTGACCGGCGAGGCATACCACACGATACGTTTGAAACGAGACCTTGAAGAATCTTTCCGGCTACCGCGGCGACACCGCGGCATGGGTCAACTGGTCAACTCGTCGGGTCGGGGAACTCGGCCTATCGGTCTATGGATTCGGATCCTCACGCACCGGATCCGAGCTGACGAACGGCGCCAGGCGCGGGGCGTAGAAGCGGGCTTGGTAGGAGTACAAGTCCTCGTTTCTTCAGGGTTCTTCAGGGTTCACCACGTCAAGTAGTAGAGATTCTGAGAGAATCGGCTGACCGACGCTTGAATTTTGGCCTTATTTGTAGGTTTTCGTCGGTGATTTGGGGCGGATAAGCGAGTCGGTGAAGGGCAGGACTCGTCCGTCGGACCCAAACAGGGGAACGGACGGCGACGTGGCGCATGCCGTCTGTGAAGAATCCGGCCTTGGGTGTCGTCATTGGCGTGATGGGAGGCCCCACATGCCGCGTGCACACCGCTACTACATGCCTGGCTATATCTGGCACCTGACGCACCGCTGCCATCGCAAGCAATTCCTCCTGCGTTACAAGCGCGATCGGCTGGCCTG
>CAZGSN010000160.1:0-14339 GCA_964528465.1 uncultured Binatia bacterium (SeqCode)
GTCCCCCACTACAACCTCCCACGCATGCACGAGCTGCTGCAAACCCGCGGCGTTTTAAGAAACGCCTGCATCGAGAACGGCTACTTCAACGTACTGAAGCTAGCCGCCAGCAAGCCGGCATAAGCACTACGCACGCCAGCACCTCAGCACCCCAGCACCTCGGCACCCGCTTTTCGCAACCTGCTTTCTTGACCTGCTGCGCGCGCAAGGGATAGGGTGCGGCACTTGCGGGAGCGGTCGGTATGAAGCGGGATTCGATTCGAAACATGCATCGCGGTTGTGGAGTGGGGCTGGTGGTCGCCTTGAGCATCTTGCACGGCTCTCCACTTCGAGCAGCTACCTTTATCGTGACGACGACAGACGACCTGGTCGATATTGCCCCAGGCAATGCGACCTGCGCCTCGGCCGGCGGCAGTTGCAGCCTGCGGGCGGCCATTCAAGAAGCCAATGCGTTCGAAGGAGCCGACACGATTCAACTGCCGGGCGGGGAGTTTCGCATTACCCGAACCGGAACACCGGACGACGATGCGGCGGACATTGGCGATCTCGACATTACCGAATCGACAACTCTACTGGGCTCCGCCATTGGGACAACGGTCATCCATGGGCGCGCTTTCGTCCGGGTATTCGACGTCATTGGCCCTGCCACTGTTAGCATGCAGCGCCTCACCATTCGTGATGGCAGCTTGCGGGCTGGCGAAGACGGCGCCGGAATTCGCAGCGACGGAGCCTTGGTCCTCACCGAAGTTACCCTAACCAACAACGAGACCACCTTGGGCAACGGCGGCGGTATCGCCAACATCAATGGCGGCTCGATGGAACTGACCAACTGCACCATCAGTGGCAATCGCGCTCCCGCGCAGAGCGGCGGTGGCATCGCAAATTTTGCCGGGGGAACGGTCGACCTTCTGAACGTAACCATTGCCAGGAACGCGGCGCTCTCAGGGCGGGGCATCCACAGTCTCGGATTGGTGCGCATGCGCAACACGCTGCTGGCCGAAAGTGTGATGGGGGGCAACTGTGCGGGCATCCCGCCGCAGTCGCTGGGACATAACGTCGACGACGGCACCACCTGCGTACTCTCGGGGGTTGGCGACGTGAGCCCAGGTAGCGTCGTGCTTGGTCCGCTCAATCCAGACAACGGCGGCTTCATTCCTACACACGAACTCAAGCCCGGCAGTGCCGGGATCGATGGCGCCGACAACACAATGTGCCCAAGCCAGGACCAGCGCGGCTATCCGCGACCCATCGACTACGACTTGAACGGCACTGCGACTTGCGATGTTGGGTCCTTCGAGCTGCAGCCGGTGGGTACACCGACCACTACGCCGACACGCACTCCGACTATGCCCACGGCGACGATTACGCCAACACCTTCGATCACGGCAACACCCACGCAGAGCGCCACCATCACACGCACCGAGACGCCGAGCCGCACACCAACGCGTACAGCCACCACAACGGCGACGGCTACGTTCACGCGCACCGGCACCTTGCCCAACACCCCGACGGCCACACCCACGAGGACTTCGACACGGACGCCAACGCCAACGCGATCGGGAACTCCAACGCGTAGTGCCACACGCACACGCACCATGACCCCGACATTCACGGGACAACCAACAGCATCCCCGACGCGCACCGGCAGCATCACCCCGAGCCCAACACCGACGGCCACGGGCGACACTACCGTTTCACCGGCGACGACCAAGCAACCTACCAGCACGGCGCCGTCGCTGACGCCGACGTTAACCCGCACGCCCACAGCCACGCCGCTGCGACCCACGCTCGATCTTGGTGCACCACGCGGCCATGCCGGTGAGTCTACACAGCTCACGGCCGTGCTACACAGCGGCGGCGCCAGCGTTGCTGCCGTGCAGGTCGACCTGAGCTACGACCCCGATGCGTTTACGGTCCGCAGCGTTGCGGGTGTTCCCGACTGCCAAGTAGCCCCGGGACTCAATCGCTTCTTCTTCTTCGGTTTCGTGCCCGTTGGTTGTGCACCCTGTTCGACCCTGCGCGCCGTCATCTTCACGGTGGGTGATCCAATTACGGCTATCCCCGACGGCAGCGGATTGTTCTCTTGCCGACTCGACATTAACGCTCAGGCTCAGCCTGGGAATTATCCGATGGTTCCCGACCGACTCTCTGTCAGCGACATCAACGGACTGCCTCTGATTGGATCGACGGTCAGTGGTGGCGTGGTGGTCGTGGATCCTCCGCCAACCTTCACACCAAGCAGCACACCTACCGACACCCCCACGCAAACCCCCACGGCAACGGCAAGCGACACGCCATCCCAGTCCCCGACCGTAACCGTCACCCCAACACCGCCCCCGCCATGTATCGGCGACTGTAACGGCAACCGCAGCGTCTCCTTCGACGAGCTACACGCCATGGTGGACGGCGCCCTACGTGGAACGAGCACAACCTGCCAAGGCAGCGACGGAGATCAGAACGGAACCCTTACTGTCGACGAGATCGTGCTTGGCGTACGTAACAGCAACGAGGGCTGCCCCTAGGCCAAGGCGTCGGCAACGCGCTGCAACTCTTCGACATCCCAGGTGGTAGGGACTAGCCACAGCTCGTCGGTACCCAAGTCTGCCAGCATGCGTACGGAATCCTTGAGCCTGGCAGCGTTATCGACGCGGGCGCTCTTGGCAATCTGGCGGGCACCCTCTTCGCCAAAGAAGCCAAGGTAGCGATGCAGGAAGGTATCGAGCTGGGTGCGTCCGCTATCGCCCAAAGCAAAGAAGAAGCTGGTGGCTAAGCGGGGCCTAGCGCGACCGGCTGCAGCCCATGCAGAACGAGCATTACTCCATGCCAGCGCTACCTCTTCGGCACTGGGTCCAAAGCTGAAACCACACAAGCCTACCGCCCATTGCGCCGCCCGGCGGATCGATTGCGGGAAGAGGGAACCGGCCCACAGCGGCGGGCCACCGGCTTGCAAAGGTAACGGCTCGATCGGGCGTGCCGCGTCGTCGACGACGATCTCCCCAGACCAAGCACGCCGCATACGCGCAATCTGCCGCTCCATGCGCCCCAGGCGTTTGTCATCGAAGCTAGCGTCGAGAGCGCGGAAATCCTCGCTACGAGCACCGACGCCCAAGCCAAGGTCCACGCGGCCACCGGAAAGAACATCGAGTGTCGCCACCTGTTTGGCGATCAGCAGCTCACGGTGCATGGGTAAGACAATGACGGTAAAGGCAATGCGCACGCGTTGCGTCAGAGCCGCTGCGGTTGCGGCCGTGACCATGATCTCCGGGTTCGGAAAGGTGATGCGCTCGCCTACAGCCAAAGTGGAAAACGGTCCCGCATCAATTGCCGCGCACCAAGCGTGCAGACTATCGCGGCTGACGCCGGGGGCCATCACAGGGATATTCATTCCGATCTTCATGATCGATGCCTTGTGGCATGGCGCGACCGTGGAAGAAAGCACGTGCTGCTCCGTACCCTCGGTTCCATGGCTGTTCCCCTTCCTTGCCTTTGCAAAGGCGCCGGTTGACGCCTGATGCAGCGGCGCGACCGTGGGCGGCCGGGCTTCAGGAATGGGGTACGAAGGTGACGCGCACGGCTCCCTTACCCGGGTCGGAAGGTGTCAGCTCGCGCCCAGCCCCGGCGCCCCAATCACGAAGCAGGTTGGCGTAGAAGGGTGACTGCGGCCAACCGCTCTCGCCACCGGCAAGCGTGTAGGTAGCCTTCCACGGCTCCGCCATATCGATGGTGAAGCGGCCAACCGGACCAATCGCCGGGATCATGCGCTGGCGATCGGAGCGCAGATACTGCTGTTTGAAGACGCTCTCGTTGTCGCCACCTAGGCGCAGGCGTGGGCTGTTCAGCAAATATCCGAGGACGCCATCGGCGCTGGCGAAGGCATGGCGCAAAACGAACGGCCGTCGCTCTCCCCATTGCCAGTGTTGAGGGAAATCGCCCCAACGGCGCCGCCCCTCGGCGTTGGCATCGCGCAACGCGGCCAACAGGATGTCGGCTCGCCTCTCGATCTCAGGGGTTCTTTCATTGTCCCAGACACGATCGTCTTCTTCACGTGTCCACAACCACTGCGCCACCGACTCAAATTGCGGTAGCGTTTGCACGTAATGCCAGGTAGGGCTGGCGGCACCCTCGGCGAACACATCGGCAAGAGCACGATCGAGCACCGCATTACTCCAAAGATTAAAGACCGTGGCCTCCACAGAGGCAGCGGTTGCCTGGCCTTTCCAGTTGCATAGGAGTCGGTGCAGCTCTTCCTCCTCTGCCGAGAGGTCTGGCTGCGGCTCGCACAACTCCTGACTGGTGACAAAGCGCAACATCGGCCAGTAGGGCTGAAAGAGATCGAGCTGAATGGCAGCCGAGGATTCGGGGCGCACGCCGCTGACCGCTTCCGCCTGAACCCGCGACATGATGCGCGACAGGCGCCAAGGCGCGGAGGAGTCATTGTTGTAAGCAGTAAAGAAGCGATTTTCGGGAACGATGTCGCTGTTGGCGGTGGCGATCCAGCCGCGCTTTGGATTGGTGGACGCCGGCAATTGCTCCTTCGGCACGTAGCCGTCCCAGTGATAGCGCCGCAGCCAGCCTGGCACCGGAAAGGTTCCACGCCAATACCTGCGGATCGGCAGGTGACATGGGCTGCGATACCCAATGCCACCTTGGTCGTCGGCAAACACCCAATTCGAGCAACCCTGATCGAACATGGAAATTCCCGCGATGAACTCGTCGATCGAGCGCGCGTGGTTGATGCGTGCCGCTCCATCGAGATCGTGACCTTCCCCCTTGGTGGCGACCCTCAGGGCCGTCAGCGGAATCTTTCCAGCCAGTTGCGGCTCGACGTCGTTCAGCAACGGCCCATCGTGGGCGAAGCGCACGGCGACCTCGACCGCTTCGCCATCCTTCACCGCAATGCGCAAGCGCTGCACTTGGAAAGGGACGAAGCCGTCCTCCGTTTCGTAGCCTTCGACCTGGTGCCCGGCCTCATCCCCGAGTCGTCGCCGGTGCACAACCAGATCCTGACGATCGACATGATTGGTCGTGGCCCCCCAGGCTACATGGCCATTGTGGCCGAAGACGACGCGATGCAAGCCCGGGATGGCAAAGCCGGCAACGTGATTGTCGGGCGTCTCGATTTCGATCCCCCAGAGAATCGGCGGATTCATGTGGGGCAGGTGGGGATCGCTGGATAGAACCGGCTTGCCGGATTTGCTCAGCCTCCCCGACACTACCCAGTTATTGCTTGCCGACCATGAGTTCAGACCACTGAACAATGCAAGAACCTGAGGTGGTGCGGGGAGAGACTTCGGTGCCAGCGCCGAGGCGGGTAACGGGGCAGGCGCCTGTGCCCTACCCTGCTCGCACAGCGCCGGCAGCTCCTGGCGCAACTCCGGAGCAATGGCCGAGGCTACCTCGTACTCTTCGGCCCCAACCGCATCCGGCGGCAAGGCAAAGCCACCGAAGAGGACATCCGTGGGAAACACTTGCTGCATGGCATCGAGCCCCACCTCACAAGCAACGCGCAGACGGCGCATCTCACGGTCGGCATTACCCGACAGATTGTGCATGAGCAGCAAATAGATGGAGATCGAGTCGGCCGCCTCCCAACTTCGTACAGGAGCCGCGAGCAGGCGGTGTTCCAGGCTCAGATGTTTCTCGGCGATCCAGGCATTGATGCCATCCACATAGGCGGCCAGCACCTCGCGTTCCTGTGACGAGGTTGCCGCGATGATCTCGTCGGCCGTGGTCACAAACCCAAGGGCGCGATTGAGGACATCGCTTTGCACCGTGCTCTTCTCCCCGAGCTGGCGATCTCCCAACAAGGCAGCCAATTCGCCGCGTGCCATGTGGCGAAACAAGTCGAGCTGGAACATTCGATCGCGGGCCACCAAATATCCCTGCGCGCGCATGGCATCGATCTCGTTTTGCGCCGCGATGCGCCACAGCCCATCGGCCCGTTGCGTAACCTGGACGTCGGCTCGTAGGCCCGTCAGAACTAGCTTGGAGCCATTATCGAACGACGGCGGGTTCGGATGAATCCAGTAGCTCAACAACTGCCACGGCCCACAGCCCGTCAGAGCCAGACAGGACAACAAGGAAGCGACACGGAGAAACCTGAAACTGGGCCAGCGCATTCGCGGCTTCGTATCAATACTTCCCGCAAAGCGAAACCTCGGGAGGTGCACGGTGCGCCGGTTCGCCGGTGCGGGGTACTCCGGTACTACGCCGACTAGCATCAGGTAGCCCGCATAATTCATGAGACTGCTCGCCGCGGAGGCGGCAAACATCAACGTGACCTTCTTATTGAACCACGAAGGCACGAAGGTCACGAAGAATGACTCTTCAGAGGGAAGTCTGAAGGATACACGGTGGGCCAGTCCCCTTGACCTCGCCCTGCTCTTGCTTCGTGTCCTTCGTACCTTCGTGGTTCAAAGAACAGACTGTTTTCCTCAACATGCTTCGAATCCCTCGTGCGTTCAGCCGCTTGACCCGATTTTGCCGCGAGGTCGCGAATTGTCGAGGCTAGGTTAGTCGCCTGTCTGATTGATGGCCTTTGCTGGGCTCTTTTCCGACTGGGTCGTGTTAGCTTCCCCCGAAGGCGTCGGGACGCCAGGCGCCTTCGGGGTGCGCGGTCTCTGTGGGTAGACCGCGATCAACGCAGGTCGAAGTCGGTGATCATTCCGGTGTTGGGCACCGTGCGTGGCGCTGTACCGTTGGCTGCGGCAATGGTGATTCCGAAGAAGCCGCCGTAGGCGATCTGACTGCCATCCTGGCTCCACGCCGGCGCCGACACTCCGAGGATGAAGTCGTTGGTAAGCTTTGTCTGCTGCGAGCCGTCAGGATTCATCAGCCAGATATTCGTGGGTGCCGGCCGGTTCGAATCAAAGGCAATCTTGGCGCCATCGGGTCGCCACGCCGGATTGTGGTCCGGCACATTGTTGTCCGTGAGTTGCCTGATATCCGACCCATCCGGGCGCATGGTAAAGATTTCGAAATCGGTGTCGTGGTTTGTGGGCTTACCGCGCGTCGATGCGAACGCGATGCGGCTGCCGTCGGGGCTCCACGACATCTTGCGGTATTCGTCCCCGGCCAAGCGGCGCAACACAGTACGGCGATTGCTGCCGTCGGCGTTCATCACAATGATCCCATCGCCAAACGAGAAGGCGATTTGCGCCCCATCCGGGCTCCAGGTTGGTAGGTTGTACAGGCCACCCTCAGTTAGGACACGGAGATTACTGCCATCGGCGTTTACTACAGCGATGGCATGCCCCGAGCCCTCCGGCACCGACAGAGCAATACGCGAGCCGTCCGGGCTCCACACCGGGTGAACTTCCATCTGCGGCACCGTCGAGCTGGTTAGGCGGCGCTCTCCGCTGCCGTCGCTATTGAGGAAGAACACTTTGGTAAGCCCACCGGCACTGGCACGCGCGCCGGAGAAGACGATGCGTGGCTCGCCGCTGGGCCCGGGAGTTACCGACGGGACTGGAGTCGGAGTCGCGAGCATGCCTGCACTCAACATGGCCACGAACACGTCATTGGGATCGGTACCAACGTACACGTTCACCGGCACCGATCCCGTCGGACCAGGCAGGTTGCCACTGATCACCACGGGCACGCTGTTCCCCATACTGTCGAGATAGCTGCCACTAACCTCGAAGCCGCCTGTGGCCGGGTCGTAGGGTCCCGTCAGAGCCACCGACATGCCGGCAATCGGAAAATTGAAGCTAAGCCGTGCTTGGAAGCGGCGGGCGGTGCTCTCCACCACGATAGACCCATCGATTTCGCCCTGCCGATCGGCGGTAAGATTGATGATACCACGATGAGACGAATCGAAGATCACCGTCGCCGCATAGTTTCCGGCGAGATCGGCTGGGCATCCAGTACGTGCGTTGTGCACCGCCGTTACCAGGTCATCCACCTGCACAACCCCATCGCCACGGTCCACACCCGCACATGCCGCCGCCCGGCCGAGCGCGGCCTCCACGCCGGTGACAATCTCATCCATTTCCACCATGCCATTGGCATTGCAGTCGCCCGCACAGGCCCCCAACACAGTTGGCACATGCGCCACGAGAAACATCGCGCTCAAGCAAACCGTTGCCGAACACTTCCAGGCACGTCCCATTGCAACCTCCTCGACCCAGCTCCCAGTAATTCCATCCCACAGGAGAAGAGCCGCGTCGCCCTATTGGCGTTCAAACGGCTTGAACAATGTTCAAAGGAGAGATTCCCAAAGCAGGTTTACGCGAAGTGCTCCCTCGGATCTTGCTACCTAGTTTCCGCTGTTGCTCAGCCAACCGCGTGTACCGGTTCTCCCGACCCTATCCCGCACCCCAGCACATCAGCACCCCAACACATCAGCACCCCAGAACCCCAGAACCCATCCGCTGGTATTCCAGCGACACCGTTGATATGGCCGCGCCCTCATGGCGGCACTGTTCGGAGAATCCTGGCGGGCTTGGTTGGCGGTTCTCATTGGCGTGCTGGCGATCAGTGCGCAGACGGCATCCTCTTTCACGCTAGCGGTGCTGATGAAGCCTATGGTGGCGGAGTTTGCATGGAATCGTGCCGATTTTGCCTCCGTCATGACGACGCGCATGTTGACTATGACCCTAGCGATGACCCTCGCCGGGCAGCTCACCGATCAGATCGGCCCGCGCGTCGTCCTCGTCTTCGGCGCTTTGATCATTGGCCTCGGAACTATGCTCATCGCCGCGGTGCACACACCCGGGTACTTGTTCGTGGTCATGGCCTTCATTGGTCCCGGACAGGCTGCCATCGGCTCGGTGGCCGCTTCGGCATTGGTCTTACGACTGTTTCGCCACCGCCGCGGCATCGCCATCGGCATCCTCAACGGAGGCGACAACTTGATTACCAGCTCCGTCCCGGTGTTGGCGGCTATCCTGCTGGAGCAGATCGGCTGGCGCGGCACCCTCATCAGCCTCGGCTGCGTGTATCTCCTTCTTGCCGTGCTCTTCTTTGCTAGCCTTCCGGAGATCACGCGCTCGACCAACCCAACGGCAGGTCGCACCCGACCGAGCTTACGCTGGCGGGATCTTCCGTGGGGTGACTCCCGCCTCTGGCTTGTCATTCTGGCCTACACCGGGATCTACGCCTTCATCACCTCGGTGCAGCTCCACCTCCACGCCTTCCAAACCGACAGCGGCCTCAGCGCCGAAGAAGCTTCCCGCATCCTCAGCATTCAGATCTTCATCGGCGCCATCGGGGCACCCATGTTCGGCTGGCTTGCCGAGCGGACGTCCTCTCTCACTGCCTTGGTTATCGTCGTGATCGGTCTGCTGTTGACCTCCGTGGTGCTGTGGACAGGCCACGGGCTTACGACCTTCACCGTGTGGGCTGTCGTCTATGGCATCGCCAACAGTGGCGTCGTGGCTCTGCTCGCCCTGGTGCTGAGTGATCTCTTCGGCGCCGAGCGCATCGGCCGTCTCATGGGGTTGGCCATGATGTTCTGCATGGGCAGCACCATGCTCGCCAATCTCTACACGGCATCCATGTTCGACGCCTTCCATACCTACCTGCCCGTGTGGCGCAGCTACAGCGCCTTGATGCTTCTCAGCCTCGGCCCCGTCCTGTGGCTCTGGGCTCAACGCCCGCGACCCGCCGCGTAGGATGGCAACTTCGAGGAACCCGAAGGGCTCGAAGCGACTAGCCGTGGATTGAGCGTAGCGCCACCACCAACACCCTCTCTCGCGAAAGTGCGGCTTTACACGCCAAATCGTTCTTACACCAGACGCGGGCCGAGGGCGGCCCGTCTCCAATTCAGATTCATCAATGTTTGCAAGCAATGGAGACGCCCCCTCGACTGAGCTCGGGACAGGCGCGACCCCACAGCGCTTAAGCCGGATTGCCCGCCCAAGCCATTCGGCGTGCAAAGCCGACTAGGGGGCATCCCCGAATCGCGTGCGCAGTGCCGACGTCATGGCGTCGAGGAAAAGCCGGGTCTTATGCGGGAGGTGTCTGCCAGCCGGGTGAACCACGTGGATTGGGATCGGCGCCGGCTCGAAAGGAAGCAACACTGGGCGCAGCAGGTTTGCGACGAACAAATGGTCCACCATGTAGGAGAGAACACAGGTGAGTCCGGCTCCTGCGACTGCGGCATCGATGGCAGCGTCGGCAGTGCTGACTGTCAGACGCGGGGCGACGCGGACTGCACGTTTGCTTCTACCACGACCAAACGACCAGTGATCGGCAATCGCCGTCGTCCCGGTGAAGGCAATACAACGGTGCGTTGCGAGATCCGCAGGCGTGCGCGGCTCGCCGTGCGTGGCGAGATAGCCTGGGCTGGCGACGACTGTCCGACGAACACTGCCGACGCGGACTGCCCTCAGAGTCGAGTCGGCAAGGCGGGCGATGCGAATGCCGACGTCGATTCCCTCGTCGACCAGGGGAAGAACCGCGTCCGCGAGCAGCAGATGCACGTCCACGGAGGGATGCTGGTTGAGGAACTCCAAGACGATCGGCAGGACATGCAGCCGGCCAAACTGGACCGATGCCGTCACCTTGAGTGCCCCCTGCGGATGGCGCTCGCTATCGGCAGCCTTTTCCTCAAGTGCCACAAAGCTGCGCAACATCTCCTCGCCGGGCTCAAGGAAGCGCCGACCGGCATCGGTTAGGGCAACGGCGCGCGTCGTGCGCGTGAACAGGCGTGTACCCAGTCGCTCTTCCAACGCCCCGACGGCGCGCGTGAGCGACGCCGGCGAACGCTGCAACTGTCGCGCCGCAGCCACGAAGGAACGAGTTTCCGCCACCGCCACAAAGGCGTGCCAGGTATCGATGCGGTCCATTTTCATTATTGCTCCTGGTGCAACATAGACCTGCGCCTGTCGCAGATTGTCTCGCCTTGAGCAACATTCGATATTGCGCGCATGGCACGCAAATACCTCGAGGTGACGCTGACTCCAGCCGTCTTACGCGCCCAGGAGCACTACTACGGCCGCTCTCGTCCCATGCACGCGAACGGCAAGGCAGACCCACTCGGGCCGCACGAGCAGGCATTCCTTGCCGAACGCGACAGCTTCTACATGGCGACGATTACGGAGAATGGCTGGCCCTATCTGCAGCATCGTGGTGGACCGCCTGGGTTTCTGCACGTAGTGGACCCCAATACCTTGGCTTTCGCCGACTACCAGGGGAACCACCAATTGATCAGTGTCGGAAGTCTCAGCGTCAACGATCGCGTGTCCCTGTTCTTGATGGACTACCCCAACCGCGTGCGGCTCAAGATACTGGGACGTGCACGCGTCGAAGACGCGAAGGCACACCCAGACCTCGTCGCGCGTTTCGCCGGCGGTGTCGCTTCGGCTCGCGTTGAACGCATCGTCTTCGTCGACATCGTCTCCTTCGACTGGAACTGCCCCAAATACATCACCCCACGCTTTACGGAAGCGCAGGTCGCCGCAGCCGTGGCGCCTCTGCATCGGCGCATTGCGGAACTAGAGGCACAGCTTGGCAACAGCATGGCAACCAAGGAGGGCAACGCATGACCACCACCGCACTAACCCAGGGAGCACATCACGTTGGGCTCACCGTGGTCGATCTTATCGCCACCCGCGATTTCTTCCTGCAGACTTTGGGATTCCGCCAGGTCGGCGAGAAACCCGACTACCCTGCCGTTTTCGTCAGCGATGGGCATACCATGATCACCTTGTGGCGTGTGGCGGACGCGACCGCTTACGTGGCCTTCGATCGCCGGCGCAACATTGGGTTGCATCACCTGGCGCTGAGAGTCGCCGACCGGGCCGCTTTGCAGGAAGCCTACGAGAAGGTTGCCGCAGCACCTGGCGCCGAGATCGAGTTCGCCCCGCAACCTTTGGGCGGCGGGGCGACATGGCACATGATGTGCCAAATTCCTGGTGGCATTCGCCTCGAACTCATTAGTGTCGCGACTTGAAGCCATGACAGACATCTTTCGTGCGTCCCGGGTCGCTTGAGCGTGGGGGCTGGGCTATCTTCCGCGGAAACCAAGGAGCAGCCATGAATCCCAACGACGCAATTCGGTTATTCGCCAAGACTTTGAAGAACATGGAGCAGTGGATGGACAAAGCCACCGCCCACGCGCAGGCCAAGTCCTTCGAGGTCGATGTGCTGGCGCAGATGCGGCTGGCGCCCGACCAGTATGCCTTCAACCGTCAGGTACAGTCGGCGTGCGACCAGGCGAAATTTGCTGCGGCGTATCTAAGCGGCAAAGCGGCGCCGTCGCATCCCGACACGGAGCAGACCTTTGCGGAGTTGCGCGAGCGCATCGCGAAGTGCTTGGCCTTTGTGGAGACGGTACAAGCGGGTGATTTGGTCGGTGCGGAGGAACGCAAGGTGTCGCCGGCGTGGCTTGGAGGCAAGTGGCTGCGCGGGGACGACTACCTGGTGCAAGTCGCGATCCCCAACTTCTTCTTCCACGTGACGATGGCCTACGCCATCTTGCGCCACAACGGCGTCGACATCGGCAAGCTCGACTATATCGGCTCCATTCCAGCGCAGGACTGATCGGGCACAGGAAGTGTTTTGCCACCTGCTCAGGGCGCTGAACTTGATTAGATACCGGCAACTTCCGAATACCAATAATCGCTGAAGAGCTTTTCGGTGCCGACAGTCAGCGCCTTCTATGGCATCCTGATCCAGATGTTTTGGAATGAGCATGCACCGCCGCACTTCCATGCCCTTTATGGGGAGGACGAAGTGCTGATCGACCTGCGGGATCTCGGAGTAATGCGCGGTTGGCTGCCGCACCGTGCTCTGGCCTTAGTGCTTGAATGGGCCGCAGATCATCGCGACGAGTTGATGGAGGACTGGAACCTATGCAGACGACTGCAACCCCCGAAGGCAATCGCCCCCCTGAAGTAGTCCCCTCGGTTCAACACACTGTCCCGTGGCGAGCCGTGTCCGTGACAGTATTGTCCGAGGCTCGCCTGCGCGTCACGTTTGTCGATGGCACGAGCGGTGAGGTAGACATGCGCAGTTTTCTCGATAGCCCGAAGGTTGACGGCACCGTTTTCGAGTCATTACGCACTCCGTCCGTGTTCGCTCAGGCCGCTATCGTCCTTGGTGCCGTGCAATGGCCTAACAGCGCCGACCTGGCACCCGACGCGATGTACGACATGATCCGTGAGCGTGGGGTGTGGGTACTGGACTGAGCCGCTGCGCCACGGGCACATCCGCTGGAGACTTGCTCCTGATAGCTTGACCGCAGCCCGGGGTCTGCTCTACCCCTACGCTCGCACCGCGGCTTCCAAAAAGGATTGCCGGATTACAGTTCTCTTTCCAGACTTCATGACCTTCATGAGCTTCCTGGTGAATACGCTTTGGGTACTGGTGAACTCCAAGTCTGGAGCTATGGCTGCCCGGAAGTGATCCGATTCTCGATCACTCCCAGTTGCTCGACGTGGATGACGACGTGATCGTCGGGTCGGAGATAGACGCCGGCGGCTTGCGCGGCGTGAACGTAGGCCTCGATCACCTGGCGTTCGATCGACTGATCCCATCCACCGGCCAGCCAGGCGAACAGTCCCGATAGCTTTTGTTCCATGTTGATGCCCGAAAAGACGGTGCCGCGCGGTGTGCCCGACAGGATCAGCGTCCGCGCCGGGATTACGTTGCCACCTCCGAACAGCGACACCTGACTCCCGCGATGCTCCCACCAGATATCTTTCCGAGCCCAGGTTTGCGCGATCAGTTTGTCGAAATCCCAAACCATCGCGCTTGCTGCTGAGCTCTGCCGTAGCCGTTCGTTGACGTAGAGACGCAATTCACGCTGCGCCACAAAGGCCCGGTAGTCGCGCGGGATCACGAAGAGATCCCCCACTGGCAAGTAGCCGGGGAAGCTCTTCCCGGTCGTAAACCCCACTCCCGACTCGATATTGCGCGGGTCGAGATGGCGCATCAACGTGGCACGGTCGGTGTAGTCGTTGCACAGAATCACTCCCATGTACTCGGGCAAACGACTCGGTCCGATGTCGTCGAGCGCCACCCAGGCAATCTCGACTTCGTAGTCGAGCAGGCCATCGCCTGCAGCCACCGCGCTGCCCGAGGCCGTAGGCATCACCAGCTTGGCGAATAGAAAGGGCTGTGTCGTGCCGGCGTCATCGGCGTGTTCCGGGAAGTTGGTTCCCGCTGCAATGTGGTGACTGCCTAAGTCGACCGGAATCACTAGCTCGTGCCGTGGCACCGCGATGCGAGCAGCAGCCGGCACGTTGGCAACTAGATCTCGGATCGCTTCGTAGCCGAGGGCGCGGAAGGCGGTGACCGGGTCCGTCAGTGAACGTCCGGCGGCAACCGAGAGATCAACACCCTCGACCACCGCCGCGTCGTACTTCGAGACCACGAGGAGGCGCTGCGTGCCG
>CAZGSN010000161.1:0-2763 GCA_964528465.1 uncultured Binatia bacterium (SeqCode)
TTCAATTGTTGTTTCCGGGCCTATCCCGAATCCGGCACGGGTACCCTGGGCTGGCGCGTCTGACTTCGGGAGCGCTGCACCCCGCACCAGCGAACCGGCGCACCGTACACCTCTCGTTCCGGCATTAACGGGGTGGGCGGCAAATTTGTTGGGAGGCAAGCTTCCACCATCCACGCGCTCACGCGCGCGGCTACACGGAGCTGGCGAAGACACAGTAGCCGCGGCCGTGAGGCCGTGGATCCGGATGAAAGCCAACAAATATGCCGCACACCCGCATTGACGCGGGATCGGCATCGCAACTGGAACAACACGGCAAAGTCGGATAAAGCCTTCGCTTACATATGGATCGAAATCTGGCGTTGGAAGCGGTGCGTGTAACCGAGGCGGCAGCATTAGCCTCGGCGCGCTTGATGGGACGAGGGGATATCGTGGCGACCGATCGCGCCGGTACGGAAGCGATGTCGAAAGCGCTGCGCGCCATCGGCGTGAGCGGAACCATCGTCATCGGCGAGGGCGAGCGCGAAGAAGCCGATGTCCTCTTTGCCGGAGAGCAGGTGGGCACCGGCCAGGGACCAGCAATCGACGTTGCCCTCGATCCCCTCGAAGGGGCAACCATCTGTGCAACCGGCGGCTTCAACGCGCTGGCCATCATTGCCTTCGCGGAGCCTGGCGGTTTCCTGCGTTGCCCCAACACGCAGATGGAGAAGATCGTGGTGGGTCCGGACGGGCGCGGTGTCATCGATATCGACAAGTCGCCGAGCGACAACCTACGCCTGCTGGCTGAGGCCAAGGGTGTCTACGTGGCGGATCTAACCGTGGCGATCCTCGATCGGCCACGCCATGAAAAGTTAGTTCAGGAAGTGCGAAGGGCTGGGGCTCGCATCAAACTGCTGGCGGATGGCGACGTCGCTGCCGGAATTGCGACCGCGCTTCCGGGGTCTGGCATCGACATGCTCCTTGGCACAGGAGGCGGACCGCAAGGCGTGCTGACCGCCGCCGCCACGCGCTGCAACGGCGGCGACATGCAGGCGCGCTTTCGACCGCGTAATGCCGAGGAGGCCGACAAGCTGCGTGCGGCAGGCATCGAGGACCCCAGCGCCCGCTACCCTGCCGAAAAGATGGCCTCCGGCAGTGTGATGTTTGCAGCCACCGGAGTCACCGACGGCGATCTCCTGCGCGGCGTGCGCTTCTTCAAGGGCGGCGCCACATCGAATTCCGTGGTCATGCGCTCGCGGACTCTTACCTCCCGCTTCATCCAAGCCACGCATCGCTTCGATCTAAAGCCAGAGTATTGAGCGAGAAGGGATCGCCGAAGACAAGAATCTTCAACCGTATCGGGTGCGCTGGTTCATATCATTCGAACCAGCCACGGGCTTCTGGCCGCGCTCGATTCGACCACCCGGATCTGTCGATCAGAGGTTTAGCCGAAATCCTCAGTTCGATTCCCCACGTTCTCGCAACGACACTTGAAAACCGCCTTCGAGACGCGGCCTGAACTGATGGCCGCTCCTCAGGCTGAACGGAACATTTGTTTACTGATCCCAAGCAACCGTTCGCGCTGAGGAGCCGCCCTGTGTTGGCGGCGTCTCGAAATGCAAAGCTAGGCAATGTCAGAGGTCCTGACCTCACGATGCGCAAGTACCGAGAAACCTTCGATGCTCAGGATACCGCGTGGATTCTGTGATGATCCCGATATGGCTGAGGCTGATCTGCAACGGAGAATCAAACCATGAAGATCATGAAGCTCATGAAGAAGCATGGGCCGATGGCAGCTCTTTTCCCCGACTTCATGCCCTGCATGTCCTTCATGGTGAAACGCCTTAGGCTCATGGCTGATTCTTCGGACTCAGGAGTTCTGAATGTACACGCCAACTGAGCTTTTCGGGTTTAGGACGCCAGTTCACGCGGCCACGATCGTCGGCTCGATCCGGTCCGCCAAGCCCACGACCTGGTCTACGTGGACCTCGAAGCGGCACGACCACACCAGCGACAATCCGCAACTGTCCACAGACACCTGCTGCCACTGCTCAAGGTCTTTGGGAAAGCAAAACACTTCACGAAACAGGAGTAGGTCTGCGCCATAGCGCCGCCCGTCGCTAGCCAGAATCTCGACCCGACCGTACGCCGGGGTCGACACGCTACGAATCAGCGGAGCGGGGGTATCCATGGGATCTCTCTGCCCTCAAATGCCGCCTGCCATGCGGCATGCAGCTCGTTTTGCCGCTCGGCGCACCACTCGGCAACCAGCCTCGTCGCTCGTGCACCAAGGTCGCCATCGAGACATCTGCCGTGGAGATCGAAAACCGCCTCCTCACCGCCGAAGCGCGCGTGGAGATGTGGGGTCTTGTGCTTCTGTCGATCGTACCAGTACATGTAGATCACGATTCCAAAGAACTCCGATACCCGCGGCACACCAGCGACTCCTTACGAACCCACAGGTAGAACGCCCCCAGCTCCCGGTCAACCGAACTCCTCCATCTCCCTGTTGGAAAGAGTCGCATTCCGTTGGAAGGCTGTCTTGACCCGCCCGCGGCCGCTGCCAGCCGAAAGCGCTCCCTGAAGAAGCTATCTGGACGCTATCTCCCAACCGAATTCCTGCTTGTCCTTGGTGGGCCTCTTGAGATAGGAGCGCCAAACCAAATGGGGATCTAACACTACTGCCATCCAGCCGCCCTCCTTGCGCTGCACCCACACTGGTCCGGTGCCCCTCGGCCTCGGCGTACACGGGCGCCTGTACGATGCTGAAAGGTGATTCGGTGCAGG
>CAZGSN010000162.1:0-15017 GCA_964528465.1 uncultured Binatia bacterium (SeqCode)
TGAATCGAGCACTCACGCTCACCGAGGTGCACCACATGTCCGGCGCCATCGGCAAGGACTTGCACCTCGACGTGCCGGGGACGCTCGATGTACTTCTCCAGAAACAAACGGTCATCGCCGAAGGCACCCAACGACTCGCGCGCAGCCGCGGCAAAGGCTGCGGCCAACGAATCCTCGTCACGCACCACACGCATGCCTTTACCGCCGCCGCCCGCGGCAGCTTTGATCAAGAGCGGATAGCCCACGCCTCGCGCTGCCGCTGCTAGCGCCGTGGCGTCAGGAGGTGGCTCTTCGTTGGCCGGTACCACCGGGACACCCGCTGCCACAGCCATCTGCCGGGCTCGCGTTTTATTGCCCATAGCGGCGATGGCATCCGAGCGTGGTCCGATAAAGGTAAGACCCGCCTCCTCTACGGCGCGCGCAAAGGTCGCGTTCTCGGCAAGAAAGCCGTAGCCAGGATGCACGGCATCGGCGTCTGTCGTACGCGCCGCGTCGAGAATACGTGGGATGTTGAGGTAGCTTTCATGGCTTGGCGGCGGCCCTACGCATACTGCCGCATCCGCGTGGGCCACGTGCGGAGCGCCGGCATCGGCTTCGGAATAGACCGCTACCGATTCCAAGCCCATCTCCCGGCAGGCGCGCAGAATGCGGATTGCGATCTCGCCGCGATTGGCGACCAAGACACGACGCATCGTAACTACATCCGAAACACGCCCGGCCGCGTTTCCGGGACCACCGCGTTGCGCGCTGCCGCCAAGGCCAGGCCGAGCACGTCGCGTGTCTGCGGTGGATCGAGAATCCCGTCGTCCCACAGGCGTGCCGTCGAGTAGTAGGGATTGCCTTCCTCTTCGTACTTCGCACGAATCGGCGCGGTGAAGGCCTGTTGCTCTTCCGGACTCAGCGTCTGCTTCTTGGCCGCCAACTGCTGGAGCTTGACGGTGAGCAGCGTGTTCGCCGCTTGCTCGCCACCCATCACTGAAATCCGGCTATTGGGCCACATGAACAGCAGGCGTGGCTGGTAGGCGCGTCCGCACATTCCGTAGTTGCCGGCTCCGTTCGAGGCCCCAATCATCACCGTAAATTTTGGGACGGCAACGGTGCTGACCGCGTGCACCATCTTGGCGCCGTCCTTGGCAATGCCGCCGTGCTCGTACTGCTTGCCGACGATGAAGCCGGTGATGTTCTGGAGAAAGAGCAGCGGCACCTTGCGTTGCCCACACAGCTCGATGAAGTGTGTGGCCTTTAGCGAGGATTCGGAAAACAAGATGCCATTGTTAGCGACGATGCCGACGAGGTAGCCGTGAATGCGGGCAAAGCCGGTTACTACCGTGGTGCCATACAGTTGCTTGAACTCGTGGAAGCGGCTGCCGTCGACGAGGCGCGCGATGACCTCGCGCACATCGTACTGCTTGCGCGCATCCCGCGGCAGAATGCCGTAGATTTCCTGAGGGTCGTAGGCTGGATCTTCGGCGGCCTCGTGGTCCAAGGTACCTCGCTCCGGCACTCCGAGGTTCTCGAAGATCGAGCGCGTAATCTCGATGGCGTGCTCGTCGTTGGCGGCTAGGTAGTCGGAGACTCCCGAAATACGAGTGTGCGTATCACCGCCGCCAAGCTCCTCGGCGGTTACCTCTTCTCCGGTGGCCGCTTTCACCAAGGGGGGGCCGCCAAGAAAAATAGTGCCGGTGCCGCGCACGATGACGTTTTCATCGCACATGGCCGGGACATAGGCACCGCCCGCAGTACACGAGCCCATGACCACAGCGATTTGCGGAATGCGCGCGGCCGACATGCGCGCCTGGTTGTAGAAGATCCGACCAAAGTGATCGCGATCCGGAAAGATATCCGCCTGCATGGGTAGGAAGGCACCACCGGAGTCGACCAGGTAGACGCACGGCAGGCGATTCTCGAGAGCAATCTCCTGAGCCCGCAGGTGCTTCTTGACCGTGAGCGGATAGTAGGTACCGCCTTTCACCGTGGCGTCGTTGGCCACGATCACGGTCTCGCGCCCGTGAATCACTCCAATCCCCGTCGCGATTCCAGCGGAGGGGGCTTCGTTACCGTACAGGCCATAGGAGGCGAGCGGTGACAGCTCGATGAACGGAGTGTCGGGATCAATCAACGCATCGATCCGTTCTCTCGCCAGCAGCTTGCCCCGCTCGTGGTGGCGGCGACGCTGATCCTCGGGGCCGCCTTTCTGCGCCGCCTGCAATCGTTCGCGCAGCTCTTCGGCCAAAACCTGGTGGTGCTGGCGATTGTCTTGGAACTCGGCGTCACTGGTGCGGATCTTTGATTCAAGCCGGCGCATGGCCGCAGCGTGATATCAAGGTCGCCGGCCGAGAGCCAGATGTCGGTGTCCTCGTGGAGGTGTGATGCGCTGTCGTTCGCGCAGATCGGGGGGATCGGGTGTCGTCCCCGCACAGGGCTCATGTGGCGGGTCACAGATTGGACCAGTCTTTCTCTCCTGATAGAAACACTTCATGGGACGTATCGTTGCACGCGTGAAGGTGTCCTCTGTCCTCGATCCAGCGCAGTTCATCGACCTCGATGCCTTGGTCGATACTGGGGCGAGCCACCTGGCCTTGCCGCAAGCCTGGCGAGAACGACTAAGCACGGTTCCGGAGATGCAGCAGGTGGTGATGGAAACTGCCGATCAACGGGAGATTACCGCGCAGATCTGCGGTCCGGTACGAATCGAGATCGAGGGGTTTCGCGCCGTGCATGGGGATCTGGCCTTCGTGCCGATGCAGCCAGCAGGAGGACAGTACGAGCCGCTGCTCGGGTACTTGCCGCTGGAGCAAGCGGGAATCGCGGTGGACATGTTGGGTCATCGCCTCGTGCCGGTGCGCAAGATGGACCTAAAATAGATTCGAGGCACATGCAGTCGTGAACCTCCGTCAAGAACGGAATTGCGACTGGCGACAAGGCTGTGTATGTCTTGTTCATGGCTACACAACCGATGATTCGCGTGCAGATCTTGCTATCCGAAGAAGAGGATCGACAGCTCGAATCCTTGGCGCGTAAGCGGCGGGAGTCGAAGACGAGCCTTGTGCGTCGTGCGCTGACCCTGTTGTTTCGCAGCGAGCACAACGAGCGCGAACCTTTACTCGGGTTGATCGGCCAGGCAGGCCTGGCAACCCCGCAGCGCGCTGGCATCCGTCATGACGAGGTGCTGCAAGAGGCAGAACGTCGCCGTAACCGGCGACGATGACGCCGCTGCGGGTGTTTGTCGACACGGGAGCGTGGTTTGCATTGCAAGTGAAGGATGATGAGAACCACGAAGCTGCCGCGCAAGCACTGAGCGCACTCTTGGCTCAAGCACACACACTGGTTACCACGAATCACGTGATCGGTGAGACGTATACCCTGCTCCGGGTTGTTTGCGGCTATCACCAGGCTGCCCGCTTTCTCGATGTCTTAGATGAAACGACTCGCTTGGAGCGTATCTTCGTGACGCCCGAAGCCGAGGCCCGCGCAGTCACCCTGCTCCGGCGCTATGCGGATCACGATTTCAGCTTTGTAGACGCTACCAGCTTCGTGGTGATGCGGACGCAAAGGTTACACCATGCCTTGGCCTTCGACCGCCACTTCGCGACTGCTGGCTTCACACGAATTCCCGACGATCTTCCAGTTGACCAGTTGTGAGTTTGGGCGGGGCATCTGGCTGAAAGCTCAACAGTAGCGAAGACAGTTCTTGCCATTCCCCTTACGTCTGGCACGAAATTCCACCCTAGGATACGAGACGCCTGATGCAACTACGACGCATTTGCGTGTTCTGTGGTTCCAGTCCGGGGGCGTTGGCGGAATATGCGACGGCGGCGCGCGAGCTGGCCTCCCTGCTGGCCCAGGGCGGTATCGGCTTGGTGTACGGGGGCGGAAGGGTCGGGCTCATGGGCGTCTTGGCCGATGGGGTTCTAGCGGGTGGGGGCGACGTGATCGGCGTGATTCCCGAACCACTCATGGGCCTGGAAGTGGAACATCGCGGGCTTTCCGATCTGCGAGTGGTTTCCACCATGCATGAACGCAAAGCGCTGATGGCCGACCTGGCCGACGCGTTCATCGCCCTTCCCGGTGGCCTGGGCACTTTGGACGAATCCTTTGAAATTCTCACCTGGTCGCAGCTTGGTTTGCACGCCAAACCCTTTGGGCTGTTGAACGTGGCGGGTTATTTCGATCGTCTACTTGCGTTTCTCGATCATGCCGCAGACCAGCGCTTCGTGCGTGCCGAGCACCGCTCCTTATTGCAGGTCGCAGACGATGCGCCCACGCTCCTGCGCCGCTTGGCGACCTACCAGCCTCCGGTGCTGGACAAGTGGATTGATCGCACCGCGGTATGAGATCGGCGGTGTTGTCGTGGCAAGGACCCGCCACGATCATTTCAGCGCAGTTGCCAGCGCCCTGTCTCTTGTATCGCCACATCCGCAAACGTAGGAATCCTGCCACGCCAGGCACGGATGGAGTCGGCATCTCCCGACTGGCGCGAAGCTTGCGTGGGGGGGAAGACATGAAAGCACCCCGAGTAGATCGCATCCCCCTCCGCAAAGACCGAATCCTGCGTGCGCCTGGAGGCGACGCCTACGAATCGTCCACCAAGTTGCCGCCGACAAGGTGTGTCGACTGCGGCATCTTCTTCGTCGATGGTCGCTGGCAAGACGGGGAGCCCCCTCCTGGTCTTGAAGAAGGTCAGTGCCCGGCATGCCGGCGCATCGCCGACAAGTATCCGGCCGGTACGGTTCAGGTGAGCGGTCCCTTTTATTCCGCCCACACCGATGAGATCTTGCGCCTCGTGCACAACACCGAGCAGCATGCCCGCGCAGAGCACCCGCTGCAGCGGATCATGAGCGTCGATCGGGGCGCCGACGCGGCCAGCATCACCACCACGGATGTCCACCTTGCCAGAGCGATTGGCACTGCGTTGCACCACGCCTACCAAGGCGAGTTGAAGTTGGACTACGGACAGGGCGACAAGACGGTCCGCGTCCAGTGGAGCCGCTAACGGCTGACTGAGGGCGAGTTGGACTTCGCCAGTCTCTAGCCCCAAGCCCCTGGCAGGGTTTTGAGACAACCTCTGAAAAGGGCGGCTCTTTTCGACGTCGACTCGATGTGGCGCACCCTCACCCTCCCCTCTCCCACGCTGAAAGGACGCGTGGGAGAGGACGCAGGCATGCCCAACCTCCTCCGAACTCCAGGTTGCCTACACTGCGCTTGACCGAGGTTCGCTCTTTGTTACTAAGCGGACGGACTGGTCAGTTCTGTTTATGTGGATTCGCAATGCGCGGTAGAAAGCTCAAAGACGAAACCCGGAGTGCCATCATCCGCTGTGCGGCAGAGGTGTTTGCAAGGCGTGAGTTCCACGAAGTGCTCACCGATGAGATTGCCCAGCAGTTGGGAATCGGGAAGGGCACCATCTACCGATACTTCGACTCGAAAGAAGCTCTGTACCTGGCCACCGTTGCCGGGGACTTGGACGGCTTGCACGATGCCGTTACTGGGGTGGGTGGTGACGAGGCGCAACTCGCCGCATCCATCGAATCCCTGGTGCGGGTCATGGTCGAGTACTTCTGGAAGCGCCGTGACTTCTTTCTGTTGATGGCGCGGCTGGAGCCGAAGTTGAAAGCCAAGGAGCGTGCCGCTTGGCGGCGGCGCCGGGATGATTCCATCGTCATGGTGCAGGGCTGGCTCGATCGTGCTGTCGATGGGGGCGAGATCGCACCTCTCAACACGCGCCTGGCGGTGGAGGCTCTGTTCGGAATGATACGCGCTGTGTGTACGTACCGCGCCGACAACGATCGCCCAGAGGAGCTGACCCGCCTGGTAACGGCACTGTTCCTAAGAGGAGTGCAAGTCGAACCCACGGCCCGCCCCGCCCAGCGCCGCTCCCTTAAGGTTGTCCAAGGAGGCAAACGTCGCTCATGATCACGTTTTCTTTTCGTTCGTCATCCCGGCGAAAGCCGGTATCCAGTGCTGAAATGCCAGCATTCTTGCTTTCCAAGTGGGGCTGGACCCCGGCTTTCGCCGGGGTGACGTCATTCCGCTCGAGTATTCCAAAAGTCTCTTGCACTGGGGTGACGGAACTCCACTCTGCTTTTGCACCACGCTCTTTCCCGGGATGATGATGAATACCGCCCCAAGTCTTTGTCAAAGGTCTGTCCGCCGTCAGCTTGTTGCCGGCTGTGTTCTCTTTCTGTTGGTTGCCGGTTGTAGTGCGCCGCCGGTTGGAACAGCGGCTGCGGCAGATGCGGAGGCAAAGGCCGTTGCGGCCGAGACCGCTAGCCCAGCGATTCCGGTGGCTGTGGCGCCGGTGACGGTACAACCAAGCGCGCGCCTGGTGAGTCTCGTGGGCACGCTGTTCGGCGATGAGCAGGTAACCATTTCCAGCCAGGTCGAAGGTCAAATCGAAGCTCTCGGGGCCGACCTCGGCGACGAAGTAGAGAGCGGACACTTATTGGCGCAGGTCAACACCGATCAGTGGAAGGCACGGCTGCGCGAGGCCGAGTCTACCTTGGCCAAAGCAAAGTCCGATGAAGAACGCGGCCGGCAACTGGAAGCCTCGAAGGTAATCTCGACGCAAGAGTATGAGAGCGCGCAAACACGCGTCGATGTCGCCACGGCCCAACGCGACACACTGCGGGTCACCATCCAGCAAGCGCGCGTGGTTTCACCCTTGCGGGCTGCGGTGTCCAAGCGCTTGGTGTCGATCGGCGAGTATGTACGACCCGGCTCACCGCTGTTCACCTTGGTCGTGCAAGATCCACTCAAGCTCCGCGGCGACGTGCCGGAGCGTTTCTCCAGTGAGCTGAAGGTAGGGCAGGCCGTGCAAGTACGCGTCGATGCATACCCGGACCAAGTGTTCCCGGGAACCTTGGCGCGCATCAGCCCCGCCGCGAATCCCGAGAATCGTTCGGTGGCCATCGAGGTGCGCGTCGACAATCACGAGCGCAAGCTGAAAGCAGGATTCTTCGGGAATGCCGCGGTGGTTACTCGCAGCGACGACCAAGCGCTTACCGTCCCGCAAGAGGCAATCATCAGCTTCGCCGGTGTCACCAAGCTGTTCGTCATTCATGAGGGGCGCGCCAGGCAACGTCTGGTGCAACTCGGTGCGCGCGGCAACGACGGCACAGTCGAGATCGTCGAGGGCGTGCAAACCGGCGAGCAGGTCGCCGTCTCCGGTCTCAGCAAGCTCGAAGATGGTGCGGCTGTCACCATCAAGGACACAACGAGCGCCGCGACCGCGACGCCCTAGGGCAAGAGAGCCCAAGGAATTCCCTTATGAAGCTCGTTGATATCTGCATCCGACGCCCTGTGTTCGCCACCATGCTCATCGCCTTCTTGGTGGTGCTGGGCGCGTTTTCCTATCAGAAGCTTGCCGTCGATCTGTTCCCCAACATCGACTTCCCCATAGTCAGCATCACCACCACCTTGAAAGGCGCCAGCGTCGAGGAAATCGAATCCGGGGTAACCAAGCCCATCGAGGAAGCCTTGAACACGATCGAAGGCATCGACGAGCTGGGCGCCGTTTCCAAAGAAGGCGTGTCCTTGATCTACGTGATCTTCGTTCTCGAGCGCAACCGCGAGCAGGCGGCACAGGACGTGCGCGACAAGGTTGCTGCGGTGATGGCACAGCTTCCGGAAGGCACCGACCCGCCGGTCGTCGCCAAGTTCGATGTCGAATCCTCCCCCATCATCAGCATCGCCGTGGCCGGCAATCGCAGCCTACGCGAGGTGACGGAGATCGCTCGCAAGCAGGTGAAGGAAGACCTCGAAACTCTGCGTGGAGTAGGCTCGGTGAGTTTGATCGGTGGCCTTGAGCGGGCCATCGAGATCAACGTCGATACCGACAAGCTTGCCGCCTACGGCGTCTCCATCCAACAGGTCAAGGCGGCGTTACGTTCGCAAAATGTGGAGATCCCGAGCGGGCACGTCGATCAGGGCTCCAAGGAATTGGTGCTGCGCACCATGGGGCGCATGTACAAGGTCGACGACTTCCGGCAGCTCATTGTCGGCAACGCACATGGCCGCCCGCTCACCATCAGTGATCTGGGAACCGTCACCGACGGCGTTATCGAACCGCGGACCCTAGCGCGTCTGGACGGCAAGCCGGCCGTTTCGCTGCTTATCCGCAAGCAGGCGGGTACCAATACCGTCGAGGTCATCGATCGTATCAAGGAAAGGTTGCAGGCGCTGCAGGGCAGCATGCCACGCGACATTTCCATGGAGGTGGTGCGCGACCACTCCCGCTTCATCAAGCTCTCCATTCACGAAGTACAGTTCCACCTGATCCTGGCGTCGATTCTGGTGAGCCTGACGGTGATGCTGTTCATCTCCAACATCCGCGCCACGCTCATCGCCGCAATCGCCATCCCCACATCGATCATTTCCACGTTCACGCTGATGGACCTGATGGGCTTCACCCTCAACAACATCACCATGCTCGGACTTGTCTTGTCCACAGGCATCGTCATCGACGACGCCGTGGTGGTGTTGGAGAACATCTTCCGTCATGCCGAGGAGGAAGGCGTCTCGCCGATGCAGGCGGCGGCGAGCGCGACCAAGGAGATCAGTCTGGCGGTCATGGCCACGACACTTTCCCTCGTCGTTATCTTTCTGCCTGTGGCCTTCATGTCCGGCCGCATCGGGCGCTTTTTCAATAGCTATGGAATCACGGTGGCGTGCTCGATCATGGTGTCGTTGCTCGTATCGTTCACGCTCACTCCCATGTTGTGCGCGCGCTATCTCAAGGTCCGGCCTGGCTCCGGACACAACCAAAAGGGCTGGGGAATCTACGATGCGATCGAGCGCTTCTACGGAACAACACTACGCTGGTCGCTGCGGCATCGCTGGGCCATCGTCGTTCTCTCCTTGCTAACTGTCGTGGCGACCGTTCCCTTGTTCCAAATGGTCGGCAAGGACTTCTTGCCTCAGGACGACCAGAGCGAGTTCGAGGTGATCGTGCAGACTCCGGAAGGCTTCAGCTTGGCGCGTACCGACGCGGCCTTCAAAGACCTCGAAGCCGAGTTGCGTAAGCTACCGGAGGTGACGCACCTGCTGACGAGCATCGGCGATGCGAGCGGGCGACTGCGCGCCGGGGAGGGGCCGGTTACCGAAGGGTCTGTGTACGTGCGCCTCAACGAGCTTGCCGATCGTGAGATTTCCCAGTTCGCCATCATGGAGCAGGCGCGGACGATGCTCACCAAGTTCTCCGACCTGCGTGCCAGTGTGCAGAACCTGAACATGTTCATGGGTGGGGGACAGCGGCACACGGAGATCGAGATCTTGCTGACGGGTCCCAACCTAGAGAAGCTCGACCGCTACTCGCATCAGATCATGGACGGTATGCGCCGGGTTCCGGGAATCGTCGACGTCGATACCACCTTGTCGGTGCGGCAGCCGGAGATGCGGGTCAACATCAATCGTCAGAAGGCCTCGGATTTCGGCATCAAGGTACAGGATGTAGCCGCGACCCTACGCACCCTGGTCGGCGGCGAGCCGGTCACCAAGTACAAGGAAGACCAGGAGCAGTATGATGTTTGGCTGCGAGCGCAGCATCGCAATCGCAACGATGCCGAGGCGCTGGGAGACATGACGATCGCCACGCCTACGGGAGAACTCGTGAATCTTTCCAACCTGGCGACCCTCAGTGAGGAACGCGGCCCGGCACAGATCGATCGCTTCAACCGCCAGCGCAAGGTAACCGTCGTCGCCAACTTGCAGGGTGTGGCCCTGTCGCACGCCATCGACAAGATTCGCCCCGTCCTGCAAGGACTCGACCTGCCTCCGCAGTACCACTACGAAATGGAAGGCCGAGCCAAGGCGTTACGCGAGTCCAATTCCAACTTCGGCGTCGCTTTCCTGCTGAGCTTGATCTTCATGTACATGATCTTGGCGGCGCAGTTCGAAAGCTTCCTGCACCCGATCACGATTCTGCTGGCCGTGCCTCTGTCCATTCCCTTCGCCTTGCTGTCCCTGCTCCTGCTGGGCAACACGCTCAACATCTACAGCGTTCTCGGCCTGTTTATGCTCTTCGGCATCGTCAAGAAAAACGGCATCCTGCAGATCGACTACACCAACACCCTGCGGGCGCAGGGCATGGCACGCGACGCGGCGATCTTGAAAGCCAATCACGTGCGGCTGCGCCCAATCTTGATGACGACGGTGATGCTGGTGGCAGGTATGATTCCCATTGCCATGGGGCAAGGCCCGGGCTCCGCCTCTCGCGCCTCGATGGCCAAGGTCATCATTGGCGGGCAGTCCTTGTGCCTGCTGCTGAGCCTGCTGCTCACCCCGGTGGCCTACTCTCTGTTTGACGACTTAGGTGGATGGAAGCCTGTAGAACGCCTGCGTTCGTGGGGCCGCAACCTGGCGGCGCATTTGCCGGCGTTGTCGAACGGCCGCACCCGCGCGTGATCCGGGCGCTTCTTCGTGCTAGTCCGCAATCCTGGTCGGTTGAGGCTCGAATGACGAGGAAACGCAAGCAAACTCCTCTCCACTCTCGTTCCCAGGCTCTGCCTGGGAACGGGTCCGGCGAGGCTCTGCCTCGCTTTGATTGGAAGGGTTCCCGGTGCTTGCTTGCGGCACAGAGAGGCTGTCGTCGAATCCCCACCACAGCCGCCCTTCGAGGCAGAGCCTCGAAGACGAGCGTTCCCAGGCAGAGCCTGGGAACGAGAAGCGGGGGAAATCCGAGGCGAGGAGACTGCGGATTGGCTTCCTTGACTGACCGGCATTGGGGCTAGGCGCGTGCAATTACGGAGGATGGTTATGCGACGATGGGGAGTTGTGTTGATCGTAGCCGCGATCGCTGCGGCGCAACCAGTGGGAGCCACTGAGGCGCAGGCCCCCGCGGCAAGCGATGTCCGGCTCTTGGACGATACTCCCAATGTGCTCAATGTCTTTGGGCATCAATGGAGCGACGGGGTTCCGGAAGATGTCCGCGACGCCCGCAATGCCTCCGATCGCTATGGCCTTCTACTCGGCACTGATGGCGCCCCCGTCACCACCCTCAACGAATGCATCGCCCTCGCCCTCACGAACAACACCGACCTGCAGATTCAGCGCCTCGGGCCGGTGGCGGCGACGGCCGGAGTGCGCAAGGCACGCTCGATATTCGATCCGAAGTTCTTCGCCGATGTTACCCGGGATCGCCTGGTCCAACCGGCGACCACAACCCTTACAGCAGGCGATTCGCCTTCTCTCTTTACGCAAAACTTCTCGGTCAACGGCGGCCTCCGCAAGACGCTGTTGACCGGGGGACAGGTCGAACTCAAGTGGACCAATAGCCGTCAGAAGACAAACCCGTCGATCGCGAACTTGCTGGTCCCCAAATACACCACCAGCTTGCACCTATCGCTGGTGCAGTCGCTGCTGCGTGATTTTGGGTGGCGCTACTCCACATTGCAGGTTCAGATTGCACAGAACACAGAGGATGCGACGTACCATCAATACGCCGCCGGTATCGCCGTGCTGGTTGCAGCAGTCGAGCGCGCCTACTGGGCGCTCGTTCTGGCCAGCCAGAGTGTGACCGTACAGGAGCAGGGTCTGGCGCTCGCCCAGGAGTTGCTGCGGCAGAACCAGGGGAAATTCAATGTTGGCGCCCTGCCACGCACCGCAGTCCTAGAGGCACAGAGCGAAGTGGCGCGACGGGATTCGACGCTTATTCGTGTCGTCAATGCCCGACACGTTGCCCGTGACAATTTGCGCGCTCTGATCAACGCTCGCGATCCGCAGGCGGCGAACCTGATCATGGTGGACCCGCAGGACAAGCCGAGTGCCACCCCGGTCAAGATCAGCCTGGAAGAAAGCCTCAACGCCGCGTTACAGCAGAGACCTGAGATTCGTGCGGCTCGTCTTGACCTGAATGGTCGCGGGCTACAACGCAAGGTGGCGGAGAATCAATTGTTGCCGCGCTTCAATTTTGTCGGCGACATTGGTGTAAACTCGACGGCCGGCGGAACGCCGGATGTATCGTTCGGTAGTGGTACCGCTCAAGCCCCGCAGCGGCTTAATGGTGGCTACAGCCGCGCTCTGGATCTGCTGCCCGACGGGCGTTTCTACAACTACTCGGCTGGCGCTGTGATCGAGGTCCCCTTGAACAACGCACAAGCACGCGCCGATTACTCGCGCGCCAATGTGGACCTGCAACAATCCAAGCTCTCCCTGCAGAAGCTGCAGGAAAACGTCACCCTCGAGGTCACCACCGCGGTGAGCAACGTCGACACCGATTTGCGCAGCATCGACGCAACGCGTCTGGCACGGGAGCTGGCTGAGGAGAACGTGCGCAATCAACAAGCCCGCTACGACGTAGGCCTCGCTACCACCAAGGACCTACTCGACTTCCAAGACAAGCTCACACAAGCCCGCTTCTTGGAGGTGGAGGCCCTCACTCGTTACAACACCGACCTCGCCGAACTACGCCGCGTCGAAGGGACGCTGCTCAGCAATCGCAACATCCTCGTCGACCGCGGCAACCCAGAAGATGCCCCATGGTGGGCGTGGTTTTAACCGAGCGCTGCCAATCCGCAGGCTGCCACAAGGACCGCCCTACAGAATCACCGTAGCCGTGACGACATCCATGCGTATCAGTCGGCAGGAGGCGCCCAGCGTAACACTGGTCTGCGGGCGGCGCGGGCTTCGTCGAGGCGACCGACCGGGGTTTGGGTCGGTGCGTCGTGCAAAGTGTCGGGATTCGCCGCTGCTTCCTCTGCAATCTTCAACATCGCATCAATGAACTCGTCGAGTGTTTCCTTACTTTCGGTTTCCGTCGGCTCGATCATGAGGGCGCCGTTGACGACCAGCGGAAAGTAGATGGTCGGGGCGTAGAATCCGTAGTCGAGCAGGCGCTTGGCAACGTCTAGCGTCTTCACTCCGTGAGCATCGAGGTTCTTGTCGGTGAACACACACTCATGCATGCACATGGCCGGGAAGGCCAGGTGGTAGGTGCCCTCCAGACGGCGGCGGATGTAATTGGCGCTGAGCACCGCCATCTGTGTTGCGCGCGTCAGGCCGTCACCACCTAGGGCCAGCATGTAAGCAAGGGCGCGGACATGCATGCCGAAGTTGCCGTGGAAGGAACGCACGCGGCCGACGGATTTGGGGAAGTCTTCACTCCAGCTCAAGCTCTCACCGCGGCGCACGAGCCGAGGCGTCGGCAAGTATGGGGCTAGATTGTCACGCACGGCCACTGGACCCGAACCCGGCCCGCCACCGCCGTGCGGTGTGGAGAACGTCTTGTGCAGATTGATCTGCATGACGTCCGCTCCCATATGTGCTGGCTTGGCAACACCCATGAGGGCGTTGAGATTGGCTCCATCCAAATAAACCAAGCCGCCGCGAGCGTGCACCACCTCGGCCACCTGTAGGATCTCGCGCTCGAACAAGCCGATGGTATTGGGATTGGTGATCATCAGTGCCGCAACGTCGTCGTCCATGGCGCGTTGCACCGACGCCGCCTCGATCAAGCCAATGCGGTTGCCTTCGACCTGCACCGTCGAATACCCGCACAAAGCTGCGCTGGCGGGATTGGTGCCGTGCGCACTGGCAGGGATGAGAATCTTCTTGCGCGCATTGCCGCGATCCAAATGGTAGGCGCGGATCATCTTGACGCCGGTGAGTTCACCCTGCGCACCAGCGGCTGGCTGCAGAGTCACCGCATCCATTCCGGTAACCTCGGCCAGCATCTGCTCCACCGCAGCAATCACCTGCAAAGCCCCCTGTGCGGCTTCGTCGGGCACCAAGGGATGCAGGGCGGCAAAACCGGCCAGGCGCGCCACCGCCTCGTCGGCCACGGGGTTGTACTTCATCGTGCAAGAGCCAAGCGGATAGAAGGTCGTGGCCGTACCGTAGTTCCACTGCGATAGGCGCAGGAAATGGCGCAGCACCTCGGGTTCGCTGACCTCGGGCATCCCAGCAATGGGCTCGCGCAAAAGGTCGGCGGGAAGATACTTGGAGGCATCTTCGTCACCGCCCAGCACGTCGTAGCCATGCCGCTGTGGACGACTGCGTTCGAAAATCAACGGCTCATCCAAGAGGAGGCCGGCCTGCTTGTTACGAATGGAACTCATCGCAATGCTTCCACCAGTTGCCGGCGTGCCGCTTCGTCGTGCACCTCGGTCACGCAAAGAAGCAGCGCATCCTTCAGCTCTGGGTACCAACGCTCCAGTGGCAAGCCGGCGATCAAGTCGTTCGCACATGCCTTGTCCCAACGCTCTTTGGCACCCTTCTTGGTAACCACTACCTCGTTGAAGAACGGGCCATCAAACATCTGCTTGCAACCGACCTGCTTGAGATCGTGCGCCACCTGATGCGCAGCCGCGGTGTTGGCCACTGCCAGGCGATGTAGGCCTGACTTACCCAGCGTCGACACGTGCACGGTAAACGCCAGGGACATCAATCCTTGATTGGTGCAGATGTTGGAGGTGGCCTTCTCGCGGCGGATATGCTGCTCGCGCGTTGCCAAGGTCAGCACATACCCGCGGCGCCCGGCCCCGTCGTAAGCCTCGCCGGCGAGACGACCGGGCATGGTGCGCACGAACTGATTGCGGGTGGCAAACAAGCCGACACCCGGTCCGCCGTAGGAAACCGGGATGCCCAAGCTTTGGCCCTCGGCAACGGCAATGTCGGTGCCATAGCTGCCGGGAGCCTTGAGGATACCCAAGGCCAACGGCTCGGCCGTCGCGGTGATCAGCAAGGCATCCTTGCCATGCGCGAGTGCGGCAATGGTCGCGAGATCTTCCACGACGCCGAAGAAGTTGGGATAGCCGACAAGCACGGCGGCCGTCTGTTCGTCGATGTGCTTGGCCAACCAATCACAGTCGCTGCGCCCGTCGGCGGCAAACGGCACCTCGACAATCTCCACGTCGCCGCAGCCCTCCAGATAAGAGGTGATGACTTGCCGATACTGCGGGTGCAGAGCGCGGGACACGAGGACGCGCCTTCGCTTCGGACGCAGGCGCGAAGCCATCAGCACCGCCTCTGCGGTTGCCGAAGCCCCGTCGTACATGCTGGCGTTGGCCACCTCGAGGTCGAAG
>CAZGSN010000163.1:0-1541 GCA_964528465.1 uncultured Binatia bacterium (SeqCode)
GACGAGAAGGGCCTGCTCTCCAAGGAGCACTTCTCGGTCGATGGCACCCTGATCCAGGCGTGGGCCAGCCAGAAGAGCTTCCGCCCGAAAGACGGCTCGAACGACCAGACGCCCACGGGCGGCGGCCGTAATGCCCAGGCCGACTGGAAAGGCAGGCCGCGCAGCAACGACACCCATGCGAGCCAGACCGATCCGGATGCCCGTCTGTACCGGAAGAGCCACAACACGGCCTCGATCCTGTGCTACCAGGGGCATGCCTTGATGGAGAACCGCCACGGCCTGGTGGTTGGTGCCGTGGTCACCCATGCTGACGGCACGGGCGAACGCACGGCAGCGCTGGCCATGCTCGACAGCGTGCCAGGCGACCACGCTAAGACGGTGGGTGCGGACAAGGCGTACGACACGGCCGACTTCATCGCCGCCTGTCGCGAGCGCAAAGTCACGCCTCACGTCGCCCAGAACGATAGCCGGCGCGGTGGCAGCGCCATCGACGGACGCACGACGCGGCACATGGGCTACCGATTGAGCCAAACCATCCGCAAGCGCATCGAAGAGCACTTTGGCTGGGGCAAGACGGTGGGACGCATCCGGCAGACGGTCTTCCGAGGCTTGCAGCGGGTCGATCTGCACTTCAAGCTGACGATGGTGGCGAGCAATCTCACAAGGATGGCTCGAATACTGTTCGCGGTGCCGCAAGGAGCGCCACAATGAGGCAGCAAAACCGCATCGATGCGTCGATTTGCTACGCCATGAGTTACGAAATGCCATTCTCTCAATCTCGCTTCGCATTCAATGGACTCGTCATGATGGTCGGGCTCCGCGAATTCGGTCGAATTTCAACAGCCTGTTAAGCCAAACCTCAGCCTTTATGGTCGTCATCTGGCTAACACGTCTCGGTTGAAAGGGATCGCCATGTTCATCACGGATGTTTGAAGTAACAAGACTTATCCACGGACGCGCGTGCGGCGCCTATCACGCACGCAATGCGCGGCGGTGGGTAAGCTGCCTGTCTCGACTTGCCAATGCGAACTCGTTAGCACTACTAACATTCCCTGCCCCAAAGTTCACCTATCCGTGCCAATCGGCCAGCGAAGATCTGGCGCGGACCCTCCATTGGTTTCTGCGGAACTTGTGCAATTGTGCGGCTGTCTCATCCCCGAGTCTGGTGATTCGCGCAGTGCGCCGAATATCTCATTGCCATCGTGGAGCGAATTGCCGGACCCCGAATAGTTTTCCACGCTGGCTGCGTCAGCCCGCTTGATGCCCGTAAACGCATCGCCCTATCCTCGCAACGGCGAGCGCAAGAGCCGGACTGATCTCCTCGACGCCGGCAGCCGCAAGGCTCGGAGATATCTGTAAGCCTGTAGTCAATCGTTTGGACAGCATCCTGGCAACGTGCGCCAGCCACGGTTCTGCCGCAGTCCAGGGCAAACCTGGCGCGGTCGCAATCGGGTTTCGCCTACATTCATGCGGGGTACAGCCCCGCGCCACTGCCCCAAGCAGCAACACCTGTGTGAGGCCAAAGACGTCTGCGCCAGGCG
>CAZGSN010000164.1:0-10529 GCA_964528465.1 uncultured Binatia bacterium (SeqCode)
CGCCGGATCTGGAGGTGCCCGGTGCGCCGGTTTGCCAGTACGGGGGGCGTCGTTCCCAGCACTAACGCGTACGCGAAAAGCTAGACCGTGCAGCCGACAAACCCACGGACTGGCTGCGGCCTGCATTGACCTGAGCGGCTCGCTGCGGATACAGCACCGGTATGACCGAGGCTACAGCAGCACGCGAGCGGTTGTTCTCCCCCGCGCGTTTAGGACCGATCGAACTACGCAACCGCACCATCAAATGCGCTACCTACGAGACGCGTGCCCAGGGCGGCCTGGTTACCGACGAGCTCATCGCTTGGCATCGCGAATTTGCACTCGGGGGTGTCGGCATGTGCACCCTTGCCTACTGCTCCGCTTCGGCAGATGGGCGCACCTTCCCTGATCAAATCTGGATGCGCGAAGAAGCGCTCCCGGGGTTGCATCGTTTCACCGATGCGATGCACGCGGCTGGCGCCGGCGCTGCGCTTCAGCTTGGGCATGCCGACTGGTTTGCCGACCCGCATGCTACCGGCACGCGACCGCTAGGGCCTAGCGCCATGTTTGCCCCGAAGGGCCTGACGTGGTCGCGCGAGCTAACCGCCGGCGATCTCAAGCGCCTCTTGGAGGACTTTGGCCGTGGCGCCCGGCTCGCAGTCCAGGCTGGTTTCGACGCCATCGAGGTGCACGTCGGCCATGGCTATTTGTTGAGCCAGTTCCTGTCGCCGTACAACAACCGCCGCCGCGACGAGCATGGTGGTGACATCGACAACCGCTCTCGTTTCCCCCGCCAGGTAGTACAAGCCGTGCGCGACGCGGTGGGGACAAAGGCCGCGGTCTACATCAAGCTCAACATGGAAGATGGCTTTGCTGGCGGCTTGACGCTGGAGGAAGGCCTGCGCGTGGCAACCCTATTCGAAGCCGACGCATGCCTCGACGCCATTCAGCTTACCGGCGGACACACGACCAAGACGCCAATGTTCCTGATGCGCGGCCACACCCCCGTCGCCGAGATAGCGGCCTTGCAGTCGACAGCCTTCAAACGCTGGCTGATGCGCTTAGTGATGCCCTACGTGCTGCGCAGTTACAGTTTCGAGGAAGCCTTCTTTCTCGCCTCGGCGCGCCGCTTTCGGGCCGCGCTCAAGCTGCCGCTCATGTTGCTTGGCGGCGTCACCCGACTCGACACTATGTGCCGGGCTATCGACGAGGGCTTCGACTTCATCGCCCTCGGCCGCGCTCTAATTCGCGAGCCCGACCTGGTCCGCCGCATGCAAGCCGGCACCACCACCCGCGGCCTCTGCGAACCCTGCAATCAATGTATGGCCTACGTCGGCGTCAAACCCACGGTCTGCCCGCGCCGCGAGACGGCTTAGTCAAAGAGCTTCAGCAGCGTGCAGGAAGTCTCGGCTTCTCCTCGCGCAAGCCTGCAAGCCGCCAACCGAACCCCAGATCCGGCGCTAACGTCCAATTCGCCTTCGCTGGACGGAACATCCTGAAACCCCCACGCTTCCCCTAGGCTAGCGCGTCTGATTTTCGGAACGCTGCGCCCCGCACCGGCACACTGGAGAACCGAGCCTTGCCTTGATTCGCCCCCGTCTTTGCGCTTTCACGCCCCCTCCCCGCGTATGCGCCCGTAGCTCAGTTGGACTAGAGCAACTGGCTTCGAACCAGTGGGTCGGGTGTTCGAATCACCCCGGGCGCATTCAAGAAAGCCCTGTATCCGTCTGCGGTTATAGGGCTTTCCTCTATTTCGTCGTCCGACGTGAAAGTTTCAGGGTGCCGATAGGGTGCCGTTTGGTGCTGAGCGGGAACCAGTTCGTCAAGAAAGCTACCTCGCTGCGCCGGTCCCTCGGGATCAAGTAACCGTACACGCTCAGGGTGAAGGCAGGGCTATGGTGCCCGAGCTGCTGCTGCAAGAAATGCAGCTCAATGCCCTTCTGTTCGATCATCAAGCTTGCATAGGTGTGCCTGAGGCTGTGAAGCTTGCGGTGGCGCACCCTGAAGTGGTCCAGCATGGCATGTCGAGACGCCATCGCGTCAATCACCTGCGCGATTGCCTTGAAGCGGATCGCTTCCGGGTTGCCGACGTTGATCCGCAAGGTGCGGGTGGTAAGGGTAGGCGTAGCCTACGAGGAAGCGCCCGAGCGAAACAAGGCTCTTGCCCGAAAAGAGAAGAAGGAATGCCACTTGACGATTACCTCCTGACGCGCGCCCGGCGACGCCCCCAGGACCTTCGCTTTTCCGACGCCCTTCGAATCGCCGAGCAGCTCGGGTTCCATCGCGTACGCATCGAGGGCAGCCACCACATATTCACGCATCCAGAAGGCACAAAGATCCGAGACCGCTTCCCGCACCCGCTGAACTTGCAGGAAGGCAGCAGCGGCAAGGCCAAGCCGTATCAGGTCAAACAAATGCTGCGAATGGCCGAAGCACTTGGTATCATCGCCGCGAAGTAGGAGAGAGCCATGGAGATCCCCCGATATACCTATCGCGTGTTTTGGTCCACCGAAGATCAAGAGTATGTGGCGGAGTGCAACGATGTTCCGGGCCTCTCCGGACTCGCCGAAACACCGGAGGCCGCCGTTCGCGAGCTTCAAGTGGCGCTTCGGGGCTGGCTGTCGCACCTCAGCGAGAACGGCCAGCCGTGGCCCGAGCCTCAGCCTGTGGCCTCGGCGAATTGAGCGCCAGCCAGGGCGGCGCTGACCCTCGAGTGTGGAGATCGGCACCCCGTCGGCACCCAGCGCTGAGAAGGCAGCGATCCTGCAAGCAAGACTCACTGGTTCGTTCTCAGTGCAGCAAGCTGTTCTGCTTCCTGAACCACCCGGGTTTGCTGGGAACGTGAGGCAACGAACGCGTCTTCGTGCTAAATCCCAGCAAGCAATCGAGGAGGAACCGTATGCACACTGTGAGCCTGACCTGCAACGTGCCGCCCGATCGGACGGTTACGCTGAAGCTGCCGGAATCTATTCCGCTTGGCCGTCATGAGCTTATCGTGATCATCAATGCGCCTGCCCTGAGCCCGGCGTTTCGCGACCTGTCCGCGGAAGAACAGGACCAAAGACTTGTGGCCGTCCAGGCACGGTGGCGCCAACGATTGAGCAGCAGTGACGAGTTTGCTCATCTCAAGGAAGAGGAGATCGCGATCGAGGCAGGTCACGAGAATCCGGATGAGTGAGCGAATGGTGGTTCTCGACGCGTGCGCGGTGATTGCGCTTCAGCGCGGCGAGGACGGCGCGGACCAGGTCAGAGCATGCCTTACCGATCCGCAAGTCGAGGTGATCGTACACGCGATCAATCTCTGCGAGGTCTACTACGATGCCGTGCGTCGCGATTCCTCGGTTGAGTTGCACGATCTGTGGACTGACCTCAAATCCTCGGAATCACGGTGGAGACGCAGCTCTTACATGACCTCATTGAGGGAGCCGGCAAGCTTAAGGCGCACTGGCGGCGTATTTCGCTGGCGGATTGCATTGCTGTCGCTCTGGCCGAAGGGCGTGGAGGACTGCTCCTAACAACGGATCACCACGAGCTAACACCCTTGCTCGTCGCCGGTCATCCCATCGTATTCATCCGGTGACCGGCGCGCCCATCACTTTGCCGGCAAGCATTGCCCGGTTGTCGTCGAAGCGCCGGCTGCGAATACCGTGTAGTGCCTCGACGATGCCGACATACGTCCAGGCATGGTACGTAACCTCGCCGACGCGGACGGTCACACGCTGCCGGCTGTAGAGTATCCCTTCCTCTTCGTAGGCATCCAGCACTGCAAGCTCCGCACTCGATAGGTTGCGTAGCAACAGCCCTTCGACGCGCGCCGTCCTATCGCGCTGCACGTAGGGATAGCAGCACGGCAGAGCAGTACGCCGGAAACCAAAGAGCATGGCGCGACTGCACCGTAGGCGACGCCCCAGCAGCTCGGCTTGGATCTTGGCATCCATGAGAGTGCCGTAAACGAAGAGATCCCTGCCGGAGAGTGTGGCGGGTGACGGTATCATGGCTTCCCTCAAGGCACTTGCCGGCAAGATTGCGCGGCTTTACCTGCCAATTCGATTAGGCAAGCAATTCTTCTGATGCGCCGCGAGGGCGCGGCGTCTCCACTGCCTACAAACATTGAGGATTCGTCATTGGAGACAGGCCGCTCTCGGTCCGCATCCAACGGAAACGCGAAATGGCGGGCAAAGCCTGGAGTGTGCCTCGCCGCTCAAGGCAACGGCGTCGTGTCCGCTTTCGATGTCCAAAAGGTAATCCCCTCTTCGGCTTCGGCCGTAGCCTTGGGCGGCTGTGGTAGCGGTCTGTCGATTCCAGGGAGGGTGCGGATGAATGCAAGCAGAGCGTGCTGGTCTTCCGCGGAGAGGTTGGAGAAATTGGGCCACGGCATGGCTTGCGGGTCGATCGGCTGGCCGCGATGGGAGATGCCGCTGCTTATCGCTCGCAGAATGTCAGCATCCTTCCGCTCCGCCAGACCAGTCGCATGGTTGGTTAGATTGGCGGACCAGACGCTCCCGAAACCGGCTCCGTCGACGCGGCCCCCTCCGCTACCGTTGCCGTTGTGGCAATAGGCACACGACGTAATGAACAGCCCACGCCCCCGCTGCAGCAGCTCAGTTTGCTCGGGGCTGTTGGAAGCTTGCACTGCGGGTACCCCAGCGGCGAAGCCGTCGGCCATAGAGCGAGCCGGTAAGGCGTTCAGGGCGGGGTACCAGTACACAACCAAGGCAGCGACACCCGCCACCACGGTACTCACCACGCAGGCAACTAGTACCGCACTACTGCGGGTACCCTCGGCATCGGCTGTCGCGGGAATGCGAAACAACGCAAGCAGGCCGAGCAACAGCATCGCGATCTGTCCCCACGGCAGAAGCTGCGAAGTCGTTGGGTGCGGCTGCTGGCTTCCGAAGTTCCGAAAGTCGTAGCGGGTGCTCTCCGGCACCGTGGCGGGCCAACCGTAGGCGAGCTTGCGCGCCACCGTTTCGATGAATCCGTAGTGCGCCGGCGCAGGAACGAAATTGCGTACGGCCGGCAGGGCCTTCAGATAGGTTGCCACCGCTAGCGCGTCGCTGGGCTCCCACAATCCATACAATATCCACGGCATTGCCAGAAAACTCAGGCGGCCACGTCGCGTGTGCCCCGTTTGAATTGCCAGTGCGAGTTCCTCCAAGCGCCGCTCGCCAATACCACTCTCCGCATCCGAGGTAAGATTGGAGGCATAGAACACGCCATGCCCGCCAAGGTCGATGCGGGCGCCCCCCGCAAGATCGTCGTTCCAAACGCCGTTGCCGTCCTGCGTCGAATGGCAGGAACCACACATGCTCGTGCGCACAAGATACCGCCCACGCTGAATCGGGTCGTTCCCCAATACTGTGGGCTTGCCTTGATCCCCACCCGCCCAAGGCGGCGTGCGTGCCATGCTCTGGACGTAGGCGGTCACGTCGAGAACATCCTGCGCACTTGCCCCTTCGAGGTACCCAGGCATTGGCGTGCCCCCCAAACCTAGGGCAATGGCACGGTAGATGGCTGCGCGCGTCGAACCGCCGCGGAAGGTCCATGGTGCGGTCAAATCACGTGGTGGTGCTGGCTGCTGCCATACATCCTTCAACGCCGAGGCCGCGGCGCCATCGCCCCGCCCGTCTTTGCCGTGGCAGGCAGGGCAGCCCAGATCTACGAAGAGCTTGGCACCGTGTTCGCTTACCGCTTCCCCTTCGGGAATGGCAATGCGGAGCGTCTCCTCGCTCCACGCCGCGTGCGGGCCCAAACGCCGCACATGCTCCGTCACCAACTCGATCTCCTCGTCGCTAAGAAGATCAGCGAACGCCGGCATCGAGCTACCGGGCATTCCGTTCTTGATCGTTGCACGCAGGTCGCTCAGTGTCGGTGGCTCACCACTGCGCGTCGAGCGCAGCTTGAAGATACCGCGAGTGAAGTCGCGCGGCCGCGGCCGCAACCACGCGGCCACGGGGCCGTCGCCCTTCCCTTCCACTCCATGACAACGTGCGCACTGTTGTTCGTAGATGCGTGCTCCGGGCTGCAAATCTCCGGCAGCCGAGGTTGTTTTGTCGATGCCTGCCCCCGTTGCTACGGTTCCACGAATCGTACGGCGTGCGGACAGGGAGCGTCCAACATCGAGCGCCAGTACCACCAGCAGACACAGGGCAAGAAAGGAAACACGCTGCATGGGGAAACGTCAGAAAACGGAGTGTAGAGAAACGAGACGACCCTAGCGGTGCGCGCCCAGGCGAGCCCGGCGTTGGAGAGCAGATTCAACGCGAGCCGGTTCCTGTCGGCGTTCCAAGCCGGTTGCTTGCCACAGTTCTTCGAAGGAATGTTGCAGGGCCTGAGCGACCCGCCAGGCGTTCGCCACCAAGCCAGCATCGGCATTGATGCCAATGGTGATTTGGTTCGCATAGCTCAAAATCGCAAAGCCAAGGCCTATACGCGCACCGAGTGGAACCAGTGGCACCATGAGCTGGACCGGTTCGCCAAGCAGGTAGCGTGTCTCACCCGGACCGGGCACGTTCGTGCAGATGGTATTGGCTGGTGCCAGTTGATCTTGCAACGCCGCCAAAGGAGCCTGCAGAATCGGCGGCAGCAATTCCGCCAGCCCCAGCAAGCGCTGCAACTGACGGCTCTGGCCGCTTTCCTTGAGCAGCTCCGTGGCCGCCGAAATCTGGCGTAAGCGTTCCACCGGGTCCGCCACACCCAGCGGCAGCGGCGCCAGCAAAGTCGACACGCGATTGCCCAGGTGTTGGCGCTCGCTCTCCCCGCGCACACTCACCGGGATCACCGCTTTGAGCACGGTACTGCCTACCTGCTCGCCGAGTTCGATCAGGTACTGTCTCAGCCCACCCGCGATGATCGACAAGATGACGTCGTTGACCGTACCGCCCAGACGCCCCTTGATGGCGCGAATCTCCGCAAGCGATAGCGGAGCCCACGCCAGGTCGCGCCGCTGGCTCAGCTCGCCATTGAACACGGCAGGGCGCGGCGCTTCCGCCAGGCTGCGCGTCAGCGTGCTAAACGCATCGACCGTCTCGCGAGCTTCGGCAAGCACGCGCTGCGGCTGTGCCAAGGCAGTGGCAACCGCCGAAACCAAGCCGAGCTGAGTGCTAAGGCGATCGGCAACTGCGGCAGCCGCACGCTGGATCGGATGCGACAGGCCATCGGCTTTCGGTAAAAATCGCTTCGGCAAGGTGCTCGGCTTGGGGCTGGGGTCCAACAAAAGATTCGTGAGCTGCACGCCGCTGGCGCCGTCGATCATGGCGTGATGGGTCTTGGAAAGGAGGGCACAGCCCTCGCCGTACCCATCGATGATGTGCATCTCCCACAGCGGGCGCTGACGATCGAGCGGCTCGGCAAAGAGCTTGGCGCACAGGCGCGCCAGATCCTCGTCCTTCCCCTTACCGTGCAAGTGGTGGTGGATGACGTGGTCGTGAATCTCGAAATCCGGATCGTTCTCCCAAACCGGGTGGTTGAGGTTCAGCGGCACCATGACGGCACGCTGTGCGTAGCGCGGCACCAGTGCGATTCGCTCCGCCATGTAGGCGACCAAGCGCGGCAGCTCGATCTTGCGGGCAAAGGTGAAGATAGCCCCGACGTGTAGTAAGGCGTTGGGTCGCTCCAGGTAGAGGAAACTCGCATCCAGCGCGGTCATGCGTTGCGGTAGGTCGGCGCTAGCCATTTTCACGCTCTCTCGGGAAGCCTACGAGCCTCGTCGGGCAACGACACCCCAGGCTCTACTTGTCGAGAACGAAGGTTACCAGCAGAGTCGCCCGATACTCGACGATCTTGCCATCTTCGATTGCCGCGTTCTCCTTGATCACTTCGAGGCCGGTGATGTTGCGCAGCGTCTTGTTGGCTCGCTCGAGAGCCTGGCGCACGGCATCCTCCCAACTATGCGGAGAGGCACCAATGATTTGAGTCTGTCTGGCAACCGCCATTTTCAATCCTCCAAGATGAAGACCAGCTTCATGTCGACGCGGTACTCGACGATTTTGTTGTCCGCCACCTTCACCCGCTTGCCGAGAATTTCGAGTCCGGTGATGCCGCGCAGCGTCTTGCGCGCCCGTCGCAGCCCTTCCAGCACGGCCTCCTGAAACCCCTCGGAGGAGGAGGCGCGAATTTCCGTAACTCTAGCCACCGCCATTTGCTTCTCCTTCTCGCCAATCCATCCCCCCATTCGTGACGCCTGCTTACCACTGCTGCGCTAGGCGTCAACGCACCGCACTTCGGCCGACCGTTCGAAGCGTCTGTGCTGTCTGAAATCCGCCAGACCTACGGCCATGCAGGCAAAGCCTGCGGCGCGTATTTCTGGCGCACCCCGCGAGGGATGGAATGCGATCTCGGGCTCAGTGCCAACGGTCGAGTCGTACCGATCGAGGACCATGCCCGCGGCGTGGGGGCGCTCAAGAGCTTCCTCGGCCTCTATCCCCAACAAGCACAGCGCAGCCTACTGATCCCGATGCACCCCCGCGTCGAACGCATCAGCCGCCGTGTGTACAACTTTCCGATTGGACTTTTACGGCGCGGCAGTAGGTAGCCAACATCGGCAACGAGGACAGCCGTGGAATCGGTAGCTGCCTCCCTCGCTCACGCAGCGGCGGCAGTTGGCCGATATTTCGAGGCATCGGTGGTGAAGCGAGCGTGGCCGTAGCCTTCGATCTGTTGCTCGACTCGCTTCGCAAGAATCCACGAAGCGACATCGCGAACAACCGGGATCGATTCCGCAACCTCAAACGCCTTCATCTGCAATGTGATTCCTGCTCCCACGAGTGTACCGACCAGCACATCGTCGACGCCGATTTCCACCCCCATGCTCGCAGCAAGGTCGCGGTTACCACCCAGGAAGTGTTCGACGAACACCAACTTGGCAAAGCGACGCTCGCATAGATCGTAGAGCTGGCTGACCAGACTTTGATCTTGCGGCAGATACGCGGCCAGCGTCGCTCGGATCAGCGAGCCGCAGGTCTCATCGTCAAAGCCATCCCGCAGGGTCGTGTTGCGCGCCGTCATCATGCGCACAATGCCCTCCGGGGTATCGACCAACAGATCTTCCGGCAGACCGAGAAGGAAGCAGCGATAGCGCGCCAGTTCGACCTGGGCGCGCTCGCCGGGAGTAAACTCGCGCCGGCCCTCGCGCAACATGCGGAAGGCAAGCAGGAAGATCGGAATCAAGCCGGCCGGCATCTGGTCGACCTGTGGAATCGGCACGCCATAGACCGAGGCATCCCAGCGCCCCGATCGCAAGACGTTGACGCGCACCATCGAGTGCATCAGCCGCACCATCGCCGCGGCTCTAAATCCCTCCCCGCGGCGCTCGAGCGCACCTGGCAACACGGTACAGGCGAAGAAGTGTGCGGTTTCGCGTACACGCCGCGCCGCGGTCTCGTTGCTGAGTGTCCCGGTCAAGGCCATCGGCAGCGCCGAATACTTGTTGACGAAGGTGGCGATGAACGCACCGCGGATGGCATACGGGGCAACATTGGCTGTGGCATTGAGATCCAAGCGCGCGCCCTCGCGCACCAAATCCATGTCGACCCAATCCGGGGTCCTCTCCATGTCGCGCAGGAAAGCCACCAACTCCGGGGGGGCATCGGCAACGCGCTCGACACCCTGATCACAGGCTTGGCGCAGCATGTCGACCAAGCGGCGGAAGCTGTACTTGGGCATCAATGCGGCATAGGCATCGGCAACGATGTCGCCCAGCATCGTGTAAGCGCGCACCAGCTCGAGTTCGTAGTCCGTCATCTCCACACCCATCGGCGCGCGATCCTTCACCATTGCCTGGGACGCGTCCTCGGTAAATCGTTCCGGAATTTGATCGAAGTGGATCGAACCGTAGAGGGACGGCAGCAACACCTTCTGCGAGGCGACACGGGCACGGACTTGTTCGAGAGAAGCAGGCATTCGATTCCTCCAACGCAAAGCACCGCCAGCGCGATGGCACCTGGTCAGCGCTGTCGTACGCGAGGAGCACGGCAATTTCTACCCATGCTGTCCGTCCCTGTTTGTCGGTCCCCGAAAGCGCAATCTGGGCTCGCTAGCCATTCACCAGTCGAGTCGGAGTCCCGTTGTACTCCGCGACGAATCGGGCGATACCGCCAGTCATGGTGTTTCGAATCCTCTACTGCGGGCCGTGTGGCTACAGGCAACGTGCGGACGAATTGGCGGCTGAACTCCGCCAGCGTTTCGACGCTCATGTAGACATCGAGGAAGGCGGATTCGGGCAATTCGATGTGCTGCTCGATGGAATCCTGGTGGCTTCGAAAGGTGGGCTTCTGAAGCGGATGCTGGTGCACGGCGCCCCTGCGCAGCCGCAGCTCTTGGCGGCAATCGAGCATGCCGTCGCCGACCGCGAAGGCGATAGTTGCGCGCTTCCAGCAAAGCGCTGACAACACGTCTTCCGCGTCCACCTACATAGCGCGGCCTCGTGGCCGCAACCAAAGCTTGAAGGGCCGGAGCGGGCCGCGCAGGCTGTAGGCTGTAGACCGTAGGCTGTAGGTCGGAGGAACAAAGAGATTGGAGAAGCTACTCCTCCACGCTGACGCATCGCATTG
>CAZGSN010000165.1:0-18157 GCA_964528465.1 uncultured Binatia bacterium (SeqCode)
AAGGTCAATCCGCTGGGCGGGTGCCTGCCGATGCTGCTGCAATTGCCGGTGTTCTTTGGCTTGTACACCGCGCTGATGAACACCGTCGAGTTGCGCCACGCACCCTTTTTCTTGTGGATCAATGATCTTTCTGCACCCGACCGGCTAGGCAGCTTGGCCATCCCCTTCGTGCACAATCCAGGGATTCCCGTGCTCACTTTGCTGATGGGCGCCAGCATGTTCGTGCAACAGTGGATGACTCCGAGCAGTGCCGATCCGCAGCAGCGGCAAGTCATGATGATCATGCCGATTATGTTTACGGTAATGTTTGTAAATTTTCCCTCTGGTCTTTCTTTGTATTGGCTGGTGAACAACGTACTTACCATCGCTCAACAGTACTACATGAATCGACAAAACACGTGAGTGGAGATAGGCAGGTCATGGATTCCATCGAAGCAACCGGCGCAACCATCGAGGAGGCCATCGACGCGGCCGCGCGCGAGTTGCAGGCAACCCGCGACGAGGTAGAGGTTGAAATCCTGGAGAACCCTTCGCGGGGGTTGCTAGGGCTGGTAGGAAACCGTCAGGCACGGGTACGGGCAACGCGGCGGCCAGTAGGAGCGGCGCCCGATGCTGCCTCACCTGCCAGCACCGAACCAGCAGCCACCACCTCGCAAGACCTGGCCGAGCGCGGAGCGCAATTGCTGCGCGACATCATTGCCCATATTGGAGTGGATGCCGAGGTGGTGGTGCGGTCTGCCGAGGAAGGGTTAGTCCTGGAGATAAACGGCGATACCAGCGGTATCTTGATCGGTCGCCATGGTCAGATGCTCGATGCCCTGGAGTACGTGATCAATCGCGTCTTGCTGCGCGATGACGATCATGCGCCTCGCGTCGTCGTCGATGCCAACCAGTACCGAGCCCGCCGCCGCGGTTCGTTAGAAGAACTCGGCCAGCGGATGGCCCAACAGGCGAAGCGCAAGGGTAAGCCCATTATTCTTAACCCCATGCCGCCGCAGGACCGTCGCATCGTCCATCTTGCACTGCAAGGCGATACGTCGTTGACCACGCGCAGCACGGGAAGTGGATTCTTGCGGCGTCTGGTGATCATTCCCAAGGGAGCAACGTTCAACGAACAGGAATTCGAGTAAACCAACCGTAGGGGTGCTGCTCAGGCGACACGCAGGACACCCACCCATACCGTTGGAGTCGAACGCCCAACCTTTTCCCCGGTTATGTACGCTGACGATACGATTGCTGCGATTGCTACAGCAGCAGGATCGTCCGGGGTCGGCGTGGTTCGGGTCAGTGGCCCCGCTTCACAAGGCATCGTAGAAAGCGTCTTTAGCGGTTCTCACCCGGTAGAAGAGTGGGTGTCCCATCGACTCTACTACGGCATCGTAAGCAAGCCGTCGGGTGGGGAACTCGACCGCGGACTTGCTGTGCTGATGCGTGCCCCCCACAGTTACACGGGGGAAGATGTGGCTGAGCTCCATTGTCATGGTAGCCCGGTGATCCTTCAGCAAGTGCTGCAAGCGGTTTTGATCGGTGGGGCTCGCCTGGCCGAACCCGGGGAATTCACGAAACGGGCCTTCCTCAATGGCCGGGTTGATCTTGCCCAGGCGGAGGCAGTGATTGATGCCGTTCAAGCGCGTACCCCGCAAGCTGCCGGCCTGGCCGTTCGCCAACTGTCCGGTGCCCTGTCGACTGTAATTCATGAGCTTCGCGAACAAGCGACCCGCCTGAAGGCTTTGGTGGAAGCGCAAATCGATTTTTCAGAAGAAGACTTCACGATCGCCACAGAGGAACTCTTGGCGCAGCTCGCGACTATTGAACAACCTCTGGAAAAGCTGCTGTCGACCTACGAGCACGGCAAGCTCATCCGTGACGGTTTGCGGGTTGTCATCGTCGGGCGCCCCAACGTTGGCAAGTCGAGCCTACTGAATGCTCTGCTTGGCGAGGAGCGCGCCATTGTCACTCCCCACGCCGGTACGACTCGTGACGTCATCGAGGAATCAATCAACTTGGCCGGAACTCCACTCGTGCTCGCCGACACCGCCGGCCTGCGCGATCAGCTCTTAGCCGACCCGGTCGAAGCGGTTGGCATGCAGCGGACTCAGGCCAGTATCCGCGAAGCTAATCTGTTGCTCGTTGTGCTTGATGCCTCGCAACCTCTGACCGAACAAGATCGCTCCATCCTGCAAGCAACCCAAGAGTCGCCACGAGTCCTCGTCTTGAACAAGTCCGACTTGCCCAAGCAGCTCTCGGACCTCGAAGAATTCTTGAACGGAGATCCTTGCCTCGCGATCTCAGCGGTACTTCATCACGGCATGGAGGACCTACGAACCGCCATCGGCCAAGCCGCCAATCTCATCGCTCCGGTACACGGTACGCCGGTGATCACCCGGGCTCGGCATCAAGTCGCCCTGGCCTGTGCTCGCGATAGCCTTGCGTTGGTCCGACAATCCATTACAGAGGGGCAGCCGTGCGATCTGATCGCCGTGGATATTCAAGACGCGCTCGACCATCTGTCCTCGATCACTGGGGCTGTCACCAACGAGGATGTGCTCGATCGTATCTTCAAAGAATTCTGCGTTGGGAAGTAGTCGCTAGTTGAGCTAGTTTCACGTGAAACACGAGGCCTAAGGATGAACGGACCGTTCTCACACTGCTTTGATGTGATCGTAGTCGGTGCCGGCCATGCCGGGATTGAAGCGGCTCTCGCCGCCGTGCGCCTTGGGGCGGACACCCTCCTAATCACGCTGAATCTCGACCATATCGGTCAGATGTCGTGCAATCCGGCAATCGGCGGGATTGGCAAGGGGCACTTGGTTAAGGAGATCGATGCTTTGGGTGGTGAGATGGCGCGTGCCATCGACGCCACCGGCATCCAATTCCGCCAACTCAACACCAAGAAAGGTCCGGCAGTTCGCGCCTCGCGAGCACAGGCCGACAAGGCTTTGTACCGCCAGCGGATGAAAATTCGCTTGGAATCCACGCCGGGGCTGACGATTTATCAAGGAAGCGTCGACAAGCTGATCGTGGCGGATGGAGCCGTCCACGGTGTGGAAACACAAATGGGCGAACGGATCGAAGGGCGCTCCGTCATCCTCACCACGGGCACCTTCCTCAATGGCCTCATTCACATCGGGGATCGCACCATGTCCGCGGGGCGAGCCGGTGACTTCGCCGCCACCGGTGTCAGCGAACAACTCGCCGAGCTGGGTTTTCGAGTAGGCCGGTTGAAGACCGGCACGTGCCCACGCCTGGATTCCCGCAGTATCGACGTGGGCGGCCTTGAGGTTCAGCCCGGGGATGATCCCCCAAAACCGTTTTCTTTTTCGACTACGGCAATTGAGCAGAGCCAGATCCCTTGCCACATCACCTACACCAACTCGCGCACCCATGAGGCCATTCGCAGAGCCCTACACCGATCGGCCATCTACAGCGGCCGTATCAACAGTCGTGGGCCGCGCTACTGTCCCTCGATCGAGGACAAGATCGTCCGCTTTGCCGACAAGGACCGCCACCAGATTTTTCTCGAGCCGGAAGGACGCGACACTGTAGAGGTCTATCCGAACGGTCTCTCCACCAGCCTGCCTCTCGAAATCCAAATCGAGATGGTGCATTCGATAGCAGGCCTAGAAAACGCTGCGGTCATGCGGCCTGGGTACGCTATCGAATACGACTACGCCGATCCTACGCAGTTGCTGCCATCGCTGCAGACCAAATTGGTGCGCGGACTCTTCCATGCAGGACAGATCAACGGTACCACCGGCTACGAGGAAGCCGCCGCCCAGGGGCTGATGGCAGGTATCAACGCAGCCCGTCAAGTGCGTGGACAAGAGCCCATCGTCTTGGCCCGCGATCAAGCCTACATCGGTGTTCTTATTGATGATTTGGTGACCAAGGGGGTCGGTGGTGAGCCCTACCGTATGTTCACCTCGCGGGCTGAGTACCGGCTGCTTCTGCGTGAGGACAATGCCGATTCGCGGCTGACCGGATTGGCGCACGAAATCGGCGCCGTGGACGATGCTGCCTATCGGCGAGTCCAAGCAAAAGCCGATGCCGTAGCCCTGGAGATCTCCCGCTTGGAATCCCGGTCGGTTGAACCCTCGCCGCGAACCGCAGAACTGCTGACGAAGCTAGGCACTAGCGAGCTGACGGAAACGACCACCATGGCTCAGCTCCTGCGCCGCCCGGAACTCACCTATGCCGATGTCGTTGCGCTTGCTGGTGGTGATGTCGTGCCGGTTGAGGTGGACATTGCCGCGCAGGTCGAGACCTCGGTGAAGTATGCAGGCTATGTGCGTCGCCAGCACCAGGCCGTGGACCGTTTCCGCAAGCTCGAACACGCCAAGATTCCCGATGGCCTGGACTACGACCGGGTAGCGGGCCTTTCCCGAGAATGCCGGGAAAAGCTAGCCCAGGTGCGCCCGCTGTCGCTGGGTCAGGCAGCTCGGATCCCCGGCCTAACCCCCGTGGCTCTGTCGCTCCTTTCGGTTCATCTCCGGCGAACGAGCGCCAGGTGAAAGACGCGGATCTCGCAGGCGAGTTGAGGCAAGCAGCAAGCATCTTCGGCCTCTATCTGAGCCAACACGCCGTCGAGCAGCTTACAGCCTATGTCGAAACCTTGCTGCATTGGCGAACCCACATTTCCCTAACGGCCGCCTCTACCCCAGCGCAGATCATCAACGAACACATTGCCGATTCCTTTTCCTTGATCGAACATTTTTCAGAGAAGGCTGGTATCCTGATGGATGTCGGTAGCGGTGCCGGATTCCCCGGTGTGCCGCTCGCAATTGTCCGACCCGACATGCATGTCGTGTTGGTCGAATCGCGCCGCAAGCGAGCCAATTTCTTGCGCGAGGCTCTCCGGCAATCGAAGATAGAGAACGCCGAGGTAAGCGAAGCAAGGGCCGAGACCCTGGCAGAGTCCTCTGGTGGCTCGGCACAGGTGATCACGTCGCGCGCTCTTGGTGCTCTCGTCGATCTGCTCGATCTGGCGGAGAGCCTCTTGGCGCCTGGCGGGTACGTTCTGGCAATGAAGGGCCCGCGCGGTCACGCCGAGTGCCGGCCCCACAAAAGCCTTCTTGGTCCGCAGATTCACGAGTACACCCTGCCCGGCTACGGCGAACGACTGATCGTCAAGTACACCCGCTCTTGAGCTCGCCCGAGCTGGAAGAAAGTTTTGCCACAGAGGCACAAAGAACAGCGCGAGGATTGCAAGTTCCGGAGTTTAGTTGCGGCCGTGGCCGCTGTGCCTCGGTGGTTCAGGCTTCTAGCTTGCAATGACAAACCAGTGCGGTGAGTTTCACGTGAAACGCTTCCCTCGTCTTCTGTCCTCGTGCTAGAAGCCGTCGATCCGTTTCATTGGGGAGTAGTAGTCTTGGGTCGCATCATCTGTATTGCCAATCAAAAGGGTGGGGTTGGAAAAACTACTACCGCAGTAAATCTCTCTGCGGCCTTGGCGCTGTTGGGGCACAAGGTTCTGTTGGTAGATCTCGACCCGCAGGGTAGTTCCAGCAGCGGGGTTGGCGCCCAACCCAATTCGGAAGCACCGTCGACGTACGAGGTGTTGTTGGGCGAGCACGAGGCGAAGGAAGCATTGTGTGCCACTGCCGTGGACGGTCTCACCGCATTGCCGGCTTCGCGCGACCTCACTGGGGCAGAAATCGAGTTGGTGCCGCTCATGGCGCGCGAGCAGCGTCTGGCGCAAGTTCTTGGAACCATCCGTGACGCCTTCGAATTTATCCTGGTCGACTGCCCTCCCTCTCTTGGCCTCCTCACCATCAACGGCCTGACGGCGGCAGATTCGGTCCTTATCCCCTTGCAGTGCGAGTACTACGCCTTGGAAGGGTTGAGCGCACTGATGGAAACCATAGAGCTGATCCGGAAGCGGTTGAACCAAGGGCTAGAGATCGAGGGCTTGGTGCTGACCATGTTCGATACCCGCAACAGCTTGGCGCACCAAGTGAGCGCGGAAGTGCAGGAACATTTCCCCAAGGAAGTCTTTCGTACAATCATTCCACGCAATGTTCGCCTCAGTGAATCGCCCAGCTACGGCTTGCCGGCGGTGATCTACGACACGCTTTCGCGCGGTGCCGAGGCGTACCGAGCCCTGGCGCAAGAATTTCTCGAGCGCCGCGGATCAAACCCTAGCGGACCCGGGGAGACAGCAGAGAAGTCCGCAACGCCGACACCGGTACCAGAAGAGACTGCGGTCGCTAGAGCAACGGATGAGGAGAGGAGGTAGCGGATGGAAGTAGCCAAGCGTCGTGCTCTCGGAAGAGGTTTGGGGGCTCTCATACCGGGAGCTTTCGAGCCCAACAAACCTTCGGAAGATAGCTCGCTAGTACCGCTAGCGGCGATTCAGCCGAGTCGTGTACAGCCCCGCCAGATGTTTGCGGAATCTGCCATCGACGACCTGGCCAACTCCATTCGCGAAAAAGGAATTCTGCAACCTTTGTTGGTTCGGCCTAGCGGCGATGGCTACGAGCTAATCGCCGGCGAGCGCCGCTTCCGTGCGGCTCACAAGCTTGCCTTGGAGAAGGTCCCGGTAATTATTCGCGCCGTCGATGACCGCGAGGCCTTGGAACTGGCCCTGATTGAAAACATCCAGCGCGAGAACCTCAACCCGATCGAAGAAGCCCGCGCTTATCGTCGGCTCAGCGAAGATTTCCATTTGGCTCACGACCAAATCGCACAGCGGGTTGGCAAAGACCGATCCACGGTCTCCAATGCCTTACGGCTCCTGCAACTACCCGACGAAGTTGTACGCAAGATAGAATCGGGAGAGCTTTCCGCAGGTCATGCGAGGACCTTGATAAACCTAAGTTCTACAGAGCAAACCATCGATCTTGCGAACTCAATTGTTGCCCAGCGCCTCAATGTCCGCCAAGCAGAAAAGCTTGCCAAACAAACTCGTGTTCCCGCAGTAGATGCCGACTTGCGAGCCGCCGAGAATCTCCTCACCGAACACCTCGGCACCAAGGTAAGAATCGCCACCCGCCGCAACGGTGCCGGCCGCATCGAGATCGAGTACTACTCCCTCGACCAACTCAACGGCCTAATCGACCGCCTCGGAACGTGAACTCATGCGGCTAGCCGTCAATGCCGTAGCGCTCACGCAGCTCCCGGGCCAAGGCCTTGGCCATGATGCGGTGGCCGCGGGCGTTCAAATGCGCCGTGTCGATGTACAGTTCGTGCGGGTCCACACGCTCCCTTGCCAACGGGACGATATTCTCCATTAGATCGTAGCCCCCGTCTTGGATGATTCCCTTGAGATCGGAGTAGCGCGAGTAGTAGCGCAAATAAAAGTCGTCGCCGACGTTTGGAAAGTCGTTCATGTCAGGAAGAAGCAGGAAGAGAATGCGCGAGCCATGCGCCGTGGCCAACTGCACCATCTCCGCAAACAACTGGCGCTCCACCGCTTCCTCGGCCACTTCGTCGAGTTCACGCGTCTGACAGAAGAGTTCTAGGGCGCTCTCCGCGAAGTCGCGATACGACCAGAGGAAGCCAAACAACAAGCTCTGCGCGAGCCGGTCGATGCAGTTGTCGCGCGTCAGATCTCCGCTCAGCCGCACGAGCTTGCCGTCGCGAAGGTCGAAAAACGGCTTGCTGTGCCCCCATCCGTAATCGCGCGCCGTGAGCTGGAAGTCGTTGCCGGCAAACACTCCCACGACAACGACCTTCGGCTGCAACCGTGCCAGCTCCCGTTGCATTGTAATGTAGTACTGATCGACGGAGTACCCGGATACTGCACCGTTCAGGGCTTGATAGTGGGATAGGTACTCACTATTTAAAATGTTAGCAAATGTTTCATTCTCACCTCGAAGACCGTACCCGTACAACACAGAATCTCCAATGAACAACACATGCTGCTTGGTCGCATCGATCGCCATACGCCGCTGCCCGATGGTAGTTGCATCGGTGTTGCCGGTCCAACCAAGATCGGCGTCGTAACGGTCATTGGAGTTGGCGAACCGTGCATTGGCAGGCAGGCGCACGAGGACGCCTGCCACCGAAACCAGGAGTGCGAAGAACAGTGTCGATGCGACAGCCAGAACAATCTCCTTGCGCTTGCGGAACAACACCCCATCCGGATGGCGCGACAGGAGAAACCCGCGCAGGAACACTGCGCCACCGACGGTTGCGACCAGCAGTGCCAACAGCAACAGGCGCCACGACGACAGCGTGAGCAGATTCGCACCGATAGTCAGAACCAGAAGACCGACGGCGGCCTGCCCGCGCGCTCGGATGCGAGCACGCTTCGACAAACCGGTATTCGAGGCAGGAGCTGTAACTGCCATTAGGGCTGCGGACCGTTCGGGTCCTCTTTCGGTCCGACTGCCTCTATCGTGCGCAAGTACCAACCTGCTTGCCGGCGGCCGAGAGCAGCCTGCACGTGCAGCTCTTCCCTGCTGCCGACTGAGTGCACGCCTGGACCTAGAGTCAGCAAGCGATCCAGCTCTAGGAGCGACTGCTCTAAGGTCCAGCCCGGAGCGCCCACTGCCGCGCGCAACTCCTCCCTCGTCGAAACGGTTACATCCGCCGTGTAACGCACCGTTGCGCGTAGCTCGACGATATGGATGTGGCGCTTGTACTTTTGGCCGTCGACGTGTGTCTCGTCGCGCTCGCCCCCCGCTGTTACCGCAATAACTTCAAAGATCCCGCGGCCGAAGTCACGCAGACCTTGCACCGCAATCTCTGCCAACGCGGGAGCTGAACCATCGCGGGCAGCGGCGGCGACATCGCTGGCCCAAGCCGGTGTCGTGCACCCTGCCATGGCCAGAGCTAAGCAGGCCAGGAACCACCTATGCGGGCACGGCGCCATCACTTCACGCTTGGGCGAGGTCTAGAATGAGCGCCACCGCCTGCTCGGGTAGCAAGACCTCGGTGTTTACGACCACGTCGTAGTGCGTCGGCAGCTCTTCTTTGACGTGATAGAAAAGTCGGAAGTAGTCGCGGCGCTCGCGGTCGGAGTTGTGGATCGCCGCCAGGGCCTGAGCTTCGGATTGCGAAGGGTTGGCTTCATGGAGCCGGCGCGCCCGCGTTTCTTCCGGTGCCGTGATCAGAACCCGAAGAACCCCCGCCATTCCCGCCAGTGCCATCGATGCTGCGTGTGCCACGATGACCGCGCGGCCGCGGGTAGCGATCTCGTGAATGCTCGAACGAATCAAAGAGCGGTAGTCCTCCGCAACCGGCGGACGCGGCAAGTCGAGATGGGTGTAAAGCTGCATCGGCATGCCGGTAGTGAAACCCAGATCTCCAGCCCCATGCGCATCGGCCAAGGACTCGATCAACCGCTGAATGAAGGGCTGCTTGTGTTCGGCAGCTTCCACTGCCTTGACGTCGACCTGCGCCTTCGCCGCCGCCGCCGCAATGATCTCTTCATCGACGTACTGGTAGCCTAAACGCTGCGACACCGTGCGCCCCACAACCTCGCCACCCGCCGCCAACGTCCGTGAAATACAAACAACCTGAAATCCCATGCGATCACCTCTCGTAGTAAGGGCGCCCGCCTTACCTCACCCCCGAAAGCAACACAATGCGTTAGCCCTAGGGCTAGGATCGGCTAGAGGCGCCCTGTGCGAGAGGCGGAGGCTGCGAACTCGGCCGCTCAGGCTTGCGGGCAACCTGCTGGGTTTCAGAGGCGTCGCTGAAGGGTTTCACGGGCATTGGCCATTCGGTCGAAGACTGCATCTACAGAGCGCGTTGGGGGATGGCTGAGCACGTCGATGTATTGCGGCAGCAAGGCCTACCGGTGCCCACGATTAAGCGAGCCGGTCGATCTCTCCTGACAGATCGACCGCACGCCTCGCCGCTGAGCTTCGCCCGGGAGGCGAAGCTGTGGTCAGTTGTAGCCCTACGGTGTGGGCGGTAACGGCGGGCACTCTGCCGGTAGGTCGAAGACACTCTGGTCGGGCAACCCTTGCGGGTACACGACGTGGTCAGAATACATCAGGAGGGTCGCGAGTACCCCCGGATTACTCTTCGCGTAGGAATGAATCGTATGCGGGACGAACACCTTCGTTCCGCCGATCGACTGCCGGCGACCGGTGTAGACATCGTAGGTCAAGTCGGTCTCGAGCCTCCAGCGCTCGAGCTTCCTGCCGGCAACCTTCTCGTATCCAAGAAACAGAGCGTTGGTTAGGTTGAATGGCGCAAGCGGAGTGTAGTAGGCACCGCTGAAGCAATTGAACCCACCTCCGGGCAGGGGAGCGACGCGATACGAGACTCCTTCCGATGGGAAGAGGAAGATCTCGATGCTCAGCGGTGTTTCGTTTGGATTGGTAAACGTGATGTCGACGCGTTGCCGCTGGGCATGGGAATCATAATAGATGTTGGTGAAGTCGTGGAAGTTGTTGACCGGATCAATCACGAAGAGCTTGCTGATGGCCGCCGCGGGAAAAGACGCCCCTGGCTTGGGTGCCCGCCTTGCCGTCGCAAGGCCCACATCCGCGGCAGCCGTGGTGGCGCCGTCGGAAACGACGTACGATCCCGTAGCGTAGGGAAGTGGCGGCGCGGCGGAGCGGTCGAAATACAGCGAGCGACCATCCGGCGCGATCGAAAGCCCGGCACCGCTGACCGAGGTGATCGTCAGCTCGTCACCATCCGCGTCGCTGTCGTTCTTTAGAACCTCCAGGGGCGTGGTGGTCGTCTCGGGGAATGCAAAGTAGTCCTTCTGCGCGACCGGCGTGGCGGCAAATGCTGGCGTTGTTTCCACCAGGCTCGTGGCCATCAGCCCAAGAGCACAGACGAAGGTACGAAGATTCGTTGTCATCTGGCTTTCTCCTTTCTCTCTATGTTCACGGGCAACCGGCCGGCACATTGAAGATCGTTGGGTCCGGAGCGCCGGACTTGTGCGCGACGAAGTCCACGTAACGGATGAACCGTGTTGTCATGTTGGCGCTGCGGTACGTCTCGGCGTGGGGGATCAACACCTTGGTTCCACCAACCGATCGTCGGCGCCCCACAAGGATCAAGTCGACGCCGCCGCGCTGCCCAGCTTGCGGCCCGCGGGGATCTTCTACGTGAGGCTCGCCCGGTGCGTACTCCCAACGGCGAGATTTCGTCGGGGTTCGCCTTCGTTCATGCGCTGCACCGCGAAGTAATTTACCAACAAATCCCGCGAGCAGAGGCCGCGCAAATGCATCTGCGTCTGGCGCAATGGCTGACCCGGGTGCATGGCAGCGATTCCCATCGCATCGCGGAGCATCTGGCTTCGCACTACGAGCGCGGTGGCGATTTCATGCAAGCGATCATGCATCTGCGGGCCGCCGCCGCGCGATCCTTGGAGCGTAGTGCTCCCGCCAACGCCGTCGAGCTGATCTCCCGAGCGTTGCGGTTGCTCGTGTCGGCAAAGGAAGGCAACGACGATCCGACCGGGATCTTGCTACACATCGAGCTTGCGCGTGCCCTGAGCCAAATCAGGGGCGTTGAGCCTTCCGAAATCGAGGCGTCGTTCGAGAAGGCGTGCGCCCTTGCCGAGCTGGCTCCCGAAGGGCCCATGCAGGTGCTGGTGCTTACCGGGGCGGCGTACTTGTACTTTGTGCGGGCGAGATTCGCGAAAGCAGAGGAGCTTAGCCGGCGAGCGCTGGCAATCGCCGATCGCATGCAGGTTCCAGCGGTCTCATTCCATGCGCAAGCGAGCCTGGCAACAGTTCTGCGGCGTACGGGAGGCCTGGTCGAAGCGCGTTCTCTCTTTGAGCGTGCGCTCGAGGTTGATGGTTCCCTGATTCGCGAGATGCGTCCAGACATGCGCACCGCGTCACTCTGCGCGTATTCCCAGACCCTTCTGATGTTGGGCTTTCCGAATGAAGCACGATCGGCAAGCAACACCGCGGTCGAACGCGCCAAGGCCGGCGGCTTTGTGTACGATCGAGCTTGGGCGCTTTTCAATGCCGCCGAGTTGGCAATGTATCTGGGCGAGCGAGCCGAGGCGGCATCCCACGCGCAAGCGGTGACGCAGCTTGCGGATGCCCATGATTTTCCCTTCTGGAGCACCGCTGCGCATGGGATTCTCGGCTGGGTGCAGGTGTGCAACGGAGAATTGGAAACGGGCCTCGCCGCGGCGCGGAGTGGTGCGGCACTTTGCCAAGAATACGGCCTGTCAATGCAGTACGGGGTGAGCCTACTCCACCTTGCGGACTGCCTGCTCGCAGCCAAGCAATACAATGAATGCGAGTTGGTCGTTGTCAGCGGACTGGAATGGGTCGAGGCAACCGACGACCGAATGGTCGAACCCGAGTTCTGGCGCTTGCGAGCCGAGGCACTGCACCAGTCGCGAACAGGTGCGGAGAAGGAAATTGCGCAGTACCTAGAACGGGCTATCGAGTCGGCGCGCCGGCAAGGCGCGAAGTGGTGGGAGTCCCGTGCGCTCGCCTCAATGGTCGCGATTGCCTCACCGCCCCCCCGCGCGGCTGATACCATGTGATTCATACCCGCCCCAGCGCTATCGGATCATCGATCGCCACAGCCTAGCGCAAGCGCTACCCACGGGGCCCCCTATGGAACTTATGCGAAACTTATAGGCAACCTTCGAGACTCCCCTGCGTCTTCCGGGCTATTCGATCTCGCATGAACCGACCAGAGGCCAACGTGCCGCTGGAGCGCGGATAGCGTGTGGCAAGATACAAAAGGAGCAGGATCATGACGAGCAACAGCATTGCAAGGGTGGCGGCGTGTGCAACGCTGCTGTGGGTCGGAACGGCACAGGCAGCGGTGACGCCCCAGCAGAAATGCCAGCAGGCGAAGCTCAAGGCGCAGGGCAAGCTGAAAAGTTGTTTGGCGAAGAACTCGTCGGGTGCCATCGTCGGCAAAACCGACGAGTCGGCAGAGTGTCAGACGAAGTTCATAACGGCGTTGACCAAGGCCGACACCAAGGCGTCGGATGCCGGCACGAAGTGCCGCTACATCGATAACGGCGACGGCACGGTGAGCGATCTGAACACGGGGCTGGTGTGGGAGAAGAAGGACACTCTCGCCGGGATCCACCACAAGGACAACCGGTATACATGGGCCGACAACGACTCGACTACCCCGAACGGGACGGCGTTCACGGGTCTCCTCGGCACGCTGAACGCCGGGACATCATTCAACAGTACCGCTATCGTCACGCCCTGCTTTACCGGCCACTGCGACTGGCGCTTGCCGACGATGCAGGAGCTGAGGGGGATCGTTGATCTGAGCGTGCCGGGATGTGGCAGCGGGAGTCCGTGCATCGACCCGGCATTCGGGAGCACGGCGCTGGAAAGCTACTGGTCGGCTATTACCTCCGTTAGCTATCCGGAATACGGTTTGGATCTCGCGTGGACCGTGTACTCCGGGAGCGGCGACTCTTACGATAGTAATAAGCCCACTCTTCTAGCAGCCCGCGCCGTCCGCGGCGGCTTGTGATGTTTCGATACGCGATACTCGGGACAGGTCTACGAGGCGGCAGGCGATTGCGACGCTAACTTGGCATGTTCTCTGGAAGCAAGGTTCCAAACGCCACAGTTTGTAGAGAGCAACAGCGGCAGCGCCGGCGACGATACCAAGGCAAGAGCCTCGCTACCCGCTTGGCCGTTCAACGGCCGCCAGTAAGCCCTGCGCCGCTTGCACGTCGCGCGTGTCCGCGCCGCCGCGAATCCCGAGCAGTGCCCTCTCGACAATGCGTCGCGCTTCGGCGTGTCGTCGCTGGCTTTGCCGCATACGCGCTAGGCTGGTGGCCGTACGCAAGTAGAGGGAGGCAGAGCCTTGCAATGTGGCGAGATCCAGTGACGCTTGGAAGCAGGCAGCAGCTTCGCTGTTTCCTGCTCCCGGCTCGGGCAGGCAAAGGAGCACTCCACGCCAGCGGTGCAGCTCGGGTTCCCACCAGCGTGCCGCGCCATCCTCAATCAACCCGGCGGCCTCGTGCAGCAGCGAACCCGCCTCTTGCACACGTCCGAGCCCGACCATGACTTCGATGGCGACACTGAGCAAATAGACAGATTGCATCATCGTGCCGTGCGCACGCAAAGCCTCCAATCCTTTCTCTATCCTCCCAGCGGCTGCCGCATGAGTTCCACTCTCGAACAACGTCCAGCCCTCGATCAGCAGCGCACACGCCTCGGCTTGCACGATCCCTTGTTCGTCCACGCTGGTCGCTAGCTCACGAGCCATTGTGATCGCGGCGCCGACATCGCCGCGCCACTGATGGATGGCGAGCAACGGTTGCAAGGCGATGACGCGGTTGAACGGATGGGTGTTGCTGTCTGACGCATTCAACCCAAGCACGGCGCGTGCAAGCCCCGCGTCGGGATCTCCCGCCTGCCACAGAGCAGCACCGCTCATCACTAGCGCGCCGCAATGAAGATCCAACGGCCCGAACGTCAAAGTCTGTGGTGCGAGGGTCAGGGCGCGGTCGGCGTGATCCATCGTCCCGGCGAGATCCCCTTGGTGGTAAAGCACCGCGCCCATCAGTATCTCGGCGCGCGCTCGTGTCGCAGGATCGGCCGCGTGGGATGTCATCTCGAGCATTTCTCGCGCCAGCTCCTCGGCCGGCTGCGGTCGCCGTTGCATCAGATTGGCCAACAGATGCCCGATGAGTAGAGACGCCTCGCTGCTCGCGTCCGCTCCCTGCGTGCGCAGAGTTCGCGCTCGTATGTACAGCTCATGCAAGGCGGGATCGCCGAAGCCCTGCAAGGCAGGTAACACCTTCCCAAGCTCGGCAAGAATCACCGCCTCACGCCGCTCGCGGTCGTTCGTCGTGAACGGCAGCAGAGTCAGAGCACGCCGCAGATGCAAAGCTGCCTCGCGCGACGCGTAACGCTTGCTCGACACGCGCGCCGCCAACAAATGGTAGGTGACGGCTTGGTCCTTGTCGCCGCCGCGCTCGAAGTGATCGGCAACTACGGTTGCGTTGTCGCTTGCTCCCTCACCATAGGCGGCCACCAGGGCACGCCCGATGCGACAGTGCGACGCACGCCGTGCCGCCGGCGGCAGGTTTTCGTACAGCACCTTCTGATAGAGCGCGTGGCGGAACGCGTACCGCCCGCTCACAGTGCCGTCGGGCCAGGTGGTCTCGCCAACGCGCTGTAGAAAAGGCGTTCGCCGAGCCAGCTCCGCGCAGGTTGTGTCGCTCGCCTCCACATCGGTGCCTGAGGCGGCCGCAACCATGGCCGCATCGACTTCGAGGCCTGCGACACTTGCCGCGCCGAGGATACGTTGCTGCGCTTCGTCGAGTCTTTCGATGTCCTCTTGAATGAGGTCGCGCAATGTCTCGGGGATTGTATCGAGTGCCGCTTCGAGACGCGCTTGATCGACCTCGGCAAGTTCCCCCGAAAGCCGCAGTCCGCCTTTGCTCTGCAGTTGGTCTACCGTGTGGGCCAGAAAGAATGGATTACCGTTGCTGTGTGTGAGCAGGCGCTTCGCTAGCCAATCGGGATAGGACATTCCTCGCAGTCGGCCAGACAGATACTGCTCGACGTCGGACTCGCTCAGCCCTTCCAGAAGGATCTCGCGGCAGCGGTTGCGGCGCAGAAGCTCGCGTCGCATCCGCGTTACGGGATGAGCCCGGCCCACCGCCTCGGCGAGTCGCACAGTGCCGATCACGCGAAAGTCTGCGAGCGTCAGGTTCTCTGCAAGTAGGGTTATCAGCTCGAGAGTCGCCTCATCCGCCCAATGCATATCTTCGAGAACCCACACCAAGGGTCCTACGGCACGAACAAGAGCCACCATCTCATCAAGAACACGCGTCGGCAATGAGGTCGCGGTGCTATGGCGTAATTTGTCGAGTTCCGCCGTCGACACGAGGTCGGGCAGACGGCCCAGCCAGCTCGGCGCCGTCGCGCGTAACAGCGCCAGCACTTGTGCGCGCCCGCTGCACATACTCCGCAGGGCACCAAAGATCGGTAGATGCGGATGACCCTCGCCGAAATGGGCCAGGCACTGGCCGCGTCCGACAAGAACGTCGCGCGTGGTTTCGGGTACATCGCTCGGCTGAGGATCAGACCTAGGGCGTCTTCCTGCGAGCGGCACACGACGAGAGACGAACGACGAGAGGAAGTGATTGACCAAGGTTGTCTTGCCGATGCCGGGATCACCGCAGACCAGCATGACCCGGCACTGTGGATCGCCACGCACAATCAGGTCGTCGAGCCGAGCGAGCTCCGCGGCACGCCCCACGAACGGAGTCTCGCCATGTGCCCCCAAGTGGGGCGCCAGATCCGTCTCTGCGCCGGGCAATTCGCTTGCGGCGTGCGCTTGCGTGAGGCCGGCGAGGTCAACGAGGTCAGCAATGAAGCGGAAGCCACGGCCATGAACGGTTTCGATATAGCGTGGCCGCTTGGCATCGTCTTGCAGCGCGCGGCGGAGCTCGGCCACGGAAATGCTCGGCATCGTGTCACTCACCGAAGCCCCTGCCCATACGGCATCCAGGACATCGTCTTTGGTCAGCAAGCGGCCTGGGTTGGCCACCAGCAGGCAAAGGACCTCCCAGGTCTTAGGCCTGAGGTGCACGCGCGCGCCGTCCAACCACAACCCACCACTGCGTGGATCTATGCGGAACGGCCCAAAGGAGACGGCTTCTTGTGGGATTCGTTCGATCGTAGGTCGACGCTCAAAACGCACGGTGTCGATTCATGTGAGGCTTATACGAAACCTATCCGAGACTTTCGAGACTCAACTGCGGCGGCCGGGCTATTCACCCTGGCATGAGCCCACGCCAGACTAAAGCGTCGTCGGCCAGCGAGCGGGCGCTTGCACCGCTGCCCGCTCACTACGCCTTCGTGGTGCAGCTCGGCCGCGATTCGAGTCCTGCCCTCGGGCATTTCGTCGGACAGATCGAGCATCTCGCTTCCGGCCGCCAAGGGCGGTTTTCCACTCGGCAAGAGATGCTCGCCTTTCTGGACCATATGTTGGCCCAGAACATGGGGGCTCCGGCCGACGCCGCGGATGAGAAGGAAGCATGAAAGAGAGGAGAGTACGGTGAAACACGGCAACCCAAAGCATGGAGGAACGATCATGAGAACACCACGAACCGTCGCAGTCGGTATGTTACTGGCGCTGTCTTTCTCGAGCCCGGGATCAGCCGCGGGCCAGCAGAGTAAGGAGCAACAAGTCTGCATCAACACATTGAACAAGGGCGCGGCGAAGGTCTCCGCCACGCAATTCAAGGAATTGGCGAAATGCGTGAAAGCCTATGCCGAGGACCCGGGTTCGCTGGATCCATACGCATGCATCACCAACTCAGTGGCGGTAGACGAAGCGATGGCAAAGGCCACCGCGGCAGCGACCTCCAAATGCGCGATAGCGCCGACGATCGGACCGACGGATGCGGGGTTTACGGTCAACTCGGCAGAGTCGGGTGCGCAAGGATTGGCCTCTACATTATTGGGGGATTTCGCGACCGACATCGTGAAGTGTACGGACGCTCCCGCCGAGTCTGGCTGCAAATGCCAGAACACCGTCATCAAGCAGACCGCGAAGCTCTTGGACTTCTACTTGAAGAGCTTCAACAAGTGTAAGAAGAGCGGACTCAAAGCGACAGGGATGGATCAAATCGTCGACAGCAGCGGTCTGCTCGCGTGTATCATCGATCCGGCCAAGCTCGATCCGGGCGCGAAACTCGCCAAGCGGAACGCAAGGGTGACGAGCGCGATGGAGAAGGACTGCGTGGCCCCTGTCACCAATCCGCTGCCGCACAGCTTCGACTGCGGAAACAAGACGGGTGCCGACCTCGCGGCGTGCATCAGCACGCAGACCCGCTGCGAAGCGTGCGTGACGCTGAACGTTGTGGACTACCTCTCTTCTTATGATTCGTGCGAGATCTTCGACGACGGCATCGACAACTCTAGCTGCCACGGATCTTGAGTCGGCGGGCCATCCTCTTCAGGAACGAAGCTGGTGCACAGCAGGACCGCTTCGGCGCCGACCGCCTCTCCGTTCGAACGTTCCCAGGCAGAGCCTGGGAACGAGGTGTCGGAGAAGCGGAAGAACGAGAGACGTACAGTGCGTCGCCAGGCTGAGCCACGTATCGGCAACGCTCGTTCCCAGGCTCCGCCGGCTTTGCCCGCCAATTCGCGTTTCCGTCAGATGCGGGCCGAGGGCGGCCCGTCTCCAACTCAGATTCATCAATGTTTACAAGCAATGGAGACGCCGCGCCCCCGCGGCGCACCAGCCGGATTGCCTGCCTGGTCGAATTGGCGGGCAAAGC
>CAZGSN010000166.1:0-10911 GCA_964528465.1 uncultured Binatia bacterium (SeqCode)
CATTGGGCCCTCACCCTCCCCTCTCCCGCGCGGAGGAGATGCACGGGAGAGGACACCGATCCTTGCTGCCTTTCCATTCTGCTGTCGGTGTCCAGCCGGCCGATTTGTAGGTAAGGCTAAGGCGTCCTATAAGGGACCATGCTTTTGCGACTGCTGACAGCTCTGCTGGCGATGGTGTCCGTCTCCTGTGGCGACCACGATCCACCCAAGGTATCTTCCACCTCCACGAGCCGCCCGGAAGGCCAGTGGTACGCGGGCGATTTTCACGTGCACACCTCCGTCGGTAGCAACGACACCCGCTATCCGGACGGCTCGGCGCGCTCGTTTCCGGAACTCATTCGCAGCACCGCCGTGGAGCGCGGGATGGCGTTCGTGGCGCTCACCGATCATTCCAACTCCGCGGGCAGCGGTGTGGCCAGCACCGCGGAAGACGCGGACCTCTGGAACCGCGGTCCTGAATTTCCTCTCTGGGAGACGGCCGCGGCGCTGAGCTCGCCTGACTTCTTGATGGTGGACGCCTCAGAGATCTCACCAGTTTCGACACTCAACGCCCAGGATTGTCCAAACTGCCCCACCCTGGGCACAGGCAGGCTCACGCCCACGGGGCATATCGGATGTATCCCGGAGCGCCTCGACGCGTTCGACTTGAGCGGCGCCTTCGTCGATCGCCCACCCGGGCAAGTAACGGGTGCAGCAAGCATTGATCAATGCCACGCACGCGGCGGCTTCGCCGTCGTCAACCATCCCTTTTACCGCTCGACTCCTTGGATTGATTTCGATTGGACCAGCTACGACTACGATGCCATCGAGGTGTTCAACGGCTCGGTTGGCTTCGCCAGCTTTGATCGTGCCGCCTACGATGCGTACCTCTGCGATCGGCTCGCTGGCCGGCGTGTGACCGCCGTCGGCGGCAGCGACAATCACCGCACGCCTCTGCCCTTCGATGAGCCCATCTCCACCAGCGCCGGCCCGCCTTTGGGTGTGCCGATGACTTCGGTGTACGCACCTCGGTTGCAGTGGGACGCCATCATGCGTGCCGTCCGCCAGGGGCATGTGATCATTCACGAGCGTGACACCTTCGTTGACATCGACATTACCGATGCAGCCGGTCGCTATCTCGCGGGGGTTGGCGATCGCATTACGGCACCGGCGGCGGCACCCGTCACTCGACTGCGCGGTCGTTCACCGCGAACGCAGACCCTACGCCTGCTGTATGTTGCTCCCGGAGCCTGCACCGAGCGCCGGCAAGTGGGCCGCGACCTGTCTCCCAGTGTGGTGTTTTCGGCAGTGCTCGAGCGAACGGTTTGCAACGCCGGGGCATGCCGGTTCGACGAGAGCCTGCAGATCGAACTCGCACCCGGCCTCTACTATGCCACGGTCGGAGACTTCGCCTCGGCCACCATCGGCGTACGCGACGTAGCGGTAACCAACACCATCGAGGTCGTAAGACCGTAAGCCCCATCGCGGCTAAGGGTTCGTTCCTTCCGGGCACTACCCTGCACCACGCTTTCGGCCCACCGTCGCTCCGACCACCTCACTTTTCGCCGTGCATACCCTTCCTCGTATTGCGCAAGTAGGTCATTCGTGTTACGCGCGAAGCCCTATGGCTGTAGCGAATATTCGATTGCCGGATCACTTGAGCCGCGAGCTGGACGAGATCGCCGCTCGCAAGCGGATGACTCGCTCGATGGTCGTGCGTGAAGCGGTGGCGCAATACTGCAGCGCCGTGCGCGACGACGAAGAAGACGATCCCTTCCTGCTCATCGACGAGGCGGTAACGTATGGCGGTAGCGGCAAGGGCGATCTCGCTAGCAACAGCGAAGCTTACTTGCGGGAGAAACTTGGTGGCCGAGGACGGCGTCGTTCTCGTTGATACCGGACCCCTGGTTGCGTTGTTCGATCCTTCCGATCGAAAGCGCGATGCGTGTCGAGCGGCGCTGGAGCGACTGCGCCGCTGTCGTCGCGTCACTACGCTCGCCGTCATCACCGAGGTCGTCTACTTGCTCGATTTCGATTCGCGTGCACAGCGAACGTTTCTAGCCTTTGTGGCAGCAGGCGGCGTCGAGGTAGTCGAACTGAGTGCCGAAGACATCTCGCGCTGCGCCGCGCTGATGGAGCGCTTTGCCGACCTCCCTATGGATTTCGCCGACGCGACCCTCGTTGTCCTGGCCGAAAAGCTGAGGACTCTCACCGCCTTCACTCTCGATCGTCGCGATTTCAGCGTTTACCGCGTGAGCCGTAAGGCGTTTCGCATCCTTCCGGCCGTGGGCTGAAATCCTCCGCTACGCCGCCGCGCGGTACGATCAGCGTGGCGTGTTTAATCAAGCAGTGCGGCTGCGATTGCGGCCAACGCCGGGCCCTCCGGGGCATAGCGAAGGCACAGAGCCTGGGCGCGTTCGGAATGAAAGTGCAACGGGTGGTCGACGACGAAGCCGGCGCCACCGTGGAGATGATGTGCAGCCAGCGTAAGGCGCTTGGCCGCTTGGCCGACATAGGCACAAGCGGTTGCCAGCTCGCTGCCCTCTAGGGTTCCGGTGGCAAGGTGCGTGATCGCCTGCCAGGCCAAATGACGGGAAGCCGTCCATGCCATTGCCATGTCGGCTACCTGATGCTGCACAGCCTGAAACACGGCGAGCTTCTGGCCAAACTGTTCGCGCTGTTTCACGTAGTCGACAGTCATCGCCAGCGCCGCGTCCATCGCGCCCAGCATTTCGGCGAGGGCCAGGGCGGTTTGCTCGTCCTTGAGTCTGGCGACCAGCTTATGCCCGTCGGCGCCCGAGCCAATGCGCGCATGAAGCTCGGAATGGTCATACTCCACATGGAATTGACGGTCACCATCGAGCGTGCGTCGCGGCTGCGAGAGAACCGACGGGCGCCGTACCAGCACAAGGCCGCAATTCCCCTCTTCGTCTAGGGCCTCGACCAAGTGCCACTCGCTACGATCGGCATCGGACACATACGAATGCTCGCCCAGCAGACGAGTTTGGCCGTCGACACAGATGAGCTTGCGCGGATGTCGGGAAAGATCGCCAACGACGAGGGCCACAGCCTCTATCCCGCGACCAACAGGATCACGTTCCGCGAGGCTCGGCCACACGCCTGCCAAGGCGTAGGCTCCCCGGATGGCGTTGATCAGGCTCCGCGGCGCCAAACCTCGAGCGCACTCGAAGAGGAGGCAAGCGACCTCAGTAAGCCCGATCCCGGCCTGCGCATTTGCCGGCATCCCCAGGGAGAACCAGCCCAGCGCCGCCGCAGCTTGCCAACAAGCCAAGTCGACCGCTCCAGTACGCTCCCACGCCCGCAACCGATCGACGGTGATATGGTCGCGGCAAAAGCGCCGCGCGCTTTCCTGAATTGCTTCTTGTTCCTGAGTAAAGGAAAGCTGCATGATGTCTAAAGCCGTGGCGCGGACTATTTCCTCGGCAGCCCGTAGCCAAGCATGGCGACTATGTTGCGCTGCACTTCGTTGGTTCCACCACCGAATTGCAACATCGGCGCAATACGATACAGCCACTGCAGCCGACCACGCAGTGGCGCGCTGGGTTCATCCGGATGAAGTTGCCCGGCTCGCCCAAGAATCTCGCAGCCGACATCGGCCACACGTTGGGCAAGCTCGCTGACAAAGATTTTCGCCATCGATGACTCTGCGGCTGGCACGCGACCTTGGTCGAGAGCCCACGCCGTTTCGAGCCCCAACAGGCGCGCTGCCTCAATATCGACAGCAAGACGGGCGAGGCGCTCCCGCACCCACGGATCACGGCGCAGGTCCGCTTCCGCTCCGGCAACCTCCCTCAAATAGCCCAGCAGCTCACGAAAGAAGCGCCGGGTCATGGCCACCGATCCAATGCTCAAGCGTTCGAAGTTCAACGCCATGGCCGCATAGTAGAAACCCATTCCACGTTCGCCGATCAGGTAGTCGCGCGGGACGCGGACGTTATCGAGAAACAAGGCGTTGGTGCGCAGACCGGGCCACACGTAGATGGGCTGCACGCTCACCCCCGGAGCATCCATGGGGACGATCATCATCGAAATCCCCTTGTGCTTTGGAGCATCCGGCTCGGTGCGTACCGCCAGCCAATTGTGATTGGCCGTGTGCGCCATCGTGTTCCACATCTTACTACCGTTGAGCACCCATTCGTCGCCATCAAGCACCGCTTGCGTGCGCAGCGCGGCTAAATCGGTACCCGCTTCCGCCTCCGAGTAGCCGAGGGCAAACTCGACCTCCGCTGCCTTGATTCGCGGCAGCCACATTTGCTTCTGCGCCTCGCTACCGACCCGCATGATAGTCGGCGCGACCGAGGTGACAGTAAGCGGTAGCATCGGCGCCCCGGCCCCCTCCAACTCGTCGACGAAAATCCACTGTTCGATGGCAGAACGCCCCAGCCCACCGTACTCCACGGGCCACGCCAACCCCCACCAGCCGCGATCACGGAGCTTGAGCACAAAGCGCCTACATTCAGGCCCCTGCCCTTCGTTGCCAACCTCGCGTAGCTCGTCGAGCACAGCCGCGCTGAGATGAGCGGAGCAAAAGGCACGGATCTCATCGCGCCAAGCCAGTTGCGCAGGGGTGAAGTGATAGTTCAAACGTAGCCTTCCGAGTCCGGCACTCCTTTCTCAGCTTTGTACGGGAGCAGTCAAGCGTTTGAATCCAGATCAGACGCCAACGCTCACTCGCAGCGCTCCAGCCTTCTCGAGCATTGCGTTGGACTGGAGGCCTGCCCTTAGCGGGTGGTCCTTCGGGCGCCCATGACATGCAGATCTTTCCAGAGCAAACCACATCCGCCGGCTACAAGCCTTGCACTTCCGCGAGATCTGGCACTAGTGCAAGTTGCAGCCCTGCGGGTCGACCCCATTTGGCATGCCAGGACCAAGCCGATTCCTGCGGCACAGCCATTGCATCTGCGGGACCTCAACAATTGAGGCGATCAGCTTACCGTGCGGGCTCGGTCGGAGGAGGAAGGTCATGTCGAACATGGTGGGTTCAGCCCTAGCGCCAGCAATGCTTGGTGGGGACGAGGGGGTGCTTGAACTGCGCGGGCTGCGGTCGTTGGCTGGTGGAGAGCCGCGGAGCGGGCAGCTCACGGGCACCAAGGCGCTGATGCTGGCGGTTTTGGAAGACGGCATTCGTAGCTATCTTGGGGGTTCGCGGGCGCTGGCGGAAGATGCCGAGCATTGGATTCAGTCGCCCAGGCAGCGTTCTCCTTTTTCCTTCGTCGTGATTTGCGAGATCTTGGGACTAGATGCGGCGGCGGTGCGCGCCACCTTGCGTGAGATGAAGGGAGCCAACCTGTCGCCGCGCCGAGCGATACCTCGTGCGCGTCACAACGTGCGCATTCCCGGGCGGGTCTACGCCCGCCGTCGGCACAGTTGAACCCTGGCAGGGATCCAGTAAGCGCAAACAAGATTCGGGGGGACACGGAGAGGGGGGGATTCGAACCCCCGGACCCGCAAGGGGTCACACGATTTCGAGTCGTGCCGTTTCAACCGGGCTCACGCACCTCTCCGTACGCGAAAGAACTCTTGCAGCAACGTGCTGGCTTCGTCAGCCCGCACGCCTGAGATGACGGCAAAGCGATGATTCAAGCGGCCGTCACCCATCAAGTCGAACACCGAACCGAGCGCGCCTGCCTTTGCATCTCGGCAACCAAACACCACCCGTTCGACGCGCGCCTGGATAGCGGCACCGACACACATCGCGCAAGGCTCCACCGTCACATAGAGCGATGCCCCAGTAAGACGATAGTTGCCCAGGGTGTGCGCGGCGCGGCGCAAGGCTAAGACCTCCGCGTGTGCGCTCGGGTCCACCATGCCGATCGGGGCATTGTGGGCTGTGCCGACGACGCGGCCGCTTACGACCACTACGGCGCCGACCGGAACCTCCCCAGCAATGGCCCCCGCCTGAGCTAGCCGCAGCGCTTCCCCCATGAAATGGTCGTCGCTCAAGGGACGAAGCGAGTTACCGGGCGGAGGCATAAGGGAAGCGACGGTAACAGTGGCCAAGCATCTTGGCGAGGCGAGGGCGTGTCGCTTGACATGTTAGAGCCTGCCCCCTACCTTGGGCCGCGCCTCGCTTGATGAGGAGTGGGCAAATTGGCAAGCCACCTGACTCTGGATCAGGTTATTGAAGGTTCGAGTCCTTCCTCCTCAGTTTGCGAGTAGCCCACGGTGGCGGCAGCCTCGGCACCGTGGGCTGCGCGTTTCACCTGGAATGGTCCCATCGTCTAGCCCGGCCTAGGACACCGGCCTCTCACGTCGGGAACAGGGGTTCGAATCCCCTTGGGACCACCTTCCTTCCATACAAATCGGGCTCCCGTGAAGAAGAAGCCATCGGCGCCTGATCCATCATTCCGGCGTTACCTCAGTCCATAGCCCCGGTATCCAGGGCCAGGATCGCGTTTGCAAGAGCACCGGCGGCGATCTCGTGACCCAAGGCATTGAAGTGCAGCGCGTCTGTCTCGCTCACGCGCAGATCGGCTGGGCGGTGGGCACTAAAAGTCGGCAAAAGGTCAAGCGTCGGAAACTTGTGAATTTCCATCGCCGCATGAACCTGCGCATGCGTCTCGTGCCAGCGATAGGGAGCAAAGGAAGTGGACACGCCGGGATCGAGCAGTGGAAAGATCACTACCAGGACCGCAAACCCGTGTTGACGCGAGAGTTCGGCCAGACGGGACAGCGCGTCCTTGCTGGCCTCCCATTGCGGCACATCACAATGCATTCGCGAGTAATAGTCATGGACGCGACAGCCAGGCATCTGCGCATTCAAGCTATGCCTGCGGCGGTAATCGCGAGCACGCTGCCGCAGCAAACTCCACAAAAGAAAAGGTCCACGGTCCCTCGCAAAAAAGTCGTTGATGTCGCCGTCGGGTGTCGGATCATTCAGGACATAGGCCAGCACAACCAGGTCCGGCGCCAGCACGAGGCCAAGCTCCTCCAGCGCTGCGATTTCCTGCACTGTCGAATACTGGCTCATGCCGAAGTTGATTACCTCGAAACGTCGCGTGGACTGGTTGAGAAGTTCCTCCAGGCGCCGCGTGTACACCTGATCGGACTCGACTCCGAAGCCTTGCGTCACGGAGTCGCCGAGCACGAGAATGCGGGTCACCCCCGGGGTCTTCGATGAGGCGTGCTCCCGGTCGCGAAAGCCCATGGCATTGGTTTCACGGTTCACATGCGGCTTGCGGGTAAACACGAGCCGTGGATTGGAAACACCGCGGTACAGCGAGGCGCTGCGTACATACAAATGGTAGGTTTGCAGTCCGAACTCGATTGCAATTAGCGCGAGCACTGCCCCGCCAAGCGCCAAGCACAGCCGAATGAGAATGATGTGCTTAATGGCGGGCAGAGTTGGTGGTGGCATGTCGGAATTCGCGTCGGAAATCTGCGCGCTGGACGCCATCGACCGCTACCGGCCTGCCTGCAAGCGCTGGGCGCTGAAGCCGCAATTTCCACAACCAACGAATCAAGATGCGATCGTCAGCTCTCCGCGACCTCTTTGAGAATCGCTTGCACGTGCTCACGCAGCGAGCCTCGGCGCGTGCCGTAGCGGCTGCGCGTGGCATGGGCCACCTCGCGACCGACGATGTCGGCCGTGAGCAGGTCGCTGACATGTTTGCACATCACGGCTTGCAGCATGCGCCGGCGCAACTCGATGCGAGCTTGTCGCTGGTTTGCCGTGAGACCGCGCTCTCGCGGATCCGGTAACGTTTCCGCAATTCGCTCTCGCAATACCCGGCGCAAGCGCAACTCCCAACCGGGCGGAAGAGTCACCGTCAACTCTCCACTCTTGCGCCCGGGCTTGGTGAGAATGGGCTGTGCGCGCGCCATGGGTCTTGTTCGCTATCAGGAGTCGGATTGCATGTCTATGTGCGCAATTCGGCGCGGCACCGGATTGCGGACCGGCTCGACACGTTAGTTCGTCGGCACACGATGTCTGCTTCTCCAAGCACGTTATCCATCGCCTCTTCGTGCTTGATAGTGGTCCTGCAGCACCAGGGCGATGCAGCTTGTGATGTTGGCCGCAGCGCCAAGATGAAGAAACTCGTTGGGTCCATGCGCATTCGAACGCGGCCCAAGGACCCCGGTAATCAGAAACTGCGCCTGCGGAAAACGCCTCCCAAGCATAGCCATGAACGGGATCGTGCCGCCCTCCCCCATGAACCCGAGCGGACGACCGAAGATCGCCTGCGAGGCTACGTTGGTCGATTTCTCCAGCCACGGTGCCAGTGGCGGTGCGTCCCAACCATTGGCAGCTTCGGCACACTCGAATGCAACCTTCGCGCCGTAGGGCGGGTCGGCCTCCAGGCGCCGCTTTAGTGCCGCACGCGCCACGCCTGCGTCGACGCTGGGAGGCAGCCGCACCGACAGCTTGAGCGTGGTACTAGGCCGCAAGACGTTGCCGGCCTTCTCGATTGCCGGCAAGCCGGCCGCGCCCGTGACCTCCAACTGCGGCCGCCAGGCCCGATTGAGAAGCAAAACAGGGACGGAATCATCGACGGCATGCGCCCCAGGATGAAAGGGCATCCCGGCACTCACCTCTTCCGCGAGCGATGCTGCCGAAGCGGTAAGCTGATCCACACGCTGGCGAGGAATCTCGGCGTTGAGTTCGGGAAGCAGAATCTCTCCCGTTGTCTCGTCTTCGATGCGACTGAGCAGTTGCCGAGCGATGCGGAAGCTGGACGGAACAATCCCCCCTGCTCCACCCGAGTGCACCCCCTCGCTGAGCGACGACACGGTAAGCGTGCCGTTGAGCAAGCCTCGCAACGATACCGTCATCCAAAGCTGTTCGTAGTTGCCGCAGCCGGAATCCAAGCAAATCACCAGATCGGGAGTGCCAATGCGCTGCGCCAACGCTTCGATGTAGTACGGCAAGTCGCCACTACCGCTTTCCTCGCAGGCCTCGATCACTACGACGCAGCGGGCCATTGCCACGCCGCATCGCTTCAACGCCGCAATCGCCGTGATGGCGGCAAACGCCGCATAGCCGTCGTCCGCGCCGCCACGACCGTACAACTTGTTGTCGCGCACCACTGGAGTCCATGGTCCCAAGCCCGGACTCCAGCCCTCCATCGGCGGTTGCTTGTCGAGGTGGCCATAGAGCAGCACCGTTGCGTCCGACTCGCCTGCGACCTCGATAAACAAGAGGGGGGTGCGCCCAGGCAAACGCACCACCTCGAGCTGTAATCCAGGAACCTCCTGGGCCACGATCCATGTCGCAATCAGTTCGACCGCGCGCTGCATGTGCCCATGCTCCACCCACTGCGGATCAAAACCCGGAGACTGGTTGGGAATTTCTATGTAGCTGTGCAGCGCAGGCAGAATACTCTCCCTCCACTTCGCTTCGACAAAACCGCGCACCTCGGCAATATCCATTCTTAACCCTCTCCCGCGCACTTACCTTTGCCACTCCGGGCCGACGACTTCCGCTTCGGCTTGCATGACCGGCGCGCCGCTTGCAATAGCCTTCTGCACATAAGCTCGCGCCGCCCCGGAACCCTCATTGCCGATAATTACTGCACATAGACTTGACAATACATCTTGTCACATGCTATTTCATGGCACACGGCAGCCGTACACACATCCAACAAAGGAGGATTCTGCAATGCGGCACAACACAAGATCGGTACTCGGAGCGTTTCTATTGGTCGGCCTGATCGGCCTTGGACCCAGCAGCGGGCATGCCGACGACAAGCTGGTCAACATCAACTCCGCCACGGCGGCAGAGCTTGCCAGCCTCAAGGGCCTTGGCGACGCCAAGGCAAAGGCCATCGTCGCCTATCGCGACAAGAACGGCCCCTTCAAGTCGGTCGACGAACTCGATCAGGTCAGTGGAATCGGCGACAAGCTCCTGACGTCGCTGCGACCGCAGATCACGACGGGCCAAGCAAGCGCCGCTGCCCCGGCAGCACGCCCTGGCCATTAAACCTAACAAGCGAGCGCGGTGCGGGAGGAACTCCGGAGCCCTCCCGCACCGATCGCTTCTCTAAATCCCACGGAAACTCGACGCGCTCAGTCTTGCGGTGATCGGCGGCGCGCCGTTGCACTTCCGTGATGCGAGCGGGGCCTGGCAGGATATCAGGGCTACCCTGCCGTACGCCCGTTCCCGAACCCACCCTTCGCCGAGGCTTCGGCCGGCATACAGCGCGCCCGCCGCGATGGCTGCCTGGTTTCGCAGAGCACTGACAACGATACCGATCGCACAGCCCAACATGGCTGCCGTCGCCGGTCTACGCCTGCAAGACGCCCTCGGTGAATCGCACCAACAGAATCGCACCAACACATGTTGCATTGCACCAACACTATTGACGAGCACAGCGAGATTGTGGCAGAGCCTTCACCGGCAGTGAAGCGATACCCGCGAGCCGCTCGCGGGTGGGTGAAGGAAATGCTCGTACAGGATAACTATTGTTAGACATCATGCGCGGGCCGCCAACCAACCTTCAGGCAATCAAGGAAAAGTTCCTGCGAGACACTACGTCTGCTGAGAAGCTTGTCACAGCGGTTCGAAAGCTCGAAGGCATCAATCCGAATGCGGCAGGGAAGATCCACTCCAAGTACGTGCGGCGCGTAGTCGAGCTTGCCTTCATGGGCGTCGTTGCAGCGTGGGAGGAGTTCGTCGAGATGCTGTTTGTACGATATCTGGCCGGGGCGTCAACACAGTCAAACTTCAGTCCGAAGCTGCGAGCAGGAAAAGCGACTTCCGTAACTCACGCATACCAGATCGTCTCGCAGGATGCCTCTTTCGACATGACCAAGCACTACCTGAAGTTCGGCCAGCCGGCGTGGGTGCTGTCGCAAGCCAAGTTCTATTTTGACGCAGGCGAGCCCTTCAATGCGCTCGCCACTGCGAAAGAGCTGCTGGATCATGGTGGAGCAATCCGCAATAGGATTGCGCACAGCTCGATGAAGTGCCGG
>CAZGSN010000167.1:0-12195 GCA_964528465.1 uncultured Binatia bacterium (SeqCode)
GCGATCGTCCGGTAATCTTGTCGCTCACCAGTCCTTGTCACCAGGCCTGCAACTTTTGCTCCCTGCGCGACACCTGGCATCCGGACGACGGCGGCAGCGCGCAACTTGCTCAGGCGATCGAGGAGTTGCGGCAGGGGCGCCGGAATGGAGCGGATGCCTTCACGCTCAATGGCTTCGATCCACTTTCCTTCTCCAAAATTTTCGAAGTTTTGGAAGCTGCCAAGGAGTTGGGCTTCGAGCATGCGGAAGTGTTCTCGCCCTGTGTGCTGTTGGCAGACCCTTCGTTTTGTCGCGCTCTGGTCGATCGCCTGCCTTCGTCGCGGCGCATCCACGTCCCTTTGTATGGGTTGAGTGCCGAGGTTCATGACGGGGTAGTGGGTAAGGCTGGCACATTTGCGAAGGTTCTGGCCGCCCTCGAACTCTTGATCGAGATGGTGGGTGCCGAGGCGATTACCATTACCTCGGTAAGCACCCGCGCCAACCTGCACGCGCTTCCCGAGCTGTTTCATTTCGGGATCCGTCGTGGCGTGGATTTGTTCTCGACCATGCCCTATCCGGCGACCAATTTTGCCACGGATCGCATCGTCGACTCGTCGCCCTCGCAAACCGAGGTTGCGACCGTGCTCGTCGAGGCGCTTGCCGACACTCCAGAATGGCTCGACCGCACAACCTTCGGAATCGCCCCCTGCGTGATTTTCCCCATCGCCCAGCGCCGCGGCATCCCCGTGCAACGTTGGCTGTCGGTGTCGAAACAGCAGCCGCAACTGAATGGTGGTCCGGTGCCCAACCGGGTTGCTTGTCCGCATGCTTCCACTTGTGCTCTTAGGCAAGCTTGTCCGGCTGAATTCTTCGAGCGCTACGTCGATCGCTACGGCATGGACGAGTTTCAACCTGTCCCTCTCTATGATCTCCTACACGATGCCGGAGCACGCGAACGACCGAGCGAGGGTTCAACACGCCGCTTGGTAGTGGCGCCTACGACTCGGTGAGGATCGCTTGTCCGACGCGCCCGCAAGTGTCGCTAGCACGACAACCGTCAAGCAAGCGCGGTCACCGCGGCTGTCGCCGGGGCGTTTCCTCGCCCTTTGCTGTTTGGTCGGATACTGGGCGGTGGCGCACGGCGTTGGCAACTTCTACCCGATCAGCTCGCTTGGCATGTTTCGCGACAAGATGACCTCAGCGAGCCGGATCGTGGCGCGCCCTCTTGGGGGTGAGCCGATCGAGATTGCCTACTATGACGATTGGAGCTGCCCCCTGCCGCTCGATTTCAGTAACGAGGCACACCCAAACTGTCCCCCTGCAGAGTTCTCGGCATACGATTCGATCGTGATTGACTACATCTTATCGCATCAAGGACGAGCGTCCGGCCCAGCGTCAGCCGGGGAGCCGGTGGAGATCGTGCGCCGGCAATTCGTCGCCACCGAGAGTTCCGCACCTCTGACGGTTTCCGATTGCGCTTTGCTCACCTGCACGGCGCGACGCAGAGAACCACCCAAATGGATGCCACGACTCTAAGGTGCTGGCGTATCGGCCTCTTGATCATTGTCGCGCTTGAAGGTGCGGTGCTGGCGTACGCCGCTTGGTCACTGCAACGTTTCAAGCCGATTGATGACGGCAACATTGTCTGTCTCACGTTGGTGTCCAGCGGCTGGCTGATGGCTGCGCTCTATTCCGGCACGCTATGGGCATTGATCCGATACCTAGCGTTCTCCAGCCATCTCGCTTGGGGATTCGCTGCTTTCGCCGGAATGAAGCTACTGCTCGAATGCTTTGCGACGGTCTACTCGGCGCATCAATTGGGTTTCTATCAGAGCGGCGCCGTCTTGCTCGGCTATCTCCTGGGGGAAACGTACGCCTTCTTGATCGGCCTGCGCGCCGGGCGCAGCCGCGCGGAGCAACTCGCTTGTCAGAAGCTGGGAGCCATGGCGGCAGTCGCCATCTTTGGCGCAACCTATGTGTGTGCTGGCACGAGCAAAGTCCTCTACGGTGGGGTCAGTTGGATGGACTCTTCCACCATACGCTTGATGGTTGCGTCACACACCGAGGTGGGCACCAACGCGTGGAAGGATGCGATCGGACATTGGATCGCCGCCAGCCCCATGATTTGTAGCTTGCTGCAAGTGGGAACGATTGTCATTCAGGTCGGCAGCTTCATGATGGTAGTCAGTGATCGCTGGCGTACCGTGTGGGCAACGCTGATCATCCTGTTCCACCTCGGCATCTACTTCCCAAGCAATATCCTTTTCGTGCAGCCATTGCTCTTTGCCGCCATCCTTGCCTTCCCTTGGCGTAGGGTCGTTGCTCGAGGACGCACCCCCTCGCCGGAGATCCCTACGGATTGGAACTCGCTGCCGGCGGGACAGGTCGCTGCCGGTCAGGATAGATGGTGGAAGTTGTCCGTTTGCCTGATCGCGGGCCTATGGATAGTTTCGCCTTCCTTCGACGCGACTGACTTGTGGAGCCACATCTACGGACTCTTGCAAAGCGCAGTTCAAGGCACGTGATCTGAACGAGAACTAGGTGTCGCGGCCGATTCCGATACCGATACCGATTCCGCCCCCGACCTGGTTGCACGGCTACTTGTGCCGAGGTTCCGCAGATCACCCGTCTTGGTCGATCTTGCCGCGCTCCCGCTCTTCTTCGCGGATGCCCAGCTCCTTCATTTTTTGTTGAAAGCTTTGCCGGTACATGCCCACTTCCTCCGCGGCTTTGGTGATGTTGCCGCCGTTACGGCGCAATGCCTGGAGGAGGAAGTCGCGTTCAAAGGTGGTCACCACCTGTTCTTTCGCATCGCGAAACGAGAGCGCCGCGGACGCGGCGTTGCTGCCGGCTGTCGAGTCGCGAGCTGGTTGGCCGGTCGCGAGGTCGTCGAAGAGATCGGCAATATCGATCTCTTCTCCGTTCGACAGCAACAGGGCCTTTTCGATCGCAGAGCGCAGCTCGCGGACGTTCCCCTTCCAGGCATGGGTCAGGCAAGCTTGCAGAGCGGCCTGCGTCAGCGGCTTACGTGGCCGACCAAAATGCTCGGCGGCCCGCCCCAGGAAGTGCTCGATCAGCAAGGGGATGTCTTCGCGACGCTCGCTCAGCGGCGGATTGACGATCTCGACCACACGCAGGCGATAATACAAATCCTCTCGAAAACGCCCGGCTTTCACCGCGCTCTCGAGGTCGTGGTTGGTGGCCGCGATCAAGCGCACGTCGACCTTGATCGGTTGGTTGCCGCCGACCCGCTCCACTTCTTTTTCCTGCAAGGCACGCAGGAGTTTGGCCTGAGTTTCCAGCGGCATGTCGCCGACCTCATCCAGGAACAAGGAGCCACCGTCGGCTGCTTCGAACTTCCCCTCGCGTCGTGCAACGGCGCCGGTGAAGGCGCCGCGTTCGTGGCCGAACAACTCACTCTCTACGAGTTCGCGGCTCAACGCAGCGCAGTTCATTTTCACAAACGGCTTGTGGGAGCGGCGGCTGCGGTAGTGCAAGGCATTGGCCACAAGTTCCTTACCGGTGCCGCTCTCGCCACGGATCAGGACAGTGACATCGGTGTCGGCAATCTTGTCGATGGTTGCAAACACGCGTTGCATAGCCGGACCGCGGCCGACCATTTGTTCGAACTCGAACGCCCCTTGTACCTGTTGCAAGAGGCGGCGGTGGTCGCGTTTGAGCAGCGTATTGTCCATGGCCTTGCGTACGACGATGCGCAGCTCGTCGTTGTCGAAAGGCTTGGGGACATAGTCTGCGGCGCCTAGCTTCATTGCCTGGACGGCGAGCTTCTCCGATCCGTACGCGGTGATCATGATCACCGCAATGTCCGGGTCGATGGCGCGAGCACGCTCCAATACGTCCATCCCGGTCAGGCCCTTCATGCTGAGGTCGGTAATCACGACATGAAAGTTCCCTGCTTCGAGACGCGGGATGGCCTCCTCGCCGCTCCCTGCTGTTTCGACTTGATACCCCTCTCGGCTCAGCAAACCCTTGAGGGCCAGCAGCATGGCCTTCTCATCGTCGACTACCAGAATTCGGCCTGACATCAGGGTGCCTGTGGGAAGCGGTTGATGCTTGGCGCGCGGCTCATTGGGGGAGGGGCAAGCTGACCACGAATTCCGTGCCCCGTCCTTGTTCGCTAACCACGTCGATGCTGCCGTCGTGCGCTTCAATGATCTTCTTGGAGATCGCCATGCCTAGTCCCGTTCCTTTTTCTTTGGTGGTGAAGAAGGGATTGAAAATGCGGTCGATCTTGTCGGCAGGAATGCCGGCACCGTTGTCGCGGACGCGTACGACGGCGTGGGGCGCGCGACCGTTGGCGGCACCGTTGGTATTGCTGTCGATGAACAGCTCGATGCGGCGCCCTTCGGTCACCCCTTCGAGCGCGTCGCTGGCGTTGTCGATGATGTTGGTGAAGACCTGGCGCAGCTTCTCGCCATCGGCCACCACCGTTGGGCCACCAATGTAGTTGCGCGCAATCTGAATGCCCGCCGTGTTTACCTTGGCGCGCATTTGCGTAAGCGCCGAGTCGACGACGTTGGCGAGGTTGACGGGCGCAAACGTGTAGTCCTCCTCCTTGGCGAACTTGAGGAGGTGAGAAATGCGCCGTTCCACTCGATCCAGTTCATCGAGGGCAACCTTGGCGTATTCGACATTTCCGACCGATGTTGGATCTTCGCCCATTTGTTGGACCAGGCTCTTGGCTGCGGCAATGGGATTGCGGATCTCGTGCGCGATGCTGGCCGACAGCTCATCAATGCTGCCCTGCTTCTCTGCGTGAATCACGGTAGTTTCCCGCCGCACCTCGCGGGCCACGGCCGGTTCAAAGTAGCGCTCTCGCACCAAGCGGGCACCGAATACCGCCATGTAGTGGGAGAACAAGCCAATGCCCCAACCGATGGTTGGCCACATGAACCACGGGTACCCACTGGTCATAATGTTGATCAAAGCCAAGAAGGCGATGACGCCGAGGTAGCACATCAGATGGGTGTAGAACCCTACCTCGACGCGGGCACGCCGGCGGGCGCGGCGTAGAATTTCCTGCTCCGCGGCATTATCGCTCGCCTCACCAATCTGGGATGGTTCGTCTGTCGCGCGGACCAACTGGAATCCCATTCGCGCTGCTCGCTTGCGCAGGGTCTGAAAGCGGCGAGCCGTGTGATGCTCCGTTTGCCGCATGCGCCGATCGGCTTGGCGCTGAAATTTCTCACCCCATTGCTTGTGCCATTCCTCGTGCCAGCGTACTGCCCCGGAAAAACCACCCTCGCAGTCCCCCTTTGGCAAGCGCGGCGGACGTAGATCCTGCAGATAGCGCTTGTAATGAAGGAACAAGGCAACCGCGACGATTAAGCCGATGAACGCCATTGCCTCTGTGTCTACCTCTGATGCCGGCGGAAATCACGCGCTCGGTAGCGCGGTCATGTCACGTGCGAGTACGACAGTGGCCAAGGCCGAGAGCAGCAGGGCGATGGTAGCGAGAAAGACAGCCGTCGAGCCGAAGTGAATCCCCGCATCCCACGCCAAGTTTGCCATTGCCAACGGTTCGATGATTTCCATTTTCCTGCCTCCTGCCGAGATTTCAAGCGCAAGCCGCGTGCCACCAAGCACGGTCATGCAGGGCTGGAAGTGATGTGCACAGGCGCAGGGAAGCGACTGCGACCTGCTGCTGCGGGTGCAGTGGGCCGCATGCGTTCCCAGGCCGGATCCGTCCACCGGGCAAGGCGGCTTTGCCCGGCTTTTCCCGCCAATTCGCGTTTCCGTTGGATGCGGGCCGAGGGCGGCCCGTCTCCGATGACGAACCCTCAATGTTCGTAAGCGGTGGAGACGCCGCGCCCTCGCGGCGCATCAGCCGGATTGCCTGCCTAATCGAATCAGCGGGCAAAGATGGGCAAGGCTGGCAAACCAATCGAGCGGCATGCGGTCGCGACAGCTTCTCCCTACAAAGGCTGTGCTTTCTTCTATGGGATAGTCGGTGCGCCGGCCTGTTGGCCGGCTCCTTTTGCGACCTGAGTGGCCGGAAGGTGCGGCGATGGGTTCGACTGGTTGTCGAGAGTAGGGCTGAGGGCCCATGAGCCCAGCAGTTGACCGCTGGGCTCATGGAGCATGAACAGATGGATTACTCGCTGAATTCCGCTTCGAAATCGGCACCGGCCTCTGGCGCCTGTCCGTCGACGCGGAGCTTCAGTTCCTTGCCGACCTTGAAGAAGGGGACGCGCTTAGCGCCGACCGAAACCAGATTGCCGGTCTTGGGATTGCGTCCCTCTCGGGCTCGCCGGTGTTTGACCACGAAACTTCCAAAGCCGCGGATCTCGATGCGTTGATCGTGTCGCAAGGCGTTCGCCATGCAGTCGAATAGTTCATTCACGATCGCCTCGGCGTCGCGACGGGAATAGCGCGGGTAGAGCCGTGCTACTTCTTCGATCAAGCCGCGTTTGGTCATCGCCTGGTTAGTCTGCTTTCTCCTTCGTCTGGTCCGGGTTCTCGCCACGATCCAGCCTCAGGTCACGATTGAGGATATCCTCAAACGAGAAGCGTGCTCCTTCGCGCTCGCGTTCGAGATAAGACTCCATTTCCTGGCGCTCTTCGCTACGGCGCAGAGCCTTGACGCTCAGGCCGATCTTGCGGTCGCGGGTGTCGATGCTCGAAACCTCCGCCTCGATTTCCTGTCCGGGCTGATACACGGCCTGCGGCTTCTCCACGCGCTCGTTGCTGAGCTGCGATACGTGGATCAAGCCTTCGATGCCTTCCTCGATTTCTACGAAAACACCAAAGTCGGCAACGCTGGTGACCTTACCTTTGACCCGGCTGCCGGTTGGGTAACGCTGCGACATGGACAGCCACGGGTCATCGGTGACCTGCTTGAGGCCCAAGGCCACGCGTTCGTTGTCGACATCAATCGACAACACGACGGCATCAACCTCGTCGCCCTTCTTGAAGAGCTCCGATGGGTGCTTCACCTTCTTGGTCCAGTGGAGGTCGGAGATGTGCACCAATCCGTCGATGCCTTCCTCGATGCCGACGAAGACGCCGAAGTCGGTAATGTGCTTCACCGCACCATGGACCTTGGAGCCGATCGGGTGATTGAGGCGCAACATCTCCCACGGATTCTGTGCCGCTTGTTTGAGTCCGAGCGAGATGCGCCGATTGGCTGGATCGATGTCGAGGATCACGACATCCACCTCTTGTCCTGCCTCCACGATCTTCGAAGGATGCGTGACGCGTTTGGTCCACGACATCTCGGAGATGTGCACCAAGCCTTCGACGCCGGCCTCGAGCTCGATGAAGGCTCCGTAGTCGGCCAAGCTGACCACCTTGCCGCGTACGCGCGCTCCGATGGGGAAGCGATCGCCGACGCTGGCCCAAGGGTCGGGCATGATCTGCTTCATGCCGAGGGAGACGCGGCCGCGTTCCGGATCGAATTTCAGGACCACGACCTTTACGGTCTCGCCGACATGGATGACGTCAGAGGCACGATTTACGCGTCCCCACGACATGTCCGTGACGTGTAGCAAGCCATCGATGCCGCCGAGATCCACGAACGCGCCGTAATCGGTAATGTTCTTCACCGTTCCCTCGAGGATGACGCCCTCTTCGAGGACCTTCATTGTCTCCTCGCGTAACGAGTCGCGTTCATTCTCCAGCAACGAACGGCGGGAGACGACGACGTTGCCGCGAGCGCGATTGAACTTGAGGATGGAGAATCGGTAACGCTGGCCGATGTAGCGATCGAGGTTGCGCGTCGGGCGGAGGTCGGCGTGTGAGCCGGGCAAGAAGGCGGCGATGCCGAACATGTCGACCTTCAATCCGCCTTTCACTTTGCCGACCACATGGCCTTCCACCGGTGTGCCGCTGTTGAAGGCATCCTCGATTTCTTTCCACACGCGCAGTTGCTCGGCCTTGGCGCGCGAGAGGACGACACCTCCGTGCTCACTGTCGGTGCCATCGAAGTACACGTCGATGTCGTCGTCTGGCTTCACATCGACGTTGCCAGCACGATCGGTGAACTCGTGAATCGGGATCTGCCCCTCCGATTTGAATCCAATGTCGACGGTGACGAAGTCCCGTGAAACGTTGACGACACGACCGCGAACGATCTCGCCGGGCTTAACGGCCTTGAGGCTTTGCTCGAAGAGCGCCCCAAAGTCATTCTCGCTGCCGGCTGCGGCTGCGTCACGTTGTTGTTCCATGTCAGGCTTACCCCCTAGGGTTTGGTTGCCGGTCCTCATATCGTCCCTATCCGTGGCTTGCAAGCTTTGCTGCGCGAGATGTCGCCAACTCGCGTAGCTCTTGCACCACTTGGTCTATTGATCTCTTGGTTGTGTCGATGACGATCGCGTCGGAGGCGGGTCTTAGCGGCGAATGCGCACGGTTGCGATCACGCGCGTCCCGTTCCGCGATCTCTCTGGCGATGTTCTCGATTTGCTCTCGACCCGGTGTCCCGTGCAACTCGACGGCTCTACGTCGAGCCCGCTCCTCGACCGAAGCTTCGAGGAATACCTTGAGCGCGGCGTCGGGAAAGACAACGGTGCCGATGTCTCGGCCTTCCATGACGACGTTGCCGCTATTCCCCATCTCGCGTTGCTTGGCCACGAGACGTTCCCGCACCACAGGAACAGCCGAGGTTTTGGATGCTTGTTGCGCTGCTTCCGCGGTACGGATGGCCGCGGAGATATCACGCCCGGCAGCAAGGGTACGGATTTGTCCGTCTTGTTCTTCGAATTGCATGGAAGTCTGATCGCACAAATCGGCAAGCGCAACGCTGTCGGCGAGATCCATCCCTCGCTCCGCGGCAAGCACGCCAATGATCCGGTACATAGCGCCCGTGTCGACATAACGATAGCCCAACTCCGCAGCTAATCGCCGACTCACCGTGCTCTTGCCTGCTCCTGCCGGTCCGTCGATGGCTACCACGATACGGCTCATGCGCGCAATTCCTCCAGACGATCGAAGTATTCGGGGAATGTTTTGCGAACGCATTCGGGATCGCGAATGCCCATTCCTGAAGTGCGCAGTCCAATCAAGGAGAAGGCCATGGCCAAACGGTGATCATCGTAGGTGTCGACCACCGTGCCGCGCACCTTGGATGGCTCGATCTCCAAGCCGTCTGCCAGCTCGCGGACGCGCACGCCAAGTCGCTGCAACTCAGTGGCAACGGCATGCAAGCGGTCACTCTCTTGCAGGCGCACATGCTCGATATTGCGAATGCGCACGGGGCGACGCGCAAAGGGTGCAATGGCCGCAAGCGTGGGGGCCGTGTCGGAGATTGCGTTCATGTCGACGTCCAGGCCGTCGAGTTCACCGCCGCCGCTGACTTCGATGGCATCGTCGCTACGCGTGACCTTGGCGCCCATTTGCTCGAGGATGTCGACGAAGTGCACGTCGCCTTGCACCGAACCCGTGCCCAGGCCTGCGATGCGCACGCTCCCCCCGCACAGCGCCGCGGCAGCCCAGAAGTAGTGTGCTCCGGAGGCGTCGGGCTCAATCGCGAAATGCCGTCCCACATAGGGATGGGGCTCCACCCGGAAGCGGCTGTAGGCTTCGCGATCTACGTCGACTCCGAACTCGCGCATCACCGCGATCGTCATGTCGATATACGGCTGCGCGATGGGTGTGCCAGGGACTGCAATCTCTACCGAGTTCGCGGCGTACGGAGCGGCTTGCAGGATCGCCGAGAGAAACTGGCTGCTCTTGCTGGCGGCAACAACGGCGCGACCACCGGCGAGACCGTTGGCCTGTACGCGAACCGGTGGGCATCCGTGCTGCGTCGTGCAGCGGGCGCCGAGCTGACTCAACGCGTCGACTTCCTCTTGGATGGGGCGCTGGCGCATGCGCACCGTGCCGTCGATACGGTAATCGCCATGGCCGAGGCACAGTGCGGCCACCAAGAAACGCATGGCCGTACCCGCATTGCCGACGAAGAGTTCGGCCGTCGTCGCGGGAATCGTGCCGTCATGGCCATGCACGACGATACGTGTCTGTCCCTCAATTTCGATGGCAATGCCAAGCTGTTTCCAGGCCTCCACCATGTAGTGCGTGTCGTCGCTGGCCAGCGCGCCTTCCAACACCGACTCCCCCTGTGCCAGTGCGGCAATCAAAACGGCACGGTTGGTGATGCTCTTCGAGCCGGGAACTCGAATGGTGCAACGTGGCGGCCGTGCCAGCGGATCAATCATGCGTATGGTGTGGCTCATCGTATTTCCCCCCAAGCACGGCGAGCCTCTTGCGCACGCCGCAATACGGCCATGAGGTCGTCGTCCTTTTGCTCGTGCAGAGCCGCCTTCAGGCGCGCCAGTTCCTCGCTGAAGGCGTCGATGGCGCGGGTGACGTTGCCGCGGTTAGCCAGCAGGATGTCGCGCCATGTTTCCGGTGCGCTCGCCGCCACGCGGGTTAGATCGCGGAAGCTTGGGCCTCCCAACTCTGGTAGCGAAGCATCTTCTCGCAGCACGGCGTTGACGACGCTGAAGGCAATCGCATGCGGCAAATGGCTTACCCAGGCAAGTGCACGGTCGTGCGTCGCCGCGTCCATCTCCTGCACGTGCATGCCGACGCCTTCCCAAAGGGCGCGCAATTTCTGTGTTGCCTGGGAGCTGGCGGATCGACCCGGGGTGAGGAGACAGCGCCGGCCCTCGAACAAGTCGCTGCTTGCAGCCGCAGCACCCGAATCCTCGGTGCCGGCAATCGGGTGTGCGCCGACAAACTCTATTCCTGCTGGCAGCACCGCTTCGACATCCCGTATCACGCTTGCCTTGACGCTACCTACATCACTTACCAGGGCATGCTTCGGCAAGGCTGGTGCACAAGCGGCTGCCACCGCCGCCAGGCTACGGACGGGAACCGCGAGGACCAACAAGTCGGCTCCCTGCGCCGCTTCGAGCGGGTCGTGCGTGTAGTGATCGACGATGCCGCGCCGCAGCGCGGTTTGCAGGTTCTCGGGGCTGCGCCCGAGGCCAGTGACCTCGCCGATCAGTCCGGCAGCACGCGCGGCTAGGGCCAGGGATCCGCCGATCAAGCCGACGCCGGCAATGGTGACGCGTTCAAAAAGCAGCGGCACTCACTCCTCCAACGCGCAGAACCTGTTCCAAGGCTCGAACGAAGCGCTCGTTTTCGCTCGCCGTGCCGACCGTTACGCGCACATAGTCGCTCAGGTCGTAGACGCCAACCGGTCGCACGATCACACCCTGTCGCAACAACGCCTCGTACACCCGTGCCCCGTTGCCTGTGCGTACGAGTAAGAAGTTGGCCCAGCTTGGCACCGCTTCCACGCCCAGGCGCTGCAGCTCGTTGCGCAAGTAGGCCATGCCTTCGCGGTTGCACTGTACCGTTCGCTGCAGGTGCTCGTCGTCGGCAAGGGCTGCTAGGGCGGCGACCTGTGCGAGGCTGGAAACGTTGAACGGCTGGCGAACCCGATTCATGACCTCGATGAGTTCGGGGTTGGATACTCCAAACCCGAGGCGGATTCCGGCCAAACCATAGATCTTGGAAAACGTGCGCAGCGTGATCAGCAAGCGATCTTTGCCATGCCAGGCGAGCGAGTTGGGATAGTCTGGATCATCGACGTACTCGAAGTAGGCCTCGTCGACCACCGTGATGACACCCGCGGGCAGTTGGTAGAGAAAGTCTTCCCACTCGCGCTTGCGGAAGATGGTGCCGGTTGGATTGTTGGGATTGGCCAAGAACACCAGCCGGGTGCGCGGCGTGATGGCATCGGCGATGGCACCGAGGTCGTGGGTCAGATTGCGCATGGGCACTTCGCGGCTGACGCCACCTGCCGCTTGCACGATGAGCTTGTACACGACGAAGGCATGCTCCGACATCACCGCTTCATCCCCGGGCCGCAAGAAGGTGCGCACGGCAAGCTCGATGATTTCGTTCGATCCGGTGCCGAAGATCAACGCATCTGGCGATACCCCATATTTGCGTGCGGTGGCTTCCTTCAAATAGAAGCAATTGCCGTCGGGGTAGCGGTGTAGCTCTTGCAGCACGGCAGCGATGGCTGCCACTGCCTTCGGTGAGGGACCAAGAGGATTCTCGTTGGAGGCCAGCTTGATGGAGCCGTAGATCCCGTACTCGCGTTCCAGCTCTTCAATGGGCTTGCCCGGAGGGTATGGCGCCAGTGAGCGAATCCATTCGGGGACTAGGGTCTTGGTGTCGATCGCCATGACTAGCGTTCCCCGTCCACTTTGAGTGCCGCCGGATACGAGCCACACCGACTATGCG
>CAZGSN010000168.1:0-6143 GCA_964528465.1 uncultured Binatia bacterium (SeqCode)
AGCCTCGCCCAACGCCTGGAGAGCCTCGTTTGACTGGTTGAGACGAAAGTGGGCAATTCCGGCAAACAAGGCTGCCTTGGTGGCAGGTTGCAGGTTCTTTCGTGCAGCCTCCAGGAAGGCGACAGCTTCTTCGAAACGCTGCAGATCGAACAAGGTCACACCCAGCTCGAGGGAGGCTTCATGCCACTCGGGCCGCAGTAACGTGGTGACCCTAAGATCGGTCACCGCATTCTCCAGATCCCCCAGGCGCGCACGGGTAACCCCGCGGTAGAACCAGCAGCGCACGTCACTCCAATCGTCGTCCAATGCTTGCTCGAAAAGTCCCAACGCCTCTCTGTAGTTGCCTTGGCGAAAGTGCGACAAGCCCTCGGCTGTCGTCAGCGTGGAGCGCTCCGACGCCGCGGCGGGGTAGCTGATGGCGCACAGCAACAGCAAGCTGCCGATCTCTCTCCTCCACCGCGTCATCCTTCACCTCCCAGGATCGATGGAGTCCCCACTGTCGGGGTCATGCTGGGCGTCGGCGACGGGATCGCAGGTAGTGGCCTGGTAGGCGTTGAGGTCGGCTCAGGCGTTCGGGTAAATGTCGAGGTCGGTGGTGGGGAGTAGTAACAGCAGGGGCCGAGAGTTGCGCTGGACAGCTCGGCCATAGCTTCACGCCCCTTGATCAACTCAACCCTTGCCGATCCGTAGTTGCAACGCCCCTGATTCTGGGCTGGGCATTCACCAGGGTCGGCACATGGTAGCCCCACGCCTTGTGGACGTACCTCACAGGTCTCTGTGGCACCTTCGGAATGCAGACTGGAATCGGCGTCATCGTCGTAAAGGAAAACATCCGCCATGCCTTCGGGGAGGTGCGTTACCGTTAAATGGCGTGACGCAAGCCGGGAGTCTCCGTCATTGAAACCGACACAGCAGGAAAAATCGGATTCCTCGACCCTCACGATGACTCGGTAATAACCCGGCTCAGCGGTTTGGTGGGAGCTACGGGCTTGCAACCTGAGGTTGACCTCCTCGTCAGCAGTTGGAGACCCGCAGGCACTCAGCAGTCCAATGTAGGCAACGGCGATCAGATACCCCCAGCACCAGCTTCGCATGCTTACCTCCCCGCGCATTCGACACCAACTCCCTCCTCGGCAACCCGCTGGCGGCGCGGGTACCACTGGTCCTGCAAGTCGCGGATTGGGGCGAACGCCTGTACAGGATAGAGAACGGCGCGACGGTCCTCGCCGCCGGAAGCGAGCACACGACCGTCGTCGCTGAAGTCCACGGCGTTGACCCTTGCTGCGTGTTGCGGATGGACGGGCTCAACATCGAGGCCAAACCCCCATGTCTTGATTCGATCGCCCCACCACGCGAGCCACCCGAACCAGTCTCTTGTTAACTCGGGACGAGAGATTCCAAAGTCGGTGGTGGACCAGACTCGAACCGTCCCATCCTCGGAGCCGGAGGCTATCAGGCTACCGTCGTCGCTGAAGGCGGCGGTGAAAAGGCCTTCGTGGTTGCGGCGCGGCCCGATGCGCTCCTGTTTGGTGAGGTTCCACACGTGGAATCCATGCGCATCTCCCACCAGCCCGTAGCGACCGTCGCAACTCACCGCGACCACGGATGCGGCATCAGATCCGAGCCCCTGCAGGGTCAAGGATCGCGCATCGACGACTTGCTCCCCCCCCTTGCCAACCACAAGGGCTAAAGAGGCCGCACAGTCAATCGCGGCCGCCTCAGGTTGGAGCGATGCATCGAATTTGCTAGGCGCAGAGGAGCCACTACTTTCCCACTCGAAACGCCTGACCCCGATCTTGTCTACAGCCAGCAGATAGCGCGAAGAATCCTCAGAGATTCCTAGAGCGAGCAGCTTGTCGTCAATCGTTACACTGCCCATCGAACTTACCTGAGGCTCCTTCGTGGCTGGCTTGTCTGCGGACCAGCGATAGATGCATATCTCGCCCCTGCTGGGTACGGCGATGAGCTGCCCGCTCTTGCTGAACGCTACCTGCGTATCACTCCTCCCAGACGAACCCGCACAGGCCTTCAATTGGGCAGAGGTGTGTTCGGCGATACTGGAAAGCTTCCATTGTGGATCGCTACCGCTCACCACGACGCCCCCGCGCGGGCTTAGCGCTACGTTTCGGACTACATCTTCATGGTCGATCCGAAATTGATTACCGTCGCGAACGCGCGCCCAGGAATCCCAGCTCCCAGTAGCCAGGGTTGGTTCGGTCTCGCCGCCCACCAAAGAAAGCGCTGCAACGGCTGACCCGTGTTGAAGGACGTCCACTTCGTGGGCTCGGCACCTAGCCCACGTCTTGATTGTCCCATCGCGCCCGACCGTCACGACCTCATCACTGCCAAGCCAAGTGGCGAAAACGAGGCAACCGTCCTTTGTTGTCCTCGCGCAGTGTCGAAACACCTGACTTGGAGCCCCCGGTAAGTCCACGCGCCACTCTCGCGCTACATCACCGGCAGCAGCAAGAATACGACGATGATCGGAACTGAGGAAGAGGCTCTGCACATCTTCGCCATCGGCCAGCCGAAGCTGATTTTCAATTGTAAGGCGAAATTTGGGGTTCTCCGTGCCCCGCCAGATATCGATGGTCGATCCTGCTGCCGAGAGGAGGAGGCTACTGACTTTTCCTTGGTCGTAAGGGTTCCCCAAGACCCAGGAAATTTTCGATTCTCCACCATGCCGCACGATCGACATAACCCTTCCTGTGGCCATGTCGATGACACGCACCCGCTTGTTGGGTTCGGACGTAAGCAACAATTGAGCACCGCTCTCGCTGAAGACCAGATGTCTTGATCTGTCGTCCGCGGCCAGGCTATGCGGCGACCACTCCTTGGCAGAGAAGGGATCGACGGACCACGCGTGAACGCATCGTTTCGCTGGGGGTGTGCACCCACCCGCCACAGCCGCCGCAACCGTACTGCCATCCGGCGATACGGCGATTTGTCCAAGGGACCCGAGGGTCGATGTTTCGAAGGGGACCGGTTGCCAGTCGCCTCCCTGCCAGCGCCATATCCAGAGCTGCGTCGGGCTAGCAACAACCAGCACTTCACCTCGCTCATCCGTGGCGATGTGGCGCTCATCAGCTTGTCCTGGCACCTTCGGCGGTAGGGGCAATTCCTTGATGGGCTTCCACGAGAGGGAGTCGTAGCCCGCGATGACTTTGTCCTGACATAGAAACAAGCGCTTGCCTTGAGGTGCATACAAGACTGGCGGATTACAGTCCTCGTTAAGAGGCTGGGGTTGGGCTTTGGTCCCTACGTCGTGGCTGATCGGCGCCATCAACGCCGTGCGAAGAGCCTGTTCCGCCGCTGCGCTCGGCCATCGCTTCATTGCCTCGTTGGCGCGATCGCTGGCCACCAGCGGGTCGCTTGCCAATGCCGCCACGGACTGCTGCACAAGCCTAGTCGCAGCATCACGCCGATGGACGACATAAACGCCTACTAGTGTCGCGACAACAAAGCAGGCTACGAGGAAGATGCTCAGTTTGACCCGGCGTTGGCGCCGATCGAGTACTTCCTTTACTGTTTCTGGGGCGACATCCAACAGCCACCCGGCAATGCGGGCCAGCCACACCTCGGTCTTCTGCGAGGCCTCCCGGTAGCGCCGGTAGCGGTACCGCAACGGATTATAGGGAGAGCGGTAGAGACGATACTCTCGCAGATCGAAATAGAAGTCACTGGCATTTCCCAGGCCTATCTCACGCAAGGGCTCGCTCACCGCGCGTGCGAGATCCTGGCTAGTCAGAACCATCATTACCCTGCGCTTGCTGTCCTGGCCGGGGTCCTTGAGACCCCGATCGGGCAAGCCGAGGTGCTGAGTCACATGATTAGTGAACCATGCCGCCTCGTGGTCTACCCAATGCGACCCGGGTACGAGTACTACAAGATGGGTGGAGTTACATAGTTCCTTGCTCAGTACGTCCCAGACAACCCCGCCCGATGACCTGACGGTACTGCCTGCAGATGTTGCCGGACTCGTTTGTTTGCCAAGGAAAATGTCACTGTTGTCAAGGAACACTTTGGGGGCACGGCCACGGGTCCATAGTTTACGAGGAAGGCGTTGAAGGTATTCCTCGATGAAATTTGCTAGGGTGAAGTTTTCTTTCGACCCATAGCTTAGGAAGACATCGTGCTGCTCTGATTCCTTTCCCGTATCCTGGCACTTCGACTCTTCGATCCAGGTGTGGTCAAGGCAGAAACCGCACTCCTCCCGATGTAGTTCGCCTGCCTGGTCCGGCTCATTCCGCGCCTTGGAACGCGAAGCCCAACCAAGCATCGCCTCTGCGAAAACTAGGACCCGTGAAAGAACACCCACTCCCCATTCCTTCTAGCCACTGTATGTAGATGGCTGCGAGCGGATACCTTGGATTGCCCGTAAGTGTCAACTCGCGGCCCTGGAGCGGCCGCACGACATCAGAGTTGGGGTAACAGGAATCGTCCACCATGGCTTGAAAGGAGGGATGTTTTGGCGGTAATACTGACAGCCACTATGGCTGTCAGTAAGGAGGAGCGGCATGGCGGATGGGAGCGGACGGCTAGAGAAGCTTCGAGAGCGTCGAGAAGTCCTCAAACGAGAGCTGACGGAGGTCGGCGAGATGCGACCAGGTGCACTGGTCGAACGCTACCGAAAATGCGGCAAGTCTTACTGTCACTGTGCTCAGCCAGAATCCGATGGCCATGGACCAAGCTGGTCACTGACACGCATGGTTGCAGGCAAGACCGTAACCAAGATTATCCCGGCCGCGGCCGTGGACGACACGCAGGCACAGCTCATCGAACACAGGCGCTTTCGCGACCTGACCCGTGAGTTGGTCGAGGTCAGTGAACAGATCTGCGATGCCAACTTGGCTGCTGCGCCGCAAACGCAGACGGTCAAAAAGGGGGGCTCAAAGAGACCTTTGGGCAAGAAGTTGTCGCCGAGATCGAGGCGCTCGTAGGGCCGGGAGCGGTCGATGAATTGGACTTCGAAGCCATCGACACCGCAGCCCGTCGGGAGGTACTGCGCCTAGCGGCACGCGCCATCGAGAAGCGGTTCAACTCCGACACGACCGATCACGCTGGGCCGACGAAGCCGTGCCCATGCGGCCAAGTGGCGATCTACGCCGGGTAAGACAGCCATCGGCACCCGCCTCAAGCGTGCCGGCATGCGCTGGACCGTCTCCGGCGCCGACGCGATCATTGCCTTGCGCTGCTGCGTGCTCTCCGGCCGCTTCGAGGATTTCTGGGAGCGGCGCTCTACGGTGACTGCCCAGGCCGCTTGAGGCTATCTCACAAATTTGTCGTGCGCCCCCCTGGAGCATCGCGGCAATGTCGGCAGTCGTGTCACGGACTTCGTTAGCCCCACAATCGTCATGTCTACACGCACCGGTCATTTCCTGCTTCGCGCATCCGAGTTCCAAAGCGCCGCGCAGCGAAGGGACGAGCAGGACTCGCCGGCCTTTTCGTTCCTCAAGGCTCCCCAGGGTGTGGGGCTTGCCAACGATCGGCCAAGTAGGCCAAAAGGGGGACCTATGCAGCAACGTTGGGGGTGCTTCGTGGTGGTGGCGGTGCTGGCAAGTTTGCGGGCGGTTGCTGCTTGGTCTCTGCAAACCACCATAGGCGGCCGCACGATCGACCTCGACGCCACGTTCCGCTTGCGGGAGGTGATTGAGGCCGAGCGATCGAGCAAGCATGAACTCACGCAACAGCGGCTACGCTTGCGGCTGGGGGCCGGTCTAACGGACTGGCTGCGCTTCGACTCCACCACCGTGGCCAACAACGGCGGGCCGACCATGCGCGCACGTCATGGCGGTGTCTACAGTTGGAACCAGGTGTTTCAGGACCTTTCCCCCTCTGTCGATTTCGAGGAGGCCTACTTCGCCCTGAAGCTACCCTCCCTCGATGTACGCATCGGCAAACAAAAGATCGCTTGGGGCAAACTCGACAGCGCCTCGCCCAACGACCTGCTCAATCCGCTGAGCTACATCGACCCGTTCTTGGAGGATGAGGTCGAACGCAAGATCGGTATCCCGGCGATCCAAGCCACGTACTACCTGCCGGAAGCGGAGATCCTACCCGCAGAAAGCCGCCTCACGCTGGTGTGGGCCAAGTATCTTCCCTACCGCTTTGCCTCGGCGGCGTGTGATGTCCAGGGCAACCAG
>CAZGSN010000169.1:0-3300 GCA_964528465.1 uncultured Binatia bacterium (SeqCode)
CGAGGGTACCCTCACCCTCCCCTCTCCCACGCGGAAAAAACGCGTGGGAGAGGACACCGTATGGCTGGCGATGGTGCTTTTTCGACCGAAAAGCCTTTCCGGGTACCGGTGTCCAGCACCCCGATTTGTGGGTAACGTGGAGATAGGCCGCGGATCGCACGCAAGCCAAGCAGATGGCGCTGATTCAGCGCCGGCGCTGGATCAGTGGATAGCCACGGCAAAGATCCTTCGAAGGCGCGGGGTTGGATATGGTGGAGTTGTGCGGGAGTTCCATGCTACGTGGCGCCGCTCGCTTGCAGGCGAGCGATGCGAGACAGGAAATTGAAGGAGATGCGGATGCGACGATTCGAAAATAAGGTGGCTCTGGTGACGGGTGCGGGCTCAGGAATTGGACGCGCTACTGCGATCCGTTTGGCGGCCGAGGGAGCAAAGGTGCTGGCCACCGACGTCAACGGCGACGGTTTGAAGGAGACCGTGGCGCAGGCGGGTTCCGGTACGGTGGTAACGCAGCTTTGCGATGTCAGTGATGCCGCCGCGGTGCGCAAGTCGGTGGAGGCGGTGACGTCGCAATTCGGAGGTTTGGATGTGCTGTGCAATGTCGCCGGCATCGGAAACTTCCAGAACACAGCCGAAGTAAGCGTGGAGGATTGGGGCCGGGTGATCGGCATCAATCTTACGGGTACCTTTTACATGAGCCAGGCGGCGTTGCCGCATCTGCTCGCCCGGCGCGGGGTCATTGTGAACCTGGGCTCTACCGCGAGCCTGATAGGCCAAGCCTACAGCGCCGCCTACTGCGCCTCGAAGGGCGGGGTGCTGCAACTGACTAAGGCCATGGCGGTAGAATTTGCGCGCCAAGGCTTGCGCGTGAATTGCCTGTGCCCGGGTGGTGTGGCGACACCCTTGGCCGCGGGCTTCCGACCGCCAGCCGGAGCCGACATCGACTTGATCAAACGCTTAGCTCTGGTGGGAGAAAAGTGTGAGCCAGCAGAAATCGCGGCTGCCATTGCCTACCTCGCCTGCGATGAAGCCCGCTACATCAACGGTGCCGTGCTCTCGATCGACGGGGGAGTGGTGGCGTCGTAGCGGTTCTGGGGTGCTGGGGTGCGGAGGTGCTGGAGTGCTGGGGTGCTGGAGTGCTGAGGTGCTGAGGTGCTGAGGTGCTGGAGTGCTGAGGTGCTGGAGTGCTGGAGTGCTGAGGTGCTCGGGCTCAGTGCCGATTAGGTTCGAATCGGTTCGCTTTCCGCGTGCTGACGCCGTGGGTTGCGAAGCGCATCAGGATCCCAGAACCTCAGCACGTTAGAACCTCCGCACCCCAGCACCCCAGAACCTCAGCACTCGAGAACCCCAGAACCCCCGCACCAGCGTCAACACGACGCCAGGGTGCGGCGAATCAGGGCCTGGGCTTCCTCTTGGATGCGGCGCAAGTGATCAATGCCGGCAAAGCTCTCGGCATAGAGCTTGTAGACGTCTTCCGTTCCCGACGGGCGCGCCGCGAACCAACCGTTCTTTGTACATACCTTGAGGCCGCCGATCGGGGCGTCGTTGCCGGGAGCCTTGGTGAGCACCGCCTCAATGGCTTCCCCCGCCAACTCCTTGGTCGTGAGCTGTTGCGGCGACAAGCTCTGTAAGGCGGCCTTCTGTTCACGCGTTGCCGGGGCGTCGATGCGTTCGTAGATCGGTTCGCCAAAGTTGCGCGTCAGGTCGCGGTAGAGTTCGCCGGGATCCTTGCCTTCGCAGGCGAGGATTTCTGCGGCCAGCAGTCCCATGATCAAGCCGTCCTTGTCGGTACTCCAGCCGCTGCCATCCAACTGCAAGAAAGAGGCACCGGCGCTTTCTTCGCCGCCGAAGCCAAGGGAGCCGTCGCTAAGGCCAGCCACAAACCATTTGAAGCCAACCGGAACCTCGAACAGTCGCCGGCCAAGGTGGGCTACAAGACGATCCATCATGCTACTGCTGACCACGGTCTTGCCCACCGCAGCGTCGGCGCGCCAGCCCGATCGGCGCCGGTAGAGATAGTCGACGGCGACTGCCAGGTAGTGGTTCGGGTTCAGTAAGCCGACGCTCGGCGTCACGATACCGTGGCGATCACTGTCGGTGTCGTTGCCGAAGGCAATGTCGAAGCGATCCCGCATGGCGATCAGGCCGGCCATGGAGTGTGGCGAAGAACAATCCATGCGGATCTTGCCGTCCCAATCCGCGGGCATGAAGCGAAAGGTGGCATCGACGTTCGGATTCACAACGTTGAGGTCCAACCCGTAGCGCTCCGCCACGCGCCCCCAGTATTCCACCGCAGCCCCGCCCAAGGGATCGATGCCGATACGCAACCCGGCCGCGCGAATGCGGTCGAGATCGACGACCTGGGCGAGGTCGGCAACGTACTGACTGGTGTAATCGTACGCGTGGGTAGAGGAAGCGCGTTGCGCAGCGGCCCAGGGTATCCGGCGAACTTCCGTAAGCCCGTTTGCGATGATGCCATTGGCGCGATCTTCCACCCACCTGGTGACGTCGGTATCGGCCGGCCCGCCGTGTGGCGGGTTGTACTTGAAGCCTCCATCTTGCGGCGGATTGTGGGAAGGTGTCACCACAATTCCGTCGGCCGGTGCGGCGTGGCCACTGCGGTTGTAACTGAGGATGGCATGCGAGATCACCGGCGTCGGCGTGTAGCCGCCTGCGGCGTCGATCATCACTTCCACCCCGTTGCCCGCCAGCACCTCCAGCGCCGTGACGAAGGCGGGCTCCGATAGCCCGTGCGTGTCCTTGCCAAGAAATAACGGCCCGCTGACCCCCTTGGCCTGGCGGTGTTCACAGATCGCCTGCGTGATGCCGAGAATATGCGCCTCGTTGAAAGAGGTCTTGAGAGCTGTGCCGCGGTGGCCCGAGGTGCCGAAGGCAACGCGCTGCTCGCGAATCTGCGTATCGGGCTTCTCTGCGTAATAAGCTGTGATCAAACGCGCGACGTTGACGAGCTGGTTCTCGTCGAGTCTTTGGCCAGCCTGGGGATCGGTCGATGTCGACAATGCACTGCCTCCGTTGGCGCGCCAGTAAGCCTCAGGCCGGCGTTTCTGGCAAGGGCAGATCCACCTTCTAGGTTGCAACGCAGTTCCAGCCTCCATCTGGCTTTGCCCGCCAATTCGCACTTCCGTTAGATGCGGGCGAGGGCGGCCCATATCCAACGACGAACCCTCTATGTTCATATGCAGTGGAGACGCCGCGCCCTCGCGGCGCATCAGGCGGATTGTCTGGCTAGTCGAATTGGCGGGCAAAACCGGGCAAAGCCCCTCCAGCTCCGCAAGTGGGGGC
>CAZGSN010000170.1:0-1553 GCA_964528465.1 uncultured Binatia bacterium (SeqCode)
CGACGGCCCCGGCATCCCGCCCGAGCTTGCAGACCACCAGGAGCGGGCAGGACTAGAGAGAGGCTACGCCTTCGGTGCAGCGCCGGCGGCACCGTTGCCAAGGCCCGACGCGCTCTTCACGTCTAAAGAAATCTCTTACGCCTTCAAGCAATCCCCCAACTGGTCGGGACGCAACGGCTGCGGCATCGAGGCAATCGTCGTTCACGTCACCGGCCCCGGCACGATGGCGGGCATGGCGTCGTGGTTCGCAAACCCTACAAGCGCGGTCAGCGCCCATTTTGGCATTGGCAAGAACGGCGAGATTCACCAGTACGTCGACCTTGAGGCGTCGGCGTGGCACGCCGGCATCGTGAACCAGCCGTCGAACGCGCTCGTTAAAGACTGGGTCGCCCGCGGCGTCTCGCCTAACCGCTGCACGATAGGCATCGAGCTGCTATTGGCTGGCCCTGCCGAGCCGCTGGTCAACTACCCGAAGATGCAGGAGAGCCTTGATCTCTTACTGCGATGGCTGCTGGATCTCACGAAGATCCCCGCCGACCGGACGCACATACTGGGTCACTACGAAGTCGACGCCATCAATCGCTCGACCGACCCGCGCTGCTGTGTAGACCTCGACGCCGTCGTCAAGCAGATAAGCACCGCGTCGTCTACGTCGTCCGTCCTCGGCTGTGAGGCGTACCCCTGCCTGACGAGCAACGGGCTGTGGCGCATGGCCGACGGCTGGACGTGGGAGCCTGTCACGGGCGCCTGGCGAGACGCTACGGGCGTCGTGCAGTTCCTTGGTTGTAACCCTGACAGGCTCAGATGGGCGCCGCCGATAGCGCGGTGGGTTACGGCTGGCTCGTCCTACTTCGACCCGATTCGTAGCGTGTGGGCTCAGGCGCCGGCGTGTTGATGGAAACAGAAGCGTCCATTCGTACGGCGACCGTCGTTTGCTCTACCTGCGGCGACACCTTCCGTATCGCTGCAGCGGAGGGCGAGTACCCATCCTTAACGCTTTGTCCGCGCAACCAGCACGAGACGCAGGTCAGTGTCGGCGGCTGGAAGGGCTTTCCCTCGAACCTGTGCCAGAGGTGTGGGAAGCCCCTTGAATCACCCCAGCTTGCAGCCAGTAGCGGTTGCTTTCATCCCGGCTTTAAGTCGGGGATGCCTTGAAGGAGGGCAACGATGACAACAACAGAGGCCGTGATACAAGCGCTGGTGAGCAGCCTGAAAGAGGCTCAGCAGGAGCAGTCAAGCAAGGGCAAGGCTGAGGCGATCCATCACCTTACCGAAGCCGTTGAATGGCTGGAGAAGGATGGGAAGAAGTCATGAACAACCTGATCAGGATTCTCGGCGCGGTGCTGACGGCGCTTGCCGCGGCGCAGGCGATAGCGCTGGGGTATCCGGGCGACTTGATCAATCAGGATACCCTTGTGCTCATCGGGGCTGTTAACGCTGGGCTTTCCGCCATGATGGCCTACCTAGCGAAGCCCGAGAGCACGTAAACGCCGACCGCGAAGCTTGCCGCACTCGCCGGAGTGACCCGTCTGAGGGTCCGCGCGTCGAGCACG
>CAZGSN010000171.1:0-4823 GCA_964528465.1 uncultured Binatia bacterium (SeqCode)
CTAATCAACGAATTGGCAACGATGGCGACAAAGATATGCGGCGCCGCGTAGGCGACGACGTCGAAGGCGGTGGCGATGATGGTATTGACGTTGAACAGGAGAAAGATCGCGGGGGCAATCATGTAGATCAGACGCGGAATACCGAACATGAAGTGCACCATGGCGTTGAGGTAGCAAAGGCGCTGCGACCAGGTGAGCCCAGGCTTGGTGATCGGATTGTCGAGACGCAGAATCTGCACCATGCCGCGCGCCCAGCGGATACGTTGGGTGATATGGGCGGCGTAGCGCTCCGGCGCCAAGCCAGCCGCAAGCGGAATGTTCAGATAGTAGGAGTCGTAGCCCTTGGCGTGCAGGTTGAGCGAGGTATGACAATCCTCGGTCACCGTATCGAAGGCGATACCGCCCGCATCCAACAGCGCCGAGCGCCGCAGCACGGCGCAAGAACCGCAGAAGAAAGCCGCGTTCCAGAAATCGCTACTCGGCTGGATCTGGTGATAGAAAAGGTCCTGTTCGCCCGGCACCTTGCCGTGGATGCGTAGGTTGCGTTCGAAGGGGTCGGCATTGAAGAAGTGATGTGGAGTCTGCACCAAGGCCAGCTTGGCGTTCTTGAGAAAGAAACCGACAGTGAGCTGCAAGAAAGCCCGCGTCGGCACGTGATCCGCATCGAAGATCGCCACATACTCGCCGCTGGTTTGCGCCAAAGCCGTATTGATGTTGCCGGCTTTGGCGTGGCGGTTGTCGGCGCGCGTGAGGTAGTCGACCCCCAGGCGCTCGGCGAGCACGCGCATTTCTTCACGCCGGCCGTCGTCGAGCAGGTAGATGCGCTTGTTCGGGTAATCGATGGACTTGCACCCCATCAGGGTGGGGATGAGCACTTCGAGCGGCTCGTTGTAGGTTGGAACAAAGATGTCGACGCTGGGCCACAGATCCGGGTCCTCGGGCAGCGGCTCTGGCTGCCGCTCCAGACGCTCCGCGGTTTGAAAAAATCCCAACACCAGAATGACGACCGCGTAAATTTCCGCGGCAATCAGTAAAGAGCTGGCGATGAAGCCAATGGTAGTGCCGTAGTTGAGCGTCTGCGTCAGCCGCCAAAACAAGTAGCGCGCCGAGACCGTCGCCGAGATGATGATCACGGCGAGGCGATATTGTGGTAGGCGCCGTGCGGTTAGAGAAATCAGCACGATGATGAACCAGCCCAGCCAGAACTGTGTCACCACCGGTACGCGTAAGCGCACAAAATAGGAAACAGCCAGCGTACCAAGAATGGCGGTCGCTAGGATGAATACTCGCTCCGGAGAAAGCAGCGGCTCGCTCGCGTCGGAGTGACGTGGGGTATTGGTTGCCAGCATTAGTGCCGTAAGACTCCACGCAGAATGGCCGCGGCTGAGCCTCTGGGCCGCGGTTCTGCCGGTGGGTCCTTGCGAGCACTCCGCGCCTCTCCCACCACATCGGAAGATGAATGCCGTCCCGCACCCACCGCTGCCTTTACCGCAACCAAGCCGTCATCACGGGACGCACCTAGGCGTCGCAACGCTTGACCGGCCGACACCCGCGGCAAGCTTGTCGTCACGCTTCCCCCGCCTTGAAGAAGGTGGACCGCCTGCGCCACGCTAAACCCGCGCGCAGCGACCCGCCGCACACCGCGTCCGGGAGCTTGCAATACCCGTAAGACCGTGCGCGCGCTTGCAGCACCCCAATCGGTTGGATTCTCCCTCTTCTCTCCCGCGAGCATGGCTAGAACCGCCCCCACACCTCTTCCGCGTACCGACGGCTTGCTGGGCAGGGGCACATCTTGGGCGGCAGCCCGCCAAACTAGCGGCCGCGCCGGTGCCTCCGCCATGCGCGGCAAGGATTCCGGAACCACTGGCGCGTTCTCTACGAGCGCTGCGGATGTAGCTTGGAAGAGCTTCGTCTGCGCCGCTCGATCGATGGCGCGCGAAAGATCTGTAGGCAGACCGCCGGTCGAGGCTGAGATGGGATGCTCTGTTGGTTCGTCATTCCGGCGAAAGCCGGAATCCAGGGCCGGAACACCTACATCGTCGGTTCCATCTGGGACTGGCCCCCGGCTTTCGGCGGGGTCTCGGGATTCCATCTCGCCCTTGCCATGGTCTACCGGCGCGGGTGTTGCGGCTGCCTCCGGCTCTAGGACCTGGCTCCTGCTCGGAGTCTCTTGCAGCTCGTACACCTCAAGACTCTCGTCTTCGAAGCCCTCATTCTCGCCGTCCAGCGAACGCAAGACTCGCCCGCTCGCGGCATCAAAGATCTTATACGGGAACTTACGATCCGGCAGACATTGCAACAGCTCCGCCACGTCTCGGTGCAGGAGCAGTCGGGGATTTTTCTTTGGTGCTTGCGCCACAGCTCGGCCAGAAGGATTCAGCGGTTGCTCAGAAACTGCCGCAGCGTCGCCTCTGCCCCAATGACAAACTGACAAGCCGGTGCGGTGCTCGCCCGACACGACGATTCCTGCACCGCCAAGCGGCTACCGCCGACAGCCTCAATCAATGTGGCGCAGAACCCTTCCATGAAGGCGCAAGCTGGTTGCCCGCCGCCAAGGAGTTCGGGGAAAGGGCTGCTCCAGGCCACGACATGGACCAAGCCTGCGGTCTCATCGACGCGAAGATCGAGACGGCCGAAGCCGAGCCGCTCGCTTGCCTGGCTCACAACTTGTGCAAATTGTTCCCAAGGCAGGTTGGCCACGTCGTCACACTGCCACTCGGCCTGGAGCTGCTGCGCCAACCGCTCGTGCACGAGCTGGGCCAGACGCCGCCCGGCCTCGCGCAAACGCTCGCCACGCGCCCGCGGTGCCTCATCTCCCAAATCGATTAGTGTCAACACCAAGTCGCCGCAGCCGTTGAGCACGCGGCTACCGACGATTTGATCGGCTAGACGGCCGTTATTGATTGCGCATTCGAGTGCGTTTGGAGCCCGATCTGGATGGTCAGCCCAGTCCCCGCCCACTTGCGTAGGTTGCATTCTCTTCGTCCCTCACCACATCGACCCCAGCGATGACCCCTGAACCTACTTGCCGAAGCATCCTAGGACGCACCCTCTCCCCGAGGTCATGTCCCATAGGCTCACTCTGACACGGTCGGTGCAAAGTCTGCGCAAGCAAAAACCACGCTTTCTAGGAGAACGCAAGTGGCATTTGGCTTCTATTTCCTACACTTTTCCAAACCGATCTCCCTCGCTCCCCAGACTACCTCCCCTACCGAGCCCACGGCGTAGGCAGACCGGCAAGCAGATTCGGTGGCGGGAATGGGCTCGACCGAGGCTTCCCGACGCGGCGCGCCACGGAATCGATTGCGATTCGCGATTCCGACAGCGACCCCACCCCGTAGCGAAGGCGACTTGCACGGACCTGCGCAGAAACTCTTCACGGCAAGGCGCCCTGTACGGATTTCTCCAGCTTCTTGCCGATGGTGTCTTCGGACACTTCGGCTCCCATCTTCTGCATGAGCACAGGGTAGGACTCGACCTCCGGGACCGGGTCCATCGGCGTCAGCGGCTCGATGCGGGCCTTGGCCCTTTCAATCGCCGGGCCTAGCTCGTCTAGCTTGCGTTGCTGGCGGTCTTGGTGGCGGCGCTTGAAATCGGGGAGGACTCGGTCGGCAAAGAGGTCGAGCGACTCGACAATGTGTTCGTGGCGATTGTTGCCAGCCTGTTGGATGAAAATCACCTGATCGACTCCCATTTTCTCGAACTTCTCGAGATTGGCGCGCACCTCGTCGGGATTGCCGATGCCACCGGTAGGGCCACCGATGTTTGGTCCCTTTTCTTGGAATTCCTTCCAGATGTCGGTCCGCCCGGGCACGTGCGATCCGGTGATGTAGTAGTGGGCCAGGGCGTAGCCGAAGAAGTGAAAGCCCTCGAGGCCACGTTCGACCGCCACCTGGCTATTTTCATGACACATGAAGCCAGTGACCATGGCCACGTTTGGATTCACTGCTTGGCCGATCGGCTCGCACTCGTTCTTGAAGATCGTGTAGTACTCTTCCACCCAGTACTTGGCTTCACTCGGATCGACGAAAGCAAAGGTCAGCGCCCCCATGCCGAGCTTTGCCGCCAAACGGATCGTTTCGCGGTTGGAGCACGCTACCCACAGGGGCGGATGTGGCTTCTGCAACGGCTTCGGCACCACCGAGCGGTGCGGCATGGAAAAGGACTTGCCCCTGAACCCAGGATACGGGTTCATGCACATCATCTTGGCGCACTCGCGTGTCGCCTCCAGCCACATGTCGCGTTTGTCCATGTAATCAATGCGAAAACCGCCTAGCTCCTGGCGGGCACTGGCTTCGCCTGTGCCCCATTCCACGCGGCCGTCGCTGATGAGGTCCAAGGTCGCAATGCGTTCGGCAACACGCGCCGGATGGTTGAAGTGGGGTGGCATCTGCACAATGCCATGCCCGAGGCGGATACGCTTGGTGCGCTGGCTACAGGCAGCGAGAAAGACCTCGGGCGCAGAGGAATGCGAGTACTCTTCGAGGAAGTGGTGCTCGACCTCCCACGCATACTCGATCCCCAGACGGTCGGCGATCTCCACCTGCTCCAGCGCCTCTTTGAACAAGCGATGCTCATCGCCTTCTGCCCACGGCCGCGGGAGCTGGTGTTCGTAGAAGATTCCGAACTGCATGAGGGTCCTCCTATCGCTACCTACCGATCTTCCTATCTGCATCGCATCGCCTGCGCCATATCGCGTCCCCAGATCCAGCGTTCGGCGTCTCGGTACTCGTACTCGTACATAGCGCGGCCTCGTGGCCGCAGCCAAAGTGTGGAGAGACGGGTGCGGGCCGCGCAGGCTGTAGGCTGTAGACCGTAGGCTG
>CAZGSN010000172.1:0-27050 GCA_964528465.1 uncultured Binatia bacterium (SeqCode)
CGTGAGCTGGTTAACGAGTGCACGGGTTGGCGCGAGGTACGCGACCCAACCGCGCTCTTCGTCGAACTGGTTGAGCGCCTGGAGAATGCGGAACTCCGCGATGAACGTCTTCCCGCTCGATGTCGGAAGGCTCACGACGACGGAACGATGACCCGAGCCAAGCAGTCCCTTCTCGCGCAGAGTCCGACGCTGGGGGGGGAGCATCTCGAAGATCGGCTGCCTCCGATCGCGCGAAACCAACGACTCCACGAACCGTGTTACGCGGCTATTCACTGCCCGCGTCACAGTCCAAATGCTGTTATCGACGAGGACCCGAGCGGTTCGAGCGAGCAGACGAGTTAGAGATTCCCGCTCCATGAGTTGGCCACGCCCGGCAGCGGCGATAGCGCGGTCAAACTGCGCCTCAAGCTGTTCCCGCACGTCGTAGTGACCGTCCAACGATCCCTGAGTGAGATATGTGCCGAGAATCTCAGCAGCCTTCGCAAGGTGGTACTCGCTGATAAGCTCCCATGCGGGCCTTGCGTCCCTTCGCTCTTCAGCCTGGGCGAGGAATCCTGGCTCATGCTCGCGCTGGTCGGTACGTAGTGCAGCCACGTGCTGTTGCACCAGGTCCAGATCCTGCCAACCGTGCTTTCGGAAGAGGCGCAACCAAATGTAGAGAATGCAAGCCCAGACGCGGACACCCCAGTCTTCTGAGTCCAGCGGGAGTTGAGGCAGATCCATTTCGAAGAGAAGACGATGAACATCGGCCCCACGGTCACCCAGTACTCCGAGGGCACCGAGGCGCACGAGCCATTCCGCCGCTTCGATGGGTGCCTCGGGACACGTCAGCGATCGTGCAACTTGGAATGCCTCCGTGGCAGCGGCGCGGAGGACTTCGGGGTCGTCTCCCTCAAGCAGCCCGAAGACGCACAGTTCAAGGCCATTTGCTACGAAGCGAAGCTGGTCGTCCGGAAACTCTCCGGCACCCTCAACTCCGAACGCGTTGCGAAGGCGTCGCCGGCCAGCCTCTTCGACGGCCTTGCGTACCTTTTCGGCCCCAAGGGACTGAATGATCCAGGAGTCGGCGGTCACGATGCCTCCTCCTTCAAGAGCTTCGGCCACTCCGCGATGGGGACCGGCAGGTACCAGGCGATCAGCTCGATGCGGGTCGGCTTGCCGAGTTTCTTCGACAGCGCCTTCCCGCGGCTCTTCAGATCGAGCTCGCTTGGCGCGGTGTCGCGAATCAGGATGCCAACTAGTAACAGCTCCTTCCCCTCAGACTTGAGGTAGCGAACCACCGCCTTCTCGTACAGATCGCGGTACGGCGGCAACTGGCAGCGCGAGTGGAGCCACTTCAGGAGAGCGTGCTGAATGTCGAGGCGCGTAGCGCTCTGCTCAAGCTGCCATGCCATCCCACTCCCGCCGTTCATCACGTTGGGCGGTGTGCGGGAATCGGACGACGTCTTCACCTCGCCGAGCAGGAGGAGCACGGAATCGCCCTCGCGGTAGAAGCCGACCAAGTCGGTACCCGGAAGACTCGCCCTCGGCGTGCGCCGGTCCCGGACTGTGTTCCAGGGCCAATGGACCTCGCGACCCGAGTCGTGCTGAAACGCGCATTCCGCGAGCGCTTCCCCGACCTCCCAGCCTTCGGGCTCAGGCACTGCCGTCAATAGGCGTTTGACGAACCCCGTCGCCATTCCGGTCGTCGCGAGCCCGCGTAGGTCGGACTCGAACGATGAGGCAACGTCGGCAACACGCGGGCGCACCACTTCGCGCATGAAGCGTTTGAACTGTTTCGTGTCGGTAACGTTCCGCCCTTCCCAGTTCGCCGACGTGGCGCCACCTGAGTAGCAGATCGCGGAGCCGAGTATCGCAGTGCCTCTCATGCCATGCCCTCGGAGATGAACCGCTCCGCGTCGTTCACCCGCAGCTCGCCGGAGATGAGCTTGGGGAGCAGTGAGTCGCGCAGGGCGGCGAGGGTGCGGGACTGCCGCTCGCTCCTCGCCAACTTCCCGAGCAGCGGCTCAGCGACACGAGAGAATACCACAAACACCTCATTACGCGGCTTGATGATTGGCGTTGCCGCAATCACTTCGGGCCGCACTGCCGGGTAGGCCCCGCCGTCTGCCAAGTGCGATAGCGCTTCAATGTTCTCCGCCGCAGTTGCTGCGAGATAGACAAACCCTACGCATGCGGTGTTCGTCGGCCGCAGGACGGCGAAGCCCGTGCTTCCAGTGATCCCATCGTCAGAGACCAAAGCGTAGGAACCGTTGCCGGGTCGAACCGTACCGACGATGGTGTCTCCCGGGCGCAAGACGCGCTGCGCTCGGCTGGGCGCATCTCCCTGCGCGTAGGTTGTGATCGACTCGATCCGCCCCCACTTCGTGTTCGAGAGATCGACATAGTTAATAAGAGTCGGCCGCGTCTCGCTCGACCACGATTCAGGATTCAGCGTTGAAAGGTCGCCAAGCGTCCCCACCTCCCAGCCCTTCGGAATCTTCCCTAGCCTGGAGTCCTCAAAAGAATCCGGAAACAGATCGGCGAGGGGCTTGGGGAGGCCGGGGTCGCCTGCCTGCGCCGAGGCTTCGGTAGGCAGGCGGCCTTCGGACTTGGCGCGGACGGGGTCGAAGTCCACGAACCACGACTTGAAGAGCGCCCGCGCCATCGCCTCCAGCGTCTCGTTCATCCCCCGGTTCAGCTCGATCTTCTCTTCGATTGCGTCAAGTAGAGCGACCACCCTTCGCCGCTCCATCGTCGGCGGCGGGACCAGGTAGGAAAGGAAGTCGCGGCGACTCAGGGCGACGACTGCGCTACCCATCGCGTGCCCGGCGCAGTAGTCTCTGTACTGCGGAGTGCGAAGGACCCAGTACAGGTAAGTCGCGTCTTCCGGATCCGGGACTCGAAACACCAGCTTCACGGTGTCCTGCGTGAGGCGTCCCCTCGGCACCATGGGTGGAACGCGCGCCACGGACCCGATCATCTTTCCATCCTTGGTCGCACCTGTCAGCGACGCGTAGACATCACCCGGAAAGAGCATCAGCTCGTCGGGGCAATCGCCGCCGTACGTCTTGTAGTTGCCAGTCCGAAACCCTCCACCCGGCTCGATTGACCCAAGCCCCAGCAGCGCCGGGCCCGGTTTCCCGACGAGCTGGCCCGCATAGGTCGTGCCTCGAACAAGAGTGACGTAGTCGCCAACTGTCGCTCGACGCGCGTCACCCGCCATACCCAAGCTCCTTTCCACCTTCGCCCTGCGGGCTACGGCGGACAAGCAGGTTGGCGGCGACTTGCCTGCGCCGAAGCTTCGGCAAGCGGGCGGCGGCATCCAGCTTCGTGCCTCGCACGCTGCCGTTCATCGCTTCCTCCGCTTCGGTGCCAGCTCTGCCTCGATCTCTTCCACTGTGGGTAGACTGCCGCGCAGCGCCTTGGGCAGCTTGTTGACGAGTTCGGTCTCCCATTCGGCGACGCCGACGGGGCGCTTCAGATGTCGCAAAGCGTACTCAACCACGAGCTCATTCTTGCTGCGGCACAGGAGCAGGCCGATGGTCTGTTGATCATCCGGGTGACGCAATAAATCGTCGGCGGCGGAGAGGTAGAGGTTCAACTGACCAACGAAGCCCGGATCGAAGGCGACAGCTTTCAGTTCGACCACCACGTAGCAGCGCAGTTTCAGGTGGTAGAAGAGTAGGTCGACAACAAAGTCCTGATCGCCGACCTCAAGCAGCACTTGGCGGCCGACGAAGGCGAAGCCGCTGCCCAGTTCGAGCAGGAAGCGCTGGATGTGATCGACGAGGGCCTGCTCCACCTCACGCTCGCGGCGCGGGTCGGCAGTGCCGAGGAAGTCGAAAAGATACGGGTCCTTGAAGACCTGCCCGGCCATGTCCGATTCGGCGGGCGGCAACGTCGTCGCGAAGTTGTTCTGCGCCTTGCCCTGTCGCGCGTACAGCCGCCGCTCGATCTGAAGCGCGAGAATGCTGCGGCTCCAGCCGTGCTCGACACACTGGCCTGCGTACCAGAGGCGTGTCTGCGGGTCGCGCACCTTGTCGAGTAGGACGACATTTTGCCCCCAGGGAAGATTTGGCAACAGCCGTTGCACAATTTCCAGCTCCGGCCAGGCCAATGCGAAGTCACGCATGTAACGCAGGTTCCGTGGAGACAGCCCCGACATGTCGGGGAAGGCATCTCGGAGGTCCGCGGAGAGACGATCGATTACCTTCGCACCCCACCCTTCGCGCGCCTGACGAGCGAGGATGGTGCGCCCCATATCCCAGTAAAGCTGGAGCATGGCTGCGTTGGCGGCCAGAACTGTGCGAAGGCGCGCCTGTTGGATTCGAGCTTTCAATTCGCGCAGAGCGTCAGCGTACCCGCTAGGTACCTCGGACTTCGGCGCCGCTACGGGGAATATGGCCCGTCCGTCGGGCCGCGCACGGCCCAGAGCGCACCGTCCTTCTGTCGCAGGCCGTGGCAGCTTCTTCCCCGCCTTATTCTTACCCGCCATATCCGAGTTCCTTCAGGTTGGCAGCAATGGCGGCATCGAGCTTCGCGGCTTCGGCCTGCTGCTCGCGCAGCGTTGCGGTGAGCCGGTAAGCCTGACGAACAAGGGCATTCTTTTCGTACATCAGCACTTCAGAACCTCAGCACCCCGGCACCTTACCTAAGCGGACCACGAGGACGCACCACAATCGAATACTCGTTCGCCGGTGTATGGAGCCACAACGATAAGATCTCGCGTTGCGCGTCCCAGCTTTGTCGCCACTGGCCGGCGGGTGCGGAGCACTCCACAACCCAGCCTTCCGCATAGAAGCGTTGCGCAGGAATGTAGATTTCCGTGGGCAGGGAGATGGTTGGATCGGGGATCAGGGTCATGGTGAAGACGCGTGTCGAGGCGTCGAAGGAGTAGGATTTCACGATTCCTGCGGTGTGCTGGGGGTAGGGTCGCACCAAGATATTCAGGTTCGGCCGTTCGCTGAGGTCGGCATGCAAGAAGCTCCAGCCGCCGGGATCGTAGCTCCAGTATGCCCAGCCTGCGCGCATGCGGTCGGCTAAAGCCACGGCTCTCTCGGTGAACAGCGCGGCATTGCTCCATTGCGGGTCGAGGCCCCATTCCCCAATCAGCAGCGGCGCTTGTTGCGCCGAACTCTCGGCAGCGCGCCGCGTTTCCCAGTTCTCGAGCACCGGGTCGGAAGCCGGTTCGTAGCGCAAGCTGGCTTCGAGCTTTACCGAGTAGAGATGCGGAGCCATGGCTAGGCGACTATCGCCCTCGCGTGGGTCATCGAGAATACCGAGGAACGAGGGCGAGCCGTTGCCAGGGGCGCCGTAGCGCGGCTCGAAGAAGATCCAACCGTCGTTGTCGACTTGGCGAATGCGTTCGATGGCGCGCTGGTAGAAGGGTTGTAAACGCGTGCGATCGAAAACCGGAGACTTGCTGTTTGCAAGCGGCGGCAGGCCAACCGCCTCTGCGGCATCGAACATGGTGCCGGGGTGTGGCTCATTCATCACATCGTACCCGAGCACGGCGGGATGATTTTTGAAGCGCTGCACGACCGCCGCCCAGGCAGCGAAGTAGTGGTCTTGCAGGTCGGCGTGTGGGCCGTCGTAGTTCCAGAAGTTGTCGAAGGCACGGCGCACCGCCGGCTGGAAGTAGTTGAGAAACCATTGCGGCTGCAGGCTGAAAGGAAGGCCATCATCGCGAATCGCCCACTCCGGTGCGCCGTCGCAGCAGAAGCGCGCGGCGTACACGTCCTGATGCATATCCAGCATCACCAGCATGTGCGCGCGGGCAAACCAGTCGAGACGCTCGCCGATGCGATCGAGGTAGGCCGAGTCGATTTGTCCCTTGTTCGGCTCGAGCCCATCCCAGAGGATCAGGTAACGGGCAAAGTTGAAGCCGAAGTCACGGCTGAGACGCAGCACCTCCGCCTCCGAGATTTCCGGCACACGCAGCGGATGGCTCTTCGCAGAGCTTGCGACGTTGGCACCGTGCAGGATCAAACTGCGGCCATCGCGGGCGTAGAGAAGCTGCGGATCACGGGCCAAAGGCGCCTGAGCTGTTCGACCCGAATCGTCATCCCCACAGCCGGCGACGAGGGTGGAAAAGAGCAGTGCGGCGACACCGATACCAACGCGGGGGAACCGTTGCCGTATCGGTCGTGGCCATCTCGATTGTGCATGTGTCCGGGACATGCGGGCTCATAGGCCACGGGAGATATCTTTGGTCAAGCTTGGCTGCATCCACTGTTCGGTCCCCTACTGAACGCGTGGGGCGGCGTCGAATGTGTCGCCGTCGGAACTCAACGAGTTTGCGGATTCCACCTCAACATTCTGAACCTTCGAAGCCCTGAGCCTGCAAGGCTTGACCGGTGGGTTGGGCGCTATCTACTCCGAAGTGCACGCGCTCGGGCTGCCGATCGACGCCAAGACATTGCTGTTGCTGACCACCGCCGCCGCGAAGGCTGGGGAGCAGGTTTGGCTGCCGTCCAGGTGTTGCACGCGGAAGCGTAAGCGGGCGCTGTCAGCGACATCTTCCGGGATCATCCTCCAGTAGCTGTTCCAGGTAGATTCCCGCGGCGGCTGTTAGGGTCCACCAGAGCAGGGTGAGAAGCGCCCACGCAAGGCGGGAATTGATGCCCCGTAGCGTCCGTTGTATTCATGCAAGTGCTGATGCCCTCAACCCGCACCAAGTTTAACCCCAAGCGGCGTTTCGCCAGCAGCCTCCCATCCGAGGACTTGCTGAAGCGGCTCGCTGAGGTGGTGCGTTACGGCGGGAACCCTGACCATAAGCGAAACCCAGGCGACTTCGGGCTGACTCCACCCTCGTTGCCACGCGATGACAAGTCCTGTTGCGATGAAATTCAGGTATTCCGGAGTGCAGATGCACTGCGGCTGCTGCAGCTTGGGATTATTCGGGGCATGATCAGCCAATGGGATGGGACCGGCTACCCCAAGAACATTTGGTCGATGACCGATGACGGAATTCCCTTGGAGGCCCAGTTGGAGAATCCGGGCAATGGAACATACCACGGCTATCCCCTCGAAGTGAGTGATGACTTCAGGGAACAGGTCATTCTCAAATGGAACCAAGCGGATGAATGAGTCCCTAAAGATCGAATGTGAGTGGTGGGGCTCGTCGAATGGAGAGAAGGACATCTCCCAGGTCTGTCGTGGCGCGATTGGCATCAGCGTAGGTGAAGACTGCCTCACGCGGCTGGAAGATGCGTGGGGCAACACGGTGAGGAGCCGGCTGCACGCCTCCGCCTATACTTTGGCTGGCTGGCTGGCTGGGAATTGGTGGCGTCTGCGCTGGGAGCCTGAGACGCCATGCGCGCGAAGTGATGTTGATTGGCGTTTGTCCCACTCCATGGCCTCTGCCGGGGAGGGCTACTGCTGGCCCAATATCCTCTTTGCTAGCGACGGGGACAGCATTGCCGTGTCCTCCAGGGCCAGTCAGGGGCGTGTCATGGGACCGGTGCGCTATTTGAACGACGTCAATGCCCGGATCACAGGCAAGGCGTTTGAGAGCGGCATCGATGCCTTCCTGACGTTGGTGTTGTCCAGACTGCATGCCGAGGGGCATCGGAAGAGTGAGCTTTCCGAACTCTGGGAGGAAGTACGGAGGGAGCGCCAAGACCCTAAGTGGGAGCAGTGGCGTCGGCTGGAAGCAATCTGCGGTTTTGATCCCGACGAAGCTCCTGCAGCCATCATCCAAATGCTTCTTGATGACGAGGCTCACCTGGGACGCCAGGCCTTGGAAGAAGTGGCTGCACAGGCGCGGCACTCGACTGTCGAGGTGCTTGCGCAGATTCTTGCTCTCGCGAATTCTAAGGGACAGCCGACGGCAGGCGGGTTCCGCGGCAAGATGCGGGAGTTGACGGCTGGAGTGACACACGATGCAAAGGCGCGTCCATGGCAGCAAGCCGCCACGCTCGCCCAACTGGCGAGAAGGGAATGGGATCTGGGTAATCAGCCGATCACCGACAAGGCTCTGGCCGAAATAATGGGTACCAAGCCAGAGGTTTTTAGCGACCGTACTAAGTCCCCCACGCCTATGCCGATTGCAGTGCGCACGGGGTCCAACGGGGTCTTCGACCTCTACCTCGATAGTTCGTGGTCTACCAGCCGCCGTTTTGCCAGCAGCAGACTTCTGGGTGACCATCTCTACCATTCGACCGGCGAACGGTTGATACCAGCGACGCAGGCAAAGACATCGCGGCAACAGTTTCAACGAGCCTTTGCCCAGGAGTTTCTTTGTCCATTCGCTGCCCTGCGAGAGAAGATCCCGGCGGACCAGCCCAATGATGATGACATCGAAGAGGCCGCGGCTCACTTCGGAGTGTCGCCTCTTGTCGTAAAGACGACCTTGGTAAACAAGGGAGAGCTGGATCGCGAGACTCTGAGCTGGGTTGCGTGAGCGACATCTACACCCACGGCCATCACGAGTCTGTATTACGCAGCCACACCTGGCGCACTGCGGCGAATTCCGCGGCCTATCTGCTCCCGCACTTGCGTCCGGGGCTGGACCTCCTGGATGTCGGTTGTGGGCCGGGGACCATTACTCTCGACTTCGCGACGCGCCTCGAACCTGGGAGGATCGTTGGCCTCGATGCCGCGGCTGGCGTGATCGAGACGGCACGTCAGGGCAACACTCGCCCCGAGCAGGTGCGTTTCACCGTCGGCGATGTCTATGGGCTCGACTTCCCCGATGCTTCCTTCGATATCGTGCATGCCCACCAGGTGTTGCAGCATCTCACCGATCCGGTGCGGGCGCTTTGCGAGATGCGCCGCGTCTTACGCCCCGGGGGCATCCTGGCGGCACGCGATAGCGACTATTCCTGTTTTTCCTGGGCTCCACTCGACCCGCTGCTGACACGGTGGAATGAACTCTATCACGCCATCGCACGCCACAACCGCGGCGAGCCCGATGCCGGTCGCTTTCTACTCGGCTGGGCGCAGCGCGCTGGCTTCTCCGACATCACGGCGACCAGCTCGACATGGACCTACGCCGACCCCGAGAACCGCGCCTGGTGGGGCGGGCTGTGGGCCGATCGCGTCACCGCGTCGGCGTTCGCCACGCAAGCGATCGAATACGGTCTGAGCGATCGTCACGAACTCGAGAACATTGCGGCTGCTTGGCGCCACTGGGCTCAGCAACCCGACGGCTGGTACGTGGTCCTGCACGGCGAGATCCTTGCGCGCCGTTGACGCCGAGCCTCGGCGCGGCGGAATCCGATTCCGACTCCGATGCCGATTCCGCCCCCGATCTAGTTGCAGGAGCTACTTGAGCCCGGAAACAACAATTGAACCACGGATGAACACGGACGAACGCGGATACAGGCAAGAGCTGCAAGAGCAGAAGGAGAAACATCTTGAGTTTATCCGCTCACAGCTTTGTGTTTCTTGCTTTTGATCCATTGCGCAAGGAATCCGCGTCTATCCGCGTCCATCCGTGGTTCCAACTGATTGTTCTGAGCTGAGTAGAGGCTCCTCTTCCGCGCGCTTGACCCCGGTAAAGCCTTACGCGTAGGTTGCCCGCTACCCTAACCTTCAGGAGTGCGAGACCATGGGAACAGCATCCAGTAACTTGAGAATTCTTGGTAACTACAGTGCGCGCATGGCCGCCGGCGACTACGACGCGGTGTACGAAGTGTTTGCGCCCGACTTCATGAGCCACGTGACCGAGCGCGTGAATCCCGCCGCGGTTGGCACCGACATCCGCGGCCACGAGCACGAGTTTTGGAAGAATGCGCGCACGGCGTTTCCGGACATGGAATTCACGGTCAACCTGTTGATCGAGTCAGACGATCTTGTCGTCTCGAACTGGACGTTGAGCGGCACCCACAGCGGCGGCAACTACTATGACGTCCCTCCCTCGGGAAAACGCGTGACCATCAACGGCACGGCTGTGTTGCGACTGCGCGACGGCAAGGTCGTCGAACATTGGGGCGGCCCGCACTGCGCGCGTGGCATTGGACTCACTCCCTGATAGGGCCGAGGACGCGGAAGCGACCATCCGCGCTGGCCGAACCTACTTTACGCAACAAGGGTTGTTCTCCTTAACCACAACCCGAGCACAGCGGGTGTCAGTCCTCTTACAGGTGAGCCGCTAACTGGAGAGCCGGTAGCGGGAGATCCGCCGGTACGGTTCGGAGGGAGGGGGAGCGCAAGCTCCTCCTCCCCCTGTCAAAAGCAAGGAAACGCAAGCACTGGAGACGCCCCTTCGATGTAGTTCAGGACAGGCCCCTCGACTGGGCTCGGGCTAGGCATGCCCTCGCGGTGTGTCATCCGGAATGCCCCCGTGAGCGACTTTGCCGTGGCCCTGTCTCATGCGTTGAGCTTGGTTGCGTTTTCCTGTCCTATTGCTCCCACGGGTAGGCGTCGTACGGGTAGCTGCCGCATCCTGGCGTTGCCGCATATTCGGCTTTGCCGAAGCCACGCCCCCAGTCGGCGATCTCGCGATAGATGCGGCACCTCTCGATGGCACTGGAGAGCCGGGCGTCGGTGGCTACTGCGGCCAGGACCGACTTCGTCGTGTAGGTTTCGCTCGCCATGCGCAAGCCGCCCCCTGCCGGTGTATCGAGAACAAGGTACTTGGGGGCAGCGGGGCTGGAAGGGTCCCACGCTTGCCATTCCGGCAACTGCCCGTCGCGTCCTTGCCCTGGAGATCCCGTGTACGCGAAGTTGCTCCAGTACGACATCATCTGTGCCGCCAGTGCTAATCGGCCGGGCTCATTGTCTTTGGTGAAGATCTGGTTGCCTTCGCTGCCGAGGTTGAAGTGACCGAAGACGAAGGGAATCTCGAATCCGTGTGCGGCTCCCAGCATCGTCGAGAGGTCGGATCCAAGAATGGTTGGCTCCTCATCCCAATCAAAGCGGTAGACATACACGCTCGCCCCCTGCACCCCGCGCATGACGGCCGCAGGCTCATCGGCACCGGAGGCTTTCCAGCTCTTCGACATATACTCTGCGGACAGATCGTAGGAACGTTGATCGCGAACCCGTGGCAGCAGCCAAAGGAGCTTGCGCACACGCTGTGGGTTGCCGAACATGAAGACCTTGTTCTCATCGCGATTGGTTCCCAGCATCACCGGCACCTGGTGATAGCGCCCACCGGCGAAGGCTAGCATCGGATCTTCTGTGGGTAACACCACGCCATCACGAAACGGTTTTGGAACACGAATCATTCCGGTGCCGAGGAATTGTGGGTACGCCGCCAAGAAATCGAAGCCACTCTTGCGGCGCAGATACTGCGCGACTTCGCGGCTCGGCATCGCCGCTAGCACGCTCTTCGCCGCATCCCTGTCCTTGGCGCGGCCGTCGGTAACCAGTAGGCGAAGCAACGCTTCGTTGGAACTGTTGGCATCCCCCGGCTCTTCGGCATCGTGAAAGTTTTCCGCCTCGGCGTTCGAGTTAAAGGTCAACCCTCCACTCTGTACGATGGCACGGTGAAAGAGGCCCTTGGCCACGGGCGACAAAAGAAGCTGAAACACGTTCTGCCCGCCGGCCGATTCGCCGAAGATCGTTACGTTGCCGCGGTCGCCGCCAAAAACTGCGATGTTATCGCGAACCCATTCGAGAGCACGCACCATGTCTAGGGTTCCAAAGTTGCCGGAACGGTCGAGTTCGGAACCTGACTCGCCCGCAAGCGCAGCGTGGCGAAACCAGCCCAAAGGACCAAGCCGGTAGTTGAACGTCAGCACGATCACATCCTGTGCTTCGGCCAGTCTACCGCCGTTGTAAAACCCACCTTCGCCGATGGTATTTCCGCCACCGTGAATCCACAGCATGACGGGTAAGCGGCTATCGGGCTGCGCGTTCTTCGGAGCCCAGATGTTGAGGTACAAACAATCTTCGCTACCGACTGGCGTGCCTGGCTTTTCTGTGGTCACTCCGCCGAACGCACTCGCGTATTGAACACAGGGCGATCCGAAACGCAGTGCCTGCCGCGTGTCTTGCCAAGACTCTGGAGGCTGCGGTGCACGCCAGCGCAGACTTCCAGTTGGCGCTTTGGCGTAAGGGATTCCCAGCCAGGCATGGCTTCCGTACTCGCCCACGAAGCCGACGACAGGGCCGCTCTTAGTGCTGCGTACCGAGGTGGGATCGATACCGGGGAGTGCTTGCTCTGTGCGGGTGCAGGCACTGAGCAGCACCAGGGCTGACGCCACGATCAAGACTACAGTGTGTTTCATGGTAACCTCCGGATCCTCTCTTCATGGTGCCGGCATACTGCAACGGCAGCCCCGATGGGAAGCGAATCTCAACGCATGTCGAAACGTTGCTTTGTGTGTGCCGGCAGCAACTAGCGCGGGGCTTGTGGGGGCAGGGCCAGTTGCCGCGACATGGCGACCAGAGCCCCGCTTTCGTCCCACATTTCCCCGTCTTCTTCGAGCAAGCCGTTTTGCAGAAACCGGGTGCGAAAAACACAGGCCAACCATTCGGAAGTTGGCCGGCTGCGTATGTGGACGGTTAGTTCGAGTGTCGGGACCCAACCGGCATCGGCAATCTGAAATACCGCGGGCGGAAAAGCATCGGCGATCAAGCCCATGGCATGCACGTCTGGTTTGCGACCATCGGCGAGGCGCAACCAGCCACGGATTTCTGCTTGAGTGGCGCGCAGCCCCTTCATGAAATGAGTGGTCGCCGGATCAAGCTCGATGTCGAAGCGATCGCGAATGCTCATCGAGTCTTCGGTGGATTGGCGGGCTCGTACCTGCGTACGCTTGGGGAGTTGTGGTGGCATGCCATCGGCATGTCGTAATGGGTGATCGCTGCCGAGATTGCCATAGGTAGCCAACACGCGCAGCGCCTCTTTGTCCCCCTGAAGCAAGCGCGCCGTGGCGGTTGAGAAGCGTCTGCCACTCTTGATGACCTCGACCTCGACGCGGGCATCCCCTGGAATTCCCGGTCGCAAGTAGTGCGCGGTGATCGAGACGGGATCACTTCCAGGTAATGCCTGCTTCAACGCCGACATGACAAAGGCCAGCAAGTAGCCCCCGTTCGGAACATGACCAATGCTCCACCGGTCGCTGAGCTGGCCGCCGTAAACCCCAGCGCCAAGTGGCTGCAGGAGAGTGTCTTGATCGAACTCGTACATGCCGAGCTAGATAGCACCGTGCGTTGCTGTGGATAGACAGCCGGCCGCTGCCGGTCGGTTCCTTAGCCTTACCCACAAATCGGCCGGCTGGACACCGACAGCAGAATGGAAAGGCAGCAAGGATCGGTGTCCTCTCCCGCGCGGAAAAAAACGCGTGGGAGAGGACACCGTATGGCTGGCGATGGTGCTTTTTTCGACCGAAAAACCTTTCGGGGTACCGGTGTCCAGCACCCCGATTTTTGGGTAACGTGAAGGGCTCTGCCTGGGAACGGGTCCGGCGAGGCTCTGCCTCACTTTGATTGGCAGGGTTCCCGGCGCTTGCTTGCGACACAGAGACGCAGCTTTGCCCGCCAATTCGACCAGGCAGGCAATCCGGCTGGTGCGCCGCGGGGGCGCGGCGTCTCCATTGCTTGTAAACATTGATGAATCTGAGTTGGAGACGGGCCGCCCTCGGCCCGCATCTGACGGAAGCGCGAATTGGCGGGCAAAGCCCAGAGACGCTGTCAGAGAATCCCCACCACCCCCGCCCTTCGAGGCAGAGCCTCGAAGACAAGCGTTCCCAGGCAGAGCCGGCTTTGCCCGCCAATTCTGAAAAGCCGGATCCCCGCCCTTCGAGACGGCCCCAAAAGAAGGGGCCTCCTCAGGGCGAACGGAAAAAGTCCTTTAACCTCAATAGCCCTACCGTTCGCCCTGAGGAGCCGCCTCCTGAGTAGCGAAGCGTATCGAAGGATCCTGGGCGTCTCGAAGGGCGTCGTCTCGAATTGGCCGGCAAAGCCGCCGCTCGGTGCCGGCTCACGGTGCCGGTGTCGGAGGTGGGTAGTGGTAACCAATGTCTGTAATGCCGCTGTCGGGCACGCCGTCGGTGCGTGTCGTGTACTGAGCCATGCCGGCCGCCGCGGCGCTGATACTGCCTGCGTCGACGGCGGGGCTTGTCGTGGCTTGCCCAGCGCTGACCTGACTAAGGTGGAAGTTCATGCTGGCTGCGTCCACGAACAGAGGGTCTCTCAAGATGTCGTGTGTTCCCACCGGCGTCTGGGCGCCGTAAGGGTCGGTGCTGAGGTTGTAGTCGCCGAGGTAGTCGACGAAAGGAGCCGTGTTGACCTGAATCCCGGCGTTGCCGTTGTTGCGGAAGATATTACGCAGGATCTCTACCTTTACACTCGAGGGGCTGGCCAGGTCTCCATCCACAAGCAGGCCACGGTTGATGTTTCCGAATACCGTGCTCCCGACCAATCGCGCCGCAGGTGCAAGGATGTTCCTGCCGGCGATGAGAATGCCGGTCGAGGCGTTCTGAAATACCAACGCGTTGCTGACAGCGGAGCCGGCAACATCGACAAGCGTGAGCCCGTCACCTCCGTTATCGCCAAGAACGCTGTGAGATAGGTCGAAGCTGTTTGCGGTGCTTACCTCGAAGCCGTTGCTGCCATTCCGCAGTACTTGGATGTCCTGGGCCGCTACCGCTTCCATCGTTGCCAGGGACACACCATCCGCTTCGTTCTCCTCGAAGCTGCAGCGTTCAAGACGGAGGCTCCCCCCTGTCAGTCGCAAGCCTTCCTGGCGATTGCGGTGCGAACTGGTATCGGTCACGCGTAGCGAACCCATTGGGTCATTCCCCAGAAGGACAATCCCCGAATCTCCATTCTCGAAAACCTGGGTGTCCGCGATCGATTGTACGGTGCTGCCTTGTGCCGTTACTCCGTCTCTGCCGTTGTCGAAAATGTCTGCGCCGGAGAGATCCACTTGCTGGGAGCCGAGGATCTGCACGCCATGGTTCGCGTTGCGCGCCGCGACGATATCGCGCAACGTCACCTGGCTTGCGTCTCCAATAGAAATTCCCCGAGCCAGGTTGTCTTCGAAGGTGCCGTCGGTGATGGCGACACCGCCTCCGGTAATCCGTAAGCCCTCTTGGCCGTTGTCGTGCGCGCTGCACTCACGCATCTGGAGAGCGCCCGTTCCCGGGTTGTTCTCAAGGACGACGATTCCCGAGGCCGCATTCTTGTAGAAGCGACTGTTGGCGATCGTTTCCACGGCGCTGCTCTGTGCGGTAAATCCTTCGCCCGCATTTTCGAAGACATCGGCATTCGTAAGATCGACGCTTCCGGAATTGGTGACCTGGAGGCCATTACTGGCGTTGCGAGCAGCAACGACCGTATCCAACAAAACCGAGCCGGCATCCGCCACTGAGATGCCCCGGGCGCCGTTGTCGCCGAAGGCGCATCCCTGGACGTTGGCGCTGCCGCCCTTTTGTCGCAGGCCATCGCTTTGGTTCGAACACAGCAGCGACTGCTCCAGCGAGAGACGGGTGTCCTGGATTTCGATTCCGGATGCTGTGTTGTCGCAAATCATCGAGTCTTCCACGCTGAGTTCGTTGGGCAACGCCAGCATCGGAAGAAGCGCCCCGAAGATACCAACGCGGTTTCGCTGGATGGTGGCTCCGACCACGTCGAGGCGGCTGGACAAGACGAGTACCCCGGCATCTTCGTTGTCCGTGATGATGACGTTCTGCAGTTCGCCGCTCGACCCGCTCAAGAATCGTGCGCCACCTTCCTTGCTGCCGCGTAAGGTCCCGCCGTATAGCGTTAGCTCGCTACCCTGCACGAGCAGGCTCTGACTGACATTGTCGACAAAGTCCGAGCGCTCGATGTTCACTTGGGAAGCTTCCGAAGCCCACAGGCCGCTCCTCCCATTGCCCTCAACTTGACTGCCTTCGATGGTCACTCTGGAAGCTGCCGCCTGAATGCCGTCGCTGTCGTTGCTGCGCGCCTGTGCGTCGACGATGGTCGCGGAAACATTGCGCAGGGATATGCCGACGCTGTCGTTGCCGTCGAAGGCAGAGGAGGTGATGGCGGCCGTGCCGCCTTCTTGCTGCAAGCCATCGCTCCCGTTGGCCACTAGTGCCGAGTTGCGAAGGATCAGCGACGTATTCTGGACGTCGGCTCCGGAAGCAACACTGTGCGAAAGCATGGAGCCTTCGATCACTACTTCACTCGCTACGTTGAGCCCGGCGTCGTTGGCCGCGAAAAGGCCGATGCGATTATTGCGCACGAGTGCATTTACCAGTCGAAGAGAACTCGAGAACACCTGGACGCCAAGGTCCTGGTTGCCCTCCACCACCACTCCTTCCAGAAGGCCCGTCGACCTGGCCCGGAAACGCGCGCCCCCGTCTTTGCTTCCGCTTAGTCGTCCCCCCTGCAGGCTCAGGTTGCTGCCGTCCACGAGGACGCCGTCCTGTGGGTTGTCGATGAAATCGGTATGCCGCGCAGCAACCGTTGATCCATCGAAAGCCCACAAGCCCGTGCTGCCATTGTCGTGAATGGCGCATTGATCGAAGGATGCGGCGCTGGCTTCGAGCTGAACGCCGCGGTCGCCGTTGTCTTCGATGCGACAAGTCTCGACTCGAACTGCAGACGAGTTGCGCACCGACAGGCCGCGCTTGCCATTTCCAAATAAGCGGCACCCGCGTAAGGTGGCGCTGTAGGAGCGCGCATCACTTGGGTTTGCCGCGGAACTGTTGCGAACCTCGACGCCGTTGTCGAGCGCGCCGGTCACACCAATTCCTTCGATCACCAAATCGCTGACTCCGGTTAGCGTCAAACCGCGCTGAGCTCCGCCCGCGTCCAGTACTACGTTGCCCAATCCCTTGATGACCAGAGGACGGCCAGGCTTGCCCGACTTGGCAGCGGTAATGATCGTTTCCCCTTCGCGATAGGTGCCGCTGTGGAGTCTGATCTGATTGCCTGGGCGAGCCAGGTCCAAGGCTCGTTCCAAAGACCCGACAGGCGTGCTGCGCGTCGTGCCGTCATTGGTATCCACGCCCTTGTCGAGGCTCACGTAAAGCCGGCGCAAACGAATGCGTGCTTGCGGTGAAGCTGGGGGCGCGGTGAAGTTGTTGTAGTGGTAGCCGGCGTCGACGTAGCCGCGATCGTTTCCTCCGTCGGTCCGCGTCGAGCTGCGGTAGAGAGCCAGTCGCCGGGCGACATCGCTGCCCACATTGATAGCCGGGCTGGATACCATCTGACCGGCGCTACGATCACTGAGATGGAAGGAATCATCGGCAAACCCCGCCCCTCCGAGGATTCCGTCTTGCCCGGCAGGACTCACGAAGGCCGGATCTGCGGTGATGTCCGTAACATCGATTGGCGTCCCCGAGGCGAAGCGGTTGTCGAAGGACACATTGCCGGCACTCAGGTAGCCGTCGCGAGAAGAGGTGTTGATTTGAATCCCGGCGTTGGCATTGGCTTGCACGACATTGTTGAGAACCAGCCCGTTCGGAGAGCCGATGTCCGTGCCGGAGAAGAAGATTCCACGATTGCCGTTTAGGTACACGGTGTTGTTGAGAACCACCGCGCCCGCGGACCCGTCGGCATTGCCGGTCACCAAGATCCCGGTCTGCGTGTTGTTGTAGACGAGATTGTTGAACACGACCGCGCTGCGCGAATCCTGGACGTAGATGCCGTTGCTAGTGCAGTTGCTGACGACATTGTTGCTGACCACTGCCTGATGTGACTCGCTCTTTACGTAAATGCCGATGGAGCCTCCGTAGATTACAAAGCCATCTATGGTGATGCCCAACTGCCCGTTGGCCTCGAAAGCTACGCCGAAGCCGGTGGCATCAACCACCACGTGGCCGGGCGGGTCGCCGGTGTAGATCCCCCGCCGATCCGCGAGAAAGCGCACGTGTCCGAAGACCGATGGGCTCAGGTTGCCTTCCCGGTAGGTGCCACGCCCGACTACGACATCGTCCCCAGCACGTGCCAGACTGCTACCTCGCCCAATCGTTCTCACCGCCTTGGTTGGGCTACTTCCATCCAGGCTGTCACTGCCACTGCTGCGGACATAGATGACGCGCGCGTTCGCCTGTGAAGACGTTAGCAACGCCATCATCACGAGACAGAGCATGCGCAGGAGAGTAAACAATGGCATCTCGATTCCGCGGACGACCAAAGAATGTCGAGTCGGCAGCCTGCGCAGAGCGCAGTATCGGGTTCGGTCGGTCATTGCGAATGCAAGCGAAACTATCCAATCCTCGAAATAATGCGAGATGTAAGTTTGCGCTAATCCCGGATCACCGTGTGGCGGACGGCACCTCGTTCCCAGGCTCTCCGTCTGGGAACGAGCGTGCGTCGCGGCCGCGGATCCTAGAGGTCGTTGCTATCGAATACTTCCAACTCGATCTCGGTGACGTTGTTCTCCGGTGTCGGATCAGGTCCAGGGCCAACGGCGGTAAAGCGCAGCCGGCACCCTTGCGCCATACCGTTGCTGGAGTCGAACTGCGCGGCATCGATCGACAAGACCACCTGGGCGCTACGTCGGCGTTGGCCGCGAATAGCCAAATGGTCTCCTGGCGCTGGCGCGTGGCGGCCGAAGCTAGGTAGGCCGGCGATTGTGCCGGCGGGGCAGGTGCCATCTTCGGCAAGAAGCTGAATGTCATGCGTGTCGGTGCGCACATCGTCGTTGCGGACGCGGATGCGGACGCGCGCCTCGCGCCTTTGCGTGCCGGGGCTGAGCATGAGGCTCCACCGACTGCGGTTACGCGCGATCGACGATGCGTGAGCAGGTATTGGCGACGGAGTGCGCGTGGGTACGGCTGTTGCCGTGCCTGCGGCGGGGATACCTAACGAGAAGCGCCGCTGAATGCGGGTCATGTTTCCTTGATTGTCGGCAACCGACACATCCAGATGCCCTTCGCTAACCATGCTGAGAGGGGTGCTCAGTGGCAGGAAGTAGATTCCGTTACCATCCGTCGCCGCTAGATCGGCCAGCTCGCTCCAGGGGGCACGTCCTTCGATTTCCAAATCTGTCTTGATCGATAGGGATGCCGCGCTGATGCCGCTATCGGCATCGGCGATTCCCACCCGAATCTCATGCAGCGGTCCCTCATTGCTTCCGGCTCGGGGCAGGCTGACATCGAGAGTAGGTCGCAGATCATCCAGCAACCAACCGTAGGCGCTGCCGAGATGGTCGATCGGGCACCCGAGATCGATCCAACGTGCGATCAACATCTTCTCATCCTCAGACAGGCCGGCAACACCGCTCGTCGGAGGGGGCATAATGGTGCCGGTGTAGTCGAGATCAGCAGCGTTTGGATTGGCTCCGGCCGGCAGCGTGCCCGCGTTTCCTGGGCTGCTCTCAGTCGGATGGTCGGCGTTGCTCCAGCCGTCGAGACGCATGCCGTAGATCTTCCACATCAGCAGGCTGCGACGACTTTGGAAGCTGCGGATATATCGACTGGCATTGGTCTGTCGCCAGCTTTGGCTGGGAATCACCGGTTTGTACCCCCAGCGCGCAGAACTGTCGTAAGCAAGGCGAGCGTAGTCGCCGGGAATTCCAAAGTCGTATGAGGAGTAGTCGTCGAGCACTAGGTTTCCCGGCGGTGTCGGATTGTTCTTGGTGTGGCAGGGGACGCAACTGCGTTGCAGAAGCGGGCGCACATCGCGCAGGAACTCGACCGTAGTGCTTGGCGTGTGCACCGTTCTGGTGGACGGGTTGCCGGCATCATCTCTGCTCAGCAGTGGCGTGGTCATGGAGAGGTCGGCAACGGCGTAGTCCGCCCGTGCCGCGTAGGTCGAGGCAAAAGAGAGCGGCTGTTGGCTGTGGGCGTGGCAACCGCCGCAGTCCTGGCGCACTTCACCCGGCCGTACCTGGTGCCACGTCTGCGCCATGGTCAGGTTCATGCCGTTGCGATCGAGCATCTGGAACGTGAATGGTGTGTCGGCCGGGATCTTCGCGAGAAAGCTCGTATCAGGGTTGCCCTCCGGGTCCAGGATGGGCAGCCCATTGGCGTCGCTCTTGCGCACCGGGATCTCGCCCAGAATACGAAGCCGCTCCATGGCATGGCTGAAAAATGTCTGGCCGCCACTGGGACCGCCGTTGGGTCCGTAACTGCGGTGTGTCCCCGGTTCCATTGCCAGCAAGCGAATCGCCCAAATGTCGCTGTTGGAGTACTTCCCGGCATCGCTCCCCTGCGTCACCCAGTTACTGCTCTGTCCGTTCTCCGAGGTGTTGAAGGCATCGAGGCCATCGAAGGAATCCGACCACGGGGGCACCCAACCCGGGAAGCTCTCGCGCTTGTACAGGCTACTGGTGCCAATCAAACCGTAGGGAGTGCCGGCAGGTAGCGAAGGGTGCTCGCTGCCATCGTTCGGTAGCCAGGTAAGCGCGGCGGGAGTATCGACCCCGTGCACATCTCTGTAGGCAACGAGCGCCCGCGGCCAGGCTTCGTTGTAGGCGGGGCTATTTTTTATGAGCACCAACTCGGATGGGGAAGTGACGGCAGCGTTACCGCGGATCAAATACAAGCCGGCATCGTAGTAGGGGATCGTCGTCGGGCGATTGAGATCGTTGGCTGGACCAGCGGTCCATACCACCAGCAGGTCATTGTTGGGTGCGGCGCTGGGATGCGTGAACTTGCCGACTCGGGTACCGTTGGCTCCGATTGGTGCGGCCTCGTCCTGTGGGTGCGTGAATGGCGTCAGGGCAAAGAAGCCGCGCGGCGTGAATGCCATGGTGAAGGGGTACGAGAATCCGGCCCCGACGGTCTGCGCAATGGGCGGGTTTTCGTCGGGAAAGGCACTGTGGAACTGTGGCTGCCCAGCCGGCGGGTTGACGGGGAATTGGAACAAGGCGCCGAAGCCGTTGTTGTTGAGGTTGTAGTAGTCGACCACCACGACGTCGGTGTTGGTCCGCTGGGTCATGAAGTGAAACGCTTGCGCATCGTGAAACGCGCTGACCATCGGCGACCAGTAGCGACCATCCGGAAAGATGCTCCAGATTCCCCACAAGCGCGTGTCGCGCAGCCCCTGCGATTCGTGCGTGCTGAACATCAGGCGGCCATCGACCAGTGGGGTCGGATGGAGCGCGCTGCTGATGTTCATCGGGGCAATTTGCGTCACGTTGCTGCCATCCTCGTCCATCACGAACAGTTGCAAGGTTGGGTTCGTGTACCCCTTGGGCGGCCCGAAGCCGTTACGATTGCTGGTGAAGGCGATCTTGCCGCCGGCGACCGGTGCCGGGCCGAGATTGAGGATGCCGTATCCCAAATGGTCGTAGGCATACGGATTCGGTGTATCGACCGGCTGGTAGCTCCCTTGCGGATCACGATACCAATGAGCGGCGCCGGTGTTGGGTGTGAACTCGCCGAAGGTAAGTTGCTGGATCTCGCGCGTGATCACATGGATGCGAAAGATGTCAGCTCCCGCGTAAGGAAGACCGCGCTGGTAGTTGATGGCTTGCGGTCGCATGTCATGAAAGAGGCTGTAGTAAACCCACTGTCCGTCAAACGAAACGAACGGGTCGGTGACCGCTCCGTTACCGCCGGCCACGAGAACCTCCTCCGTGCCATCCACATGCAAGAGCATGAGATCGGCCCCGGGGTCGGTTGCGGCCGGGTGAAAGACCTCCGGCCAGGTGGTGTTGGTGTTGTCCCCGAAGCGGGGCTGCCGAACATAGACAATGTCGTAGGCCAGTGGTTGCGCCTCTGACGGGCTTGCCGCGAGCGAAAATAGCATCATCAGCAGGAGCCATTCGCCCAGCATTCGCGAGGAGAGCGTCATGAACCGCGACGACAGTGCAATTGCAGTGCCTACAACGCCTCGTATGCAGGGCAGCTTCTTGGATTCTCTTCCCGGCACCGGGTGTCACCGTGCCATGACACTGCGGCAGCAATCGTCAACGCACTGACGTCGAGAGCACAAGTACCGGCTGGCTATCTGGCCCGCTCCCGGTATTGTCATTGGCGTCCGAAAATGGCCAGACATTGCGCTGTCACTTGGTCATACTCTGCGCATGGCAATTGCGAGGGACAGCATTTGTTACCGAGCCTTAGCGACACGGGACGCCCGCTTTGACGGGCGGTTGTTCGTTGGCGTTGTTACTACCGGCGTTTATTGCCGACCGATCTGTCCGGCGCGTACGCCGAAGCGCGAGAACGAGCGGTTCCTTGCCTTGAGGGGTGTTGGGCTGTGGACGGCGCAGTATTGGGCGCTGCGCGCCTTGCGCGACAGTGACGCCTTTCCGGCTGGGGATGCAGGACTACTGCGCAGTCCGGCACTCGCAAATGGAACACCTCTGACTGCAAAGACACTACTCCAGCGTGCCGAGAACTGGCGGCCGTGGCGCGCCTACGCCGCGCAGCATCTGTGGACGGCAGACGGCGCGGGAAGGAACGGCAATGAGCGTACGTGAACGATTCCTGATCGATACGATCCAGACGCCGCTAGGGACGGAGATCCTCTGCTCGGGCGAAGACGGGGCCTTGCGTTTTCACTCTTGGGATGACGACAAGGAGACGTGGCGTCTGGCATTGCAGCGACGCTTCGGTGATGTCGAACTCGTCCCTCGCCGCGATGCATTCGGACATTCCTCGGCACTGCAGCGCTATTTTGCGGGTGAGATCACGGCACTCGACTCGTTACCGGTCGTGTTTCGCGGTACACCTTTCCAGGAAAAGGTATGGAGTGCACTGCGTGCAATCCCCGCCGGATCGACGCTGAGCTACGGGGACTTGGCCCGACGTATCGCTGCGCCAAGCGCGGTGCGCGCTGTCGGCCTCGCCAATGGCAGCAATCCCGTTGGCGTCATTGTCCCGTGCCATCGTGTCATCGGCAGGGACGGATCGCTGACCGGCTACGGCGGCGGGCTACCGCGCAAGCGCTGGCTCCTCGCACATGAACGACGACATTCCGCGTTCCGACTAGAGCTGACCGAATAACCCGGTACCGGCGAACCGGCGCACCGTGCACCTCTCGATCCGGCGTTAGCGCCGGATCTGGGTACGCAGGGCCACGTCAAAGTTGCCTCCGGAAGACCTGATGGGGTTCCATCCGACGCGGGCTGGGGGCAGCCCGTCTCCAATGCTCACGCAAATCAGCAATGGAGACGCCCCCTCGACTGGGCTCGGGACAGGCGCGCCCTCGCGGCGCATCAGGCGAAACGCCTCCGTCTACGACTTTGACGTGGCCCTGTCTGGGTACGGCGGTGTCCTTGTGTTCGGCCGGTGCCTCATGAATACTCCGCCGCCATGGCAGCGGAGCGGTTCAAGGTGGGAATTGCGCAGGTCAACCCTCGGCTTGGAGATGTGGCAGCCAACCTCTCCATCTACGAGGAAAAGGTTGCGCTGGCGCGGGCGGGGGGAGCGGATCTGGTTGTATTTCCGGAGCTTTCGCTCACCGGGTACTTCCTCAAAGACATGGTCTCCACCGTAGCCTTGCGTTTGGATGCACCGGAGATTGCTCGACTCCAGGGGATGAGCCGGGGCATTGGACTGGTGGCGGGTTTTGTCGAGGAGGCGGACGACTATCGCTTCTACAACAGCGCCGCCTATTTCGAGGATGGCGAACTCGTGCATGTCCACCGTAAGGTTTATTTGCCGACCTACGGCCTCTTCGACGAAGGGCGTTACCTGGCCCGCGGTGATCGCCTGCGTAGCTTCGATTCCAAGCTTGGGCGTGTGTCGCTACTCATTTGCGAAGACCTGTGGCATCCGTCGACGGTCTACGTCTCGGCATTGGACGAAGCCTTGTTGGTAATCTGTCCGTCGAACAGCCCCCTGCGCGGCATCTCCGACGGCAAGCAGCAGGACAACAATGCTCGCTACTGGGAACTCATGAACGCAGCCTACGCGCAAACCTTCTCGGTGTTTGTCGTCTATGCCAATCGCGTTGGGTTCGAGGATGGGGTTGGCTTTTGGGGTGGTTCGGAGATCTTGTCGCCGAGCGGTGAACGGCTCGCCAAGGCCGCCTACTACGAAGAAGATCTGATCTTCGCGGATGTGAGCTTGAAGGAAGCACGCCGCCAGCGCGTCGCCTCGCCTTTGCTGCGCGATGAAGATATCGATCTGACCATTCGTGAGCTGCAACGGATTCGTTCCGGCAGGGAAGGGGAACCTCCGAGCCCATCGAAGGGGAAGCCACGCCGTGTGGCTGCGGTGACTGCGCTTCCGCGCCGCAAGACACTGGCGGCGGCAACGCGAGAGCGCAGCACGAGCAATCTGCTCAAGCCGGTGCCGCGGGTGCTGCGCAACCGCAAGAAGCGCGCGGAAGATATTCCGCTGGCGCGTGAGCGCGGGCACTTGCGTGGCTTGCCGCGCACGGGGCGTCCGAGGAAGAAGAAGTGAAAGCGAACACGGTCGATGTGCCGGTGCCGCACGCCACGATTCCCACCAACCCATCTTTGGTGCGGCGTATCCTCGTGGCCTTCATTGCCAATGAGGTTCGCAAGGTAGGGATCGAGCGCGTGGTGGTTGGCCTTTCGGGCGGAGTCGATTCAGCGGTGAGCTGTGTGTTGGCGGCGCAGGCGTTGGGGGCGAAGAATGTACTCGCCGTGAAGATGCCGTACCGTACGTCGAGCGCAGAGAGTGTCGCCCATGCCGATGCGTTGATTGCAGCCACGGGTGTGGAAGCGGCGCAGATCGACATCTCGCCGCAGATCGATGCCTACTTCGAGCGCTTCCCCGATGCCAGCCGCATGCGCCGTGGCAACAAGATGGCGCGCGAACGCATGACCATCCTCTACGACCAGTCGGCGCTGTGGAATGCATTGGTGCTGGGTACCAGCAACAAGACAGAACTCCTCCTCGGCTACGGAACTCTGCACGGCGACATGGCCTCTGCACTCAATCCCATCGGCGATCTCTACAAAACACAGGTGTGGGCGCTGGCGGCGGAGATCGGTGTTCCACAAGCCATCATTGCCAAGCAACCCTCGGCCGACCTGTGGAGCGGGCAAACCGACGAAGCGGAACTAGGCTTCGGATACCGCGAGGTCGACGAATTGCTGTATCGGCTGGTCGATCTCCGCTACTCGCGTGCCGAGCTGCTGGAAGCCGGATTCCCCCTCGCTTTCGTGCAGCGGGTTCTCGACATGGTCCGCAACTCTCAATTCAAGCGGCGCTTGCCAATCCTCGCCAAGATCTCCAATCGCACCATCGATCGCGACTTCCGCTACGCGCGCGATTGGGGTAAGTGAGCCGAGATTCCTCGCGCTTCGGCTCCCCGAAATGAGTGATCTAGCAGCGTTGATTACGAGCGGGTTTGCGTACGTTCGTGCCCACCCCTTGTGGGACATGGCCGCCTGGCTTCTGCTTGCGGGTGTGGTTTTGGTGGTCCGACAACTCGCGCACCGTAGCCGCTTGGGGCATTACTTCGATCGTCCATTGCTCTTGATCGCTGCTGGCGTTTGCATCGGTGGAATTGGCATATTGGCTCGCGTCGCCGGCTGGGACTCGGCTACTCCCTATTTCGATGCTGCCATTCTTTCCCTGCTGTTGCTGGGCAGCGCGCGGTTGCTGCTGACCCTGTTTGTCGATTTCTATTTGCGCGAGCGCCAGGGAGCCGCAGTCTCCGCCATCTTCCGCGACGCAGGAAGCCTTCTCGTCTACTTCGTCGTCATCGTCGTCGTGTTGCGTACGACACTCGACGTCAACGTCGCTTCGGTCATCGCGACGTCGGCGGTACTGACGGCAATCATCGGCTTGGCACTTCAGGATGTTCTCAACAACCTGTTCAGCGGCTTGGTGATCGAGGCCGAGGCGCCGTTCGCCCCTGGCGATTGGGTGCGAGTAGGAGACTTCGAGGGGACCATTGAGGAGACGGGTTGGCGCAGCACCAAGCTGCGGACGCGGGCGAACGAGCGCATCATACTGCCCAACACCTTCTTGAGTAAGGAGGCAGTCGTCAACTACTCACGGCCCGACCCTCTGTATGCCGACATGCTGCCCTTTAGTACCGCCTACGAGACGCCTCCCAACCTGGTGAAGGAAACCGGCTTGGCGATGCTGAACGCGCATCCTTATGTCGTGAAGGACCGGCCTTCGGAGGTTCGCCTGGTTCGTTATGGTGACAGCGGTGTCGAGTACATGCTGCGCTATTGGACGGTCGACTTCGACCGTCTTGAAATCACGCGCAGCGAGATTTTATCCAATCTTTGGTACGCGTTGCGTCGCGCCGGCATTCGCATTCCGTTCCCGATCCGCGATGTGTTCGTGCACCAGCCGGCGCACGTGCATCCCCCTGACGCGCGTCCGCGCTTGCGGTCGGTGCCGTTGTTCGCGCCTCTCGGCGACGACCTCATCGATCTGCTTGCCGAACGTGTCTTGCGCGAAACCTTTGGCGTTGGCGAGGTGGTGGTGCACGAGGGCGAGCCGGGGGAGCTGTTCTACGTTATCGAGTCCGGCAGTGCCGAGGTGACGGTACGTCACGCCGGTGTCCCCCATGTTGTCGGCTTCCTACGCTCCGGCGACTTCTTCGGCGAGATGTCGCTGCTCACCGGAGAGCCTCGTACCGCCACGGTACGCGTGACTACTGATCTGAGCGTGCTGGCCATCGATCGCGAGAGCTTCCGCAAGATTCTGATTGCGAATCCGGCGGTGCTCGAACCTGTCAGTGAGTACGCCGCCAAGCGCCAAGCCGTGCAGGACGAACGGCGCCGGGAGCTTTCCTCGACAGCCGGCACCTCGCAGGCCCAGCAAGCGCAGCGCTTGCGCGAGCGCATCAAGAACTTGTTCGGAATCTAGCGATGGGGACGCTGTTCGTCGTGGCGACGCCTCTAGGCAATCTGGAGGATATTTCGCTGCGGGCCCTGCGCATTCTCAAAGAGGTCGACCTGATTGCTGCCGAGGATACTCGCCATAGCCGCAAGTTGCTGCAGCACTACGGCATCACCACGGCGCTTACCAGCTACTACGACGAAGTCGAGCGCCGCAAAGCGCCACAGTTGGTGGAACGTCTGCTGGAGGGAAAGTCGGTTGCCTTGATCTCCGACGCCGGCACGCCGGGAATTGCCGACCCTGGTTATCACCTGGTGTGTGCCGCCATCGAGGCGGGAGTGCGTGTGGAGCCGATCCCTGGGGCCTCGGCCGTGGCGGCTGCGCTTAGTGTGAGCGGTTTGCCGACCGATCGCTTCGTGTTCGAGGGATTTGTGCCGGCCAAGCAAGCTGCCCGGCAGCGGTTCTTTCGCGAGCTGGAACTCGAGGACCGCACGATCGTCG
>CAZGSN010000173.1:0-5232 GCA_964528465.1 uncultured Binatia bacterium (SeqCode)
CCTCGGCACCGGCAAGGAGCAGTCCATCCGCATCACGGCATCGAGTGGGCTCAGCGAGGAAGAGATCAAGCGTATGGTCAAGGACGCCGAACTGCACGCGGCCGAAGACCACAGCCGGCGTGAGGCCGCGGAAGCGCGCAACCACCTCGATACGCTGGTCTATCAAACGGAGAAATCTCTTGGCGAGCACGGGGCGGAGCTGGATGCCACGATCAAGAGCAACCTCGAGCAGGCCATCCAGAACGCCAAGAAGGCACTCGAGGGCCAAGATGCGAGTGCCATGAAGGCGGCGGCCGAGGAACTCACCAAGGCCTCGCACAAGCTGGCCGAGGTCATGTATGCCAAGGCCTCGCAGCAAGGGGCTGGCGCTGCGGCCGGCGGCGGCGATGGCAAAACGGACAGCGGCAAGAACGACAATGTCGTCGATGCCGACTTCGAAGAAGTCAAAGGCAATTGATTCAAGCGTCCCTTTTCCGCAACGTACGGAAGCCCTCCCCTCGACCGAGGGTGAGGGCTTTTGTATTGTGCGCGCTCTTTCGTGTCTGAGTTATGGCGCACAAACGCGATTACTACGAAGTGCTTGGTGTCCCACGCAGCGCCAACGAAGATGAAATCAAGAAGGCCTATCGCAAGCTGGCCATGCAGTATCACCCGGACAAGAACCCGGGAGATCACAGTGCCGAGGCAAAATTCAAGGAAGCCTCCGAGGCCTATCAGATCCTGAGTGACGGCCAGCGCCGCTCCCAATACGATCGCCACGGACACGCAGCCTTCGAGCAAGGCGGCGGCTTCGGCGGCTTCGATTTCTCCGCCAGCGGCTTTGAAGACATTTTCGGAGACATCTTTGGCGACATCTTCGGTGGCAGTCGCGGGCGCTCGCGCAGCCGCGCCCGGCACGGCAGCGACCTGCGCTACGACCTCGAAATCAAATTCGAAGAAGCCATCATCGGCACCGAGAAGGTGATCAGCGTCCCGCGATTGAGCGCCTGCGACACCTGCAACGGGCTCGGCACCAAGGATGGTGCTCCACGCCCAACCTGTACCGCCTGCCAAGGCAGCGGCCAGGTGCGCTTCCAGCAGGGATTCTTCACCATTGCCAAGACCTGTGGTCAGTGCGGTGGCCAAGGGAGCATCGTCCGCGACGCTTGCCAGGCGTGCAGCGGCCGTGGCGTCCAGCAGAAATCTCAATCCCTTTCCATCAAGATCCCCGGTGGCGTCGACAACGGCTCGCGCTTGAAGCTACGCAACGAAGGGGAGCCTGGCGTCAACGGCGGTGCCCCCGGCGACCTTTTCGTCATCATCCAGGTGGCAGAGCATCCATTGTTCACCCGCGAAGGTCAGGACATTCTTTGCGATGTACCGATTCGTTTCACTCAGGCCGCGCTGGGCGCCGAGATCGAGGTGCCGACTCTCGAGGGCAAGGTGAAAATGAAAGTACCGGCCGGCACGCAATCCGGCCACGTCTTTCATTTGAAGGGCAAAGGCGCGCCCGATCTGCGCAGCATGCGCCGCGGCGATCAACGCGTGCGTGTCCTCGTCGAAGTGCCCAAGCGCCTTTCGGCGCGGCAACGCGAAATCCTCGAAGAGTTTGCACGTAGCGGGGGGGAAGAGGTAAACCCTCTGTCCAAGGGATTCTTCGACAAGGTAAAGGAGATGTTTGGCTGATGGCTGACACGCGACGCTTCCTGCTCGGCACCCTCTGCGCTGCCTTCCTCGCTGCATCACTCCAGGGCTGCCCTGCCAAAGTAACGGCACCCTTGGAGCCGCCTGCCTCCGTACGGCGCGGCGACCTGGCCTTCCAAGACGGCCAATTCGAGACCGCGATTGCGGAGTACCAGAAATATCTGGATCAGGCCGGCGGGGAGTATTCCGCACGCGTCTACTATCGCACCGCCCTCGCCCAGTATCGCCTCGGCCGCCATAGCGATGCTTTGGCAACAATCGACGAACTCGACAAAGAGTACGCAGACGGCAAGTGGGTGCAGGTCGAAGCTCTGCGCGGCGATGCGCAACGCGAACTGGGCAAACCCGTCTTGGCGATTCAGTCCTGGGACGGAGCTTGGAGCATCGGTAACAAGAGCGATCGCGAAAAGCTCAGCCAACGCATCGTGCAGTTGTCGCGCGACATGTCGCGCGACCAGCTTGCCGAAGCCAGCCGCAGCGCCACTGAGGACGACGTGCGCATCCTGCTCGAGCGCACCAATGAACGCCGCCTACGCCCGGCGATCGATGAACCCATCCCCGATGCCGATGGCATGGTAGCCGGTGACAGCAAGGAATCTCGCCAGGCAGAACAGATGGGCGATACGGAAGACGACGCCGCAGCCGACGCGGCAGCGAAGGAATCGGCGGCGGCGCTCGCTGCCACCAGCCGTCTGACACCACGCGAAGCCGCCGATCGTGCTCGCATTCCTGTGGGTCGTGCCGAAGAGAAATCCATCGTCGACACGCAAGACGCGAACGTAGAAAAGGTGGCAGAGGGTGCGCAAGAAAGCACCGTTGCGGCCGCAGCCGCGGCGCCGGTGGAGGAAGAAGGGAAGGAAGCCGTTGCGGTTCTGACAGCCGATCAAAAAGCGATGCGCGGCAAGGTTGGCGTGCTCCTGCCGCTTTCGGGCAGAGGTCGCGTTGCCGCCGAGAAGGCCTTGCGTGGCATTCGTCTGGTGTTTGGGCCCGGCAGCGAGAACATCGAGATACAGGACACGGGCAGCGATCCCGTTACCGCCCTTAGCGTGCTGAGCCAGTTGGCAGCCGATCCAAACATTAAGCTCGTGATTGGTCCGCCGCATGGCGACGACGCCGAGCGCGTGGCACCAGCCGCCGAGCGTGCGCGCATCCCGATGCTCCTGCTGTCGCAGCAAGACGGACTGGCAGGGCAATATGCGATGCAGGTGGGCATGACCCGCGCCACCATGCTGAGCACGCTACTCGACTATGCCATGGGACGCAGCCGCATTCGCAACATCGGCATTCTGTATCCGGAGGACATTGCCGGCAAGCAGCTTCTGGTCACCCTGCGCCAAGAAATCGAGCGCCGTGGTGGTACGGTTGTCGGTAGCCAAGGGTACTCCCCTTCGGCTCGTAACGTCGCCATCGGCTCGATCATGAAGTGGCGCGACGACAAGCAGGTGCAGGGCATCTTCCTCCCCGATGACGTTGCCGCCGCCGAGGGCTTCGCACGTTTCATGCAGCGCGAGATGCCCGACGTCACCTTGCTCGGCATCCGCGGCTGGGAAGGCCTGGCTGTAACTCGCGAAGATGGCGGCGAGAACATCAGCGGCGTGCTGTTTGCCGACACCTTCTTCCCGGGAAGCGAACGCGCGGGGACCAAAGAATTCGTCGAGCGCTTTCAGAAAACCTTCGGCACGACACCCGGCAGCCAGGAAGCAGAAGCCTACGATGCAGCCCTGCTCGCGCGCCGCGTGCTCGAATCCGGGGCACTCACCCGCGCCGATGTACACCAAGAGCTGCGCTATCCCGGCCCTATGGAAGGAGCCGCGGGAGAGCTGACTACCGGCCCCTCGGGATTCGAGCGCCGCCTGTTCTTGCTGCGCGTCTTCGACGGCAAGCTGCAAGAGGTCGGCGAGTAAGCGCGGCGCGTCTTTGAGCACCTTGCGCGCCCGCCCTAGCACGCCGCTTCTGCCGCGGCGCACGAGAGGCGCGCAATCTTTCTCTTCCGGACTCGCCGCCATCGGCGAGTTCGGTTTCCTTTCCAAGGTTCTGGCACAGGCGAAGCATCGACCGGACACTGTGCTCGGACCCGGAGATGACTGTGCCGTAGTGCGCGGCCGCTCCGGAACCTGGTTGCTTACGATCGATGCGCTTGTCGAAGGCGCACATTTCCAGCTTGCCTGGCAGACGCCGTTTCAGCTCGGGCGCAAGAGCTTTCTCGTCAACGCCAGCGACATTGCCGCCATGGGCGGCGAGCCGCGCCATGCCCTGGTCGCCTTTGCTGCTCCGCCGACATTCTCTGCCCGTGCCCTCGCCCGTATCCAAGACGGCATTGTTGCCGCGGCGAGCGAAGTAGGGGCGGATGTCATCGGCGGCAATCTCAGCCGCGCTCGTGAGCTGTCGATCACCATCGCGCTTATCGGTGTTGGAGGCCGGCATGTCGTGACCCGAAGCGGGGCAACGCCCGGGGACGAGGTCTATGTGAGCGGGCGCGTAGGCGACGCGGCGTTGGCGCTCGGGTGGCTTGCCGAAGGACAGAAGGGACCGCGCCCCACTGCGGCCTTGCGGCGCTTCCGCGAGCCGATTCCTCGCCTGCAAGCTGGGCGCGTCCTGGCCGAGTCGCACATCGCATCGGCGATGATTGATGTCAGCGATGGCCTGGTGCAGGACCTTACTCACCTGTGTGAACAAAGCGCCTGCGCCGCGCAGGTGGAAGTGGATCTCGTGCCCTGCCCGCGGCAGCTTGTGGCACAGCGTGACATCGCTCTTCACGGCGGGGAAGACTACGAACTCCTCTTCACCGTGCCCCGCAAGCGCAGGGCGGCTCTCCAGCGGGTGCTGTCGCAGCTACAGTGCTCGGTGACTCGCATCGGCACGATCCTCCCCAAGCAGAGTGGCCAGATTGTTCGCCTACTGCGTGCGGATGGCTCGCCCATGCCACTTGCCCGGCGAGGCTTTGATCACTTCCGCCCGCGAGCGCCGGCCGTCAGGTAATGCCTGTCACGCGTGCGCTTCGACAGGGTCCTTGGAAATCCTTCGCGACATCTCGTAATGCAAGAAGTACGAACTCGTTTGAAGCGTCAGATCCGCCAATAGCGTTGCTGCACTCGGCGAATTTGCTCGACGAGGGGCGACACGCGGCTGGCCTGCGGGATCGGGGGAACGGTCTTCGCTTGCGGACGAACACCCTGCATTTCCTCCAGTACCGCACGTGTGGAGTCCTCGATGGCAAGAAGGTCATACCCGCCCTCGAGAATCGCGGCACAGAATCCCTGCGCATGCTCACGAGCAATATCGAGAAGAGCCCGGGCTTGATCCCGGAACCCGGACTCGCTCACACGCATACCGCCGAGCGGATCGCGCACGTGCGCATCGAACCCCGCCGAGATCAGCACCGCCTGCGGCGCGTAAGCATGAGCAATGGGGAGTAGCACGCGTTCGAAGGCTTCTGCGTATTCCGCATCCCCACAGCCGGCAGGAAGCGGAACATTCACAGTAAACCCCTCTCCATCACCGCTGCCACATTCCTCCATGGCGCCGGTTCCTGGGTAGTACGGATACTGG
>CAZGSN010000174.1:0-2173 GCA_964528465.1 uncultured Binatia bacterium (SeqCode)
GCCGAATCGCTTGGGCGGGCAATCCGGCTCATGCGCCGCGGGGGCGCGGCGTCTCCATTGCTCGTAAACATTGATGAATCTGAGTTGGAGAGGGGCCGCCCTCGGCCGCCTCTGGTGTAGGAACGATTTGGCGTGCAAAGCCCCTTCCGGGATCGCCGGCACGCACAGTTGGCGTCGGCAACGTGGTGGTGTTAGGGCACACCCCATGGGTGCACAATCGCTTCGTCGATCGGTTCTCGCGATTCTTGGATTGATTCTGCTCGCCAGTGGTTGTGGCGACTCCGACCCGGATCTCCCGAGCGCGAACCAAACCTTTCCAGAGGTGCCGCGCAAGGTGTTTGGCGGGGAGCGTCCGGTCAACTTGCAAGTGCCGACGGCCTATACGTCGAGCACTCCAGTCCCCCTGCTGATCATTCTCCACGGCTACGGCGCAAACGGAATGTTTCAGCAGCAATACCTGCGCTTCGGCCCGTTGGTAGAGAGTCAGGGAGTCCTGATCGCGGCACCCGACGGCACTCTCGACGGTGGCAGCAGACGCTTCTGGAACGCCACCGACGCCTGTTGCAATTTCTCGGGAAGCACGGTCGACGATGTCGCGTACATTCGCGGCCTGATCGCGGATATCCGTACCGACTACAATGTGGATCGCCGTCGCATCTACCTATTCGGACACTCCAACGGCGGATTCATGGCGCAGCGCCTCGCCTGCGAAGCTGCCGGTGAGATCGCGGCAATCGTCAGCCTGGCCGGGGCCACCTTTGCCGACCCGGAGCGCTGCGCACCGACACGCCCCGTGAGCATCCTCAACATCCATGGCGATGCCGACGCGACCATCCTCTACGAAGGTGGGCAGATCGGCGGACATCCCTATCCGAGCGCCGAAGAAACCTCGGCACGTTGGCAAGCCTACAACGATTGCGCGCCGAGGCTGGTAGCCGATCCAACCACTCTCGATGTGGATCGTATCCCCGGCAATGAAACATCCGTTACGCGCTATGAGGGCTGCGACAACTCGACCGGCGTCGAGCTATGGACAATTCACGGCGGATCCCACACACCGACGTGGACCCCGGCCTTCCCTAACCTCGTCTGGCAATGGCTGAGTGCACACTCGAGACCGAGTTGATTGCCTTGTCGCAACGGACAGCCAAATGCCAGGCGCGGCGCGCCCTCTCGGAGGCCACGACGCTGTTTCGGGAGACTACTACGGACCGGCGTTGAGCTTGCTCAGCGCTGCGGCTGCCGCACGTTGAAGAGACGGGTCCGGAGCAGAACAAACGGCTCGTAGCGCAACACACACCGCGGTAGAGGTGTAGCCCAGGTTGCCAAGCGTGGCCGCGGCCGCACGGCAAACTCCGGCATCGGGATCGGCGAGCAACTTTAGAATTGCCGCCGCAGCCAGCGCCTTGTCCGCAACGATGATCGCCACGCAAGCCAACGCCGCCATGCGGACTCCTGCGTCGTCATCCTCGAGAAGCCGCAAGCCGACTGCGGCGGCCTCGTCTGGGGTAAGTCGCAAGTCGCGCAACGTGTAGGCCACCATCTTGCGCTGCGCCGGCACACCACGGGTTGCGGCGGCCATCAGCTCTGCACCTAGTGGAATCGCGTCTTGCCAGCGCAGCAAGATATCACGCGCGGCCCAGCGAATGTCGCCATCAGCGTCGCCGAGACGCTCGATCAAGACCGGGAATGCCTCCCTCGGTAGCGTGCCGCGCAGCGACAAGGCGTAAGCGGCGCCCCAGCGTTGGCGAACGTGTGACGACTGAAGCGTTTGCAGCAGGCGCAGTCGTAGACTTGGTCGCTCGGCAAGCACCTGTGCCGCTTGGCGCTGTACCTGCTTGTTGGCATCGCCAAGATCGGCGAGCAGCCCCTGAATCTCGGGCTCGGAGAGCGGAGCCTCTGGCTCGCGCACCTCCAGCTCAAGAGCCACGGGCTCTACATCCGTGTTTCGTGCAGGTCGATCCTTGCTGTCGCCTGTCCTCATGATAGGGCTCGCTGGAGGACTCGTGACACTAGCGACAGTGGGCCGATTCCAAGTAGGAAGCGTGACGGCTTGGCAAACACCTCCTGCACTACAGCTTGAATTGCTGCTTCCTCATAGGCGCAACCCCGCAAAGCAGACTGTAGCGCCTGCATGCTTTCAGCGCTGGCAAGGAAGTCGCCGGTGAACAGT
>CAZGSN010000175.1:0-8444 GCA_964528465.1 uncultured Binatia bacterium (SeqCode)
CACGAGCTAGCACCGACGAATCGGATCATCAGCTACTTCTTGAGGGTGAGCATGTAGCGCACCATGGCGTCCCACTCTTCGGCGCTAAGGTTTATTTTCGGCATCTTGGCGCCGTCGATCTTCGATTTTGGGTCGGCGAAATACGCGCGCAGCCAAGCCTCATCGCGCTTGCTGCCCACTCCGTCGAGAGGCCCACCTTTATCTGCCTTAGCTCCTGCTACCCCCGCGAGACTGTGGCACACCTTGCACTTCTTCTCGTAAATGGCGGCGTCATCAGCAACCGCAACGGAGACACCGAACCCAAGAACTACCATCGCAATGACGACTCTTTTCATAGCCTCATCCTCTCCTCTCTAATGCCTTGCCACGGATCGGCATACATCAAACAAACAGCCGCCGCGTGGAGAACCTTTGGGAAACTCATATGCCAATGGCAAGCCGCCGCGGCAACTGGGGGCAGGATGTTTGTTTCGCGTACAAAACATTTCAGCACCTGCCCCGTTGCTTTAAAAGCGTGCTGCCTGTGCCGCAGAAGGCCCTGGCGGCTTGGCAGAGGTGACTTTGGCGCGGAGGAGCTCAACGATCTGCATAGCACCAGGGAACACCTCTGTGGCCAGGTTCCAGATCCAGGCTGCTCCGCCGCATAGCACTACGCGGGGCTGCGCTTTTTCTGCTCGCCCGGCGATCAACGCGCTAGGGCTAACGGAACGCTCAATCGCCGCCGAATAGCTAACCCGCGCCCGTATTGCGCATGGGCGTCGCATCCTTGTCGTGACCCTCCGCGGTCCAGACCCGAGCGGCCGGCGAAGCTTTGACAAGCAAAAACCTCGATGTTACAAGCGCCGCCGGTTTCAAATCCACGCACGGGAGAAATGCTTCATGGCCCTGTTTGGTAAGGATGAAAAGTCGCAGCGCTTTGATGAGCCGCCCAGCTTTACGACGGCTCCGGCACCGTCGCGGTCGAGTGATGCGAGCCCGGCGGACGAGTCGGTGCAAGCGCATCTGGGCAAGGGCAGCCGTGTCGAAGGTAAGCTCACCTTTGAAGCCAGTGTCAAGATCGATGGTCAAATCGAGGGGGAAGTTGTTGCGCAAGATACTGTAATCGTTGGCGAGAATGCTGTCGTGACGGCACAGGTAACTGCCGGCACGGTGATCATTCGCGGCAAGGTTACGGGTGACATCGTGGCTCGCAAGCGCGTTGAATTGCGTGCCCCGGGCAAAGTGGTCGGCAACATTCATACGCCGACGATCGTGATTCACGAGGGGGTTTTCTTTGAAGGACACTGCTCGATGAGTACGTCCGACGCCAAGTCGGAACGGGGCGACAAGAAGGTTGCTTTGTTCCCGAAGGAAGGTGGCGCCCCGGCAGGTCCGGTGCGGATGACCTCGGAGGCCGGCAAGTAGATCTACTGGCCGCTACGGCCACTTCGTCTATCGCCATTATCATCACCACCGCTGCGGGGTGTACGCGCTCAGGGTTTTGCCCTGTTCTAGTCCAAGCCCTGCGCCAACCAGAAAGAGAAGCTCGAGTTCAAGGATGTTAGCGTTTCCCCCTGACATATCCTTTCTCTACCAGATCCTGTCCTTTGCGATCCTGTTGGCCGGGCTCAAGACGTTGATCCTCGACCCCATGGTTCGAGTGATCAGCGAGCGCGAGCGACGCACCGCCGGTGCCAAGCACGCGGCCGCCGACCTCCGCCTCGAAAGCGACAAGCAAGCAACGGCACACGAGACGAAGATGCAGGAAGTACGCTTGGAGCTGAGTTCGTCTTCGGATTCGGCACGCACAGCAACGGAAGAAGAAGAACGACGCATCCTGACGGAGGCGCGGACGACAACCACCGCGGAACTGACCGAGCTGCGGGAGCGTCTGACGCAGCAGGCGGAAGCGGCCCGTCAGGCCCTAGGCGGAGAAGCACAAGGACTGGCCGCGCAGATGTTTGAACGCGTGGTAGGGAGGCCGGCCGCATGAGGATGCTTGCTTGGATCCCGGTTTGGCTCTTGCCGTTGCTCGCCGACCTGGCTTTGGCCAGCGAAGAAGCGCACCACGAAGGCGGGCATGGCCATCACCCGGCGGGCATCCCTTGGCTCACCTTAGGCTTAGCGACCTTCAACTTTATCCTCTTTAGCTGGGTCATATCTCGCTATGTCATGCCGGGGGTTCGCGGCTGGCTACGAGAGCGCCATCACAAGATCGTCCGCGATCTAGAAGCTGCGGCCGCGGCCAAGGCAGAAGCAACCAAGCTGCGCGACGAGTGGCAGGCGCGCATCGCCAAGCTAGGCGAAACCGCCGAAGAAATGCGCACACAGGCTCGGCTCGATGCGGAGCGAGAACGCGAACGCATTCTTGCTGCGGCCCGCAAGTCCGCCGAGATGATTCGTAAGGATGCCGAGCGCAGCGCCGCCTATCAGATCCGTCGCACCGAAGAGATGCTGCGCGCCGAGCTGGTGAAGACCGCGCTCAAACAAGCCGAAGAACAAGTACGCACGAAGTGGACGCCAGAAGACCAGACACGCTTCGTCGCCGACTTCTTGGCGCAGGTGCAGTCATGAGTTCTGTCGCCCGTCGTTACGCCAAGGCTCTTTTCTCGCTGGCGCAAGAAGCGAACAGCGTCGAAGCCACCGCTGGCGAACTCGAGCGCTTGGCCGCGTTGTCGGATGCTCCGCAGCTACGTGACATTCTCGGCAGCCCGTTGCTTGCTGCGAATAGCCGCACGCAGCTCGTGCAGGGGATCGCCAAGGATCTAAAACTATCCGATCTTCTTACGCGCTTTGCGCGCTTGCTTGCTGATCACCAGCGGTTGGCGGAGCTGCCTTCCATCCAGAATCATTTCGATCGTTTGCTGGATGCCAGTCTGGGGCGTGTGCGCGCCACGATTCGCAGTGCCAGTCGTTTGGACCCGCATCAGCAAAACGCCCTCGTCGCTACCTTTTCGAAGCTGACGGGTAAGCAGGTGGTGCCGAACGTGATTGTCGATGCAGAGCTGCTCGGTGGCGTCGTCATCGAAGTGGGCGGTCGTGTCTACGACGGCAGCGTGCGCACGCAGCTCGACCGTCTGGCCAAGCAGCTCGCCGGAACCGCATCTATCTAGGACCTGGAGGAAATACCCGAACATGGAGATTCGTCCCGCTGAAATCAGCGATGTCATTCGCGGTCAGATTGCTCAATATGGCCGCGAAATCGAAGTCCGCGAGACCGGCCGCGTTCTATCCTGCGGCGACGGCATTGCCCGTATCCACGGCTTGGACCAGGCTGCCGCCGGCGAGCTAATCGAGTTTCCGCACAGCATCTACGGCCTCGTGCTCAACCTCGAGGAAGACAACGTCGGTGCTGCCATCTTCGGCGAGGCACACGAGATCAAGGAAGGCGACGAGGTTCGTCGCACGGGACGCATCGCTGAGGTGCCTGTCGGCGACGCCATGCTCGGGCGCGTTGTCAACGCTCTCGGCCAGCCGATCGATGGCAAGGGGCCGATTGAATCGGACCAAACCCGACGTATCGAACTCAAGGCTCCCGGCATCGTCGAGCGGCAGTCGGTACGCGAGCCGTTGCAGACGGGAATCAAGGCTATCGATTCGATGATCCCCATCGGCCGTGGTCAGCGCGAGCTGATCATTGGTGATCGCCAGACCGGCAAGACCGCGGTGGCCATCGACACCATCATCAATCAAAAGGGTGGCGACGTGATCTGCATTTACGTCGCCATTGGTCAAAAGCGCTCCACGGTGGCGCAAATCGTCGAGAAGCTTTCACGGCACGGCGCCATGGAATACACCATCGTGGTGTCGGCCACGGCTTCCGAGTCGGCGCCGTTGCAGTTCATCGCCCCGTATACCGGCTGCACCATCGGCGAGCACTACCGTGACAACGGCCGCCACGCGCTGGTGATTTACGATGACTTGTCGAAGCAAGCCGTTGCCTATCGCCAGTTGTCGCTCTTGCTGCGCCGTCCTCCCGGTCGTGAAGCGTACCCAGGCGATGTCTTCTATCTACACTCCCGCTTGTTGGAACGTGCAGCAAAGATGAGCGCCGACCGTGGCGGTGGCTCGCTCACGGCTTTGCCGATCATCGAGACGCAAGCCGGTGACGTGTCAGCGTACATTCCCACCAACGTGATCTCGATTACCGACGGGCAGATCTTTCTGGAAACCGACTTGTTTTACTCTGGCGTGCGGCCTGCCGTGAACGTGGGTATCTCCGTGTCCCGCGTCGGCGGCTCGGCGCAGATCAAAGCTATGCGCCAGATCGCTGGTTCGCTGCGTTTGGAGCTTGCTCAGTACCGTGAGATGGCGGCGTTTGCGCAGTTCGGCTCGGACCTCGACGCCGCGACACAGCGCCAGCTCAATCGTGGTAGTCGCTTGATCGAGATCCTCAAGCAGGGCCAGTACGAGCCGCTGCCCGTAGAGAAGCAGATTCTGATCATCTACGCGGCGACCAACGGCTACGTCGACGAGTTGCCCGTGGGTTCGGTGCGGCGCTACGAGTCGGAACTCTTTCGCTTTGTGGAGAATCGCCACCCGGAACTTCTCGAATCGATCCGCAGCAAGCGTGAGCTTAGCGATGAACTCAAGGGAGCCGCGAACAAGGTTCTTGAGGAATTCAAAGGCACGTTCACGGCTTGATTGGCGTCCACGACGCATTGAACCCGATTTCCCATGGCTAGCCTAAAGTCTATCCGCAAGCGCATCAGCTCGGTGAAGAGCACGCAGAAGATCACCAAGGCAATGAAGATGGTGTCGGCGGCGAAGCTACGCCGCGCGCAGGACGCGGCGATGGCAGCACGCCCGTATGCCGAGAAGCTCACCGGCTTGCTGCAAAACGTGTCGTCGCGCATCGGTGCTACCGCGCATCCGCTCCTCGTCACGCGTGCTGAGGAGAAGCAGATCCACCTGCTGCTGGTCACTAGCGATCGCGGCCTCTGCGGCGGCTTGAACTCGAACCTGATCCGCAAGGCAGAAGCATTCGTGAACGAACGTGGTCACGACAACGTTCGCCTGACGGCTGTTGGCCGCCGCGGTTACGACTACTTCAAGCGTCGATCCGTTGGCATCGTCGACAAGCACATCAACTTGTTTGGTGGTCCCTCGGCCGCCCTGGCGGCGCAACTGGGCGAGCAGTTGGCACGCGAGTTCGCCGAAGGCACCGTCGACGCCGTCTACATCATCTACAACCGCTTCCGCTCAGCCTTGGTGCAGACGCCCACATTGGATCAGCTTCTGCCGTTGCAGGCCGCGACCGGGCAAGCAGAGGCAGACAGTGATGCAGCGAGCCTGGAGTATCTGTACGAGCCCAACGCCGCGATCCTTCTGGACCGCTTGTTGCGACGGTACATCAACATCATCATCCACCGAGCCTTTCTGGAATCCATTGCCAGTGAGCACGGTGCCCGCATGACCGCCATGGGAAGCGCCACCAGCAATGCCTCCGACATGATTGATCGGCTGACGCTGGAGATGAACCGCGCTCGTCAGGCAACGATTACCAAAGAGCTGATGGAGATCATCGGCGGTGCCGAGGCCCTCAACGGTTAAGGCTCGCGAATAGAGGAAGCACGATGAACACTGGCAAGATCACCCAAGTCATTGGCCCCGTTCTCGACGTCGAGTTCGGCGAAGGCACGCTGCCGCCGATCTACAACGCACTCAAGGTCACCAACCCCGCCATTAGCGACAAGCCATGGAACCTCATCGTCGAGGTGGCACAGCATCTCGGAGAGAAGACCGTACGCTGCATAGCCATGGACAGCTCGGAAGGGCTAGTTCGCGGCATGGAGGTGCAGGATACGGGCAAGCAGATTCTAGTGCCGGTGGGCGAGAAGACTCTTGGCCGCATTCTCAATGTCGTCGGCGAGCCGGTCGACGAAATGGGCCCGGTAGGCAACGAGCTGTCGTACCCGATTCACCGTGAGCCACCTTCCTTTGCGGATCAGGCTACGGAGGTGCAAGCCTTCGAAACCGGAATCAAAGTCGTCGATTTGCTTACCCCCTACACTCGTGGCGGTAAGATCGGCTTGTTCGGTGGCGCCGGCGTCGGCAAGACCGTGTTTATTCAGGAACTCATCAACAACGTTGCGACGCACCACGGCGGCTATTCCGTGTTTGCCGGCGTCGGTGAGCGTACCCGTGAAGGCAACGACTTGTGGACGGAGATGCGCGAGTCCGGGGTTATCGCCAAGACAGCCCTCGTCTACGGCCAGATGAACGAGCCACCCGGAGCGCGTGCTCGCGTTGGTCTGAGCGCCGTCACGGTTGCCGAGTACTTTCGCGATGAAGAAGGCAAGGACGTCCTTCTTTTCATCGACAACATCTTCCGCTTCACGCAAGCGAACTCGGAAGTTTCGGCTCTCCTCGGCCGCATGCCCAGTGCCGTGGGTTACCAGCCAACTTTGTCGACGGACCTTGGTGAACTCCAGGAGCGCATCACCACGACCAAGAAGGGCGCCATCACTTCCGTGCAGGCGATCTACGTTCCCGCCGACGACCTTACCGACCCGGCACCGGCGACCACGTTTGCGCACCTGGATGCAACCACCGTGTTGTCGCGTGCCCTGACGGAAATCGGCATTTACCCTGCGGTGGATCCGCTCGACTCTACCTCGCGTATTCTCGATCCGGGTGTGGTCGGCGAGGAGCACTACCGCGTCGCTCGCGGTGTGCAGGAAGTGCTGCAACGTTACAAGGACTTACAGGACATCATCGCCATTCTCGGCATGGACGAACTGTCGGAAGAGGACAAGCTCATCGTGGCGCGTGCTCGTAAGGTGCAGAAGTTTCTGTCGCAACCGTTCAGCGTCGCCGAGGTCTTCACCAACATGAAGGGTGCATACGTCAAGCTGCCGGACACCATCCGTAGCTTCAAGGAACTCATCGAAGGCAAGCACGACGACGTGCCGGAACAGGCTTTCTACATGGTGGGCACCATTGATGATGCCTTGGAGAAGGCAAAGAAGCTGGCCGCGTAAGCGCGCCACGCTTTGCAGTGACTGACGGCGAGGCAACCATGGCCAACGCGTTTCAATTGCGTATTGTGACTCCGACTCGGCAACTGTTGGATGAACAGGTGCGTGAGGTAACCGGGCCAGGCACTCTGGGTGAGTTCGGCGTGCTTCCCGATCACGTCACGTTTCTGACTTCGCTGGAATCGGGAACCCTGACCTTTCTCACCGATGCCGGTGCCAAGAAGGTTGCCGTCCGCGGCGGCTTTGCCGAAGTCGCCGAGAATGTCATGACCGTGCTCGCTGACGACGCCGTATTTACTCAGGATATCGATATCGCCAAGACACGTGCTGAGTTGCAAGCAGCCGAAGCTCGTCTCGAGATTCTGTCCGCGGGCGACGCTGAATATGAAAGCGTCGACTCCAGCCGTCGCTGGGCGCAAGCCAAAGTCGAAGCGGCTCGCTAGTCGCCGAATCCTTGAGCTGATACGGGCATGGCATTCGCCGTGACCCGCCTAGAGTCTGACCATTCGTATCTGAGGGGTTGCAAGACAGCAGCCGAAGGGAATCGCCCTGGAACCGGTGCTTCCTGCACCGAATCCGTTCTATAAACTATGCCCCAATACCGCGAACGCCGCGCGAGTCGGCCTGCGTTCAGAGGGTGAGAGGGGGAAGATTTTGGGGAAGGAAAGGTACTCGAGGAAAAAAAGAGGCGAGGAGGTTACCCTCCTCGCCTCTCTTGGTGCCTAAGTGCTTCAGGCCGGACGCTTGAAGAGGCTTTGCATCTTCATCGCCAAGCCCATGTCGCCGGCGATCTTGAGCTTGCCGCTCATGAAGGCCATCTGGCCATTCAGCTTGCCCATGATCATGTCGACATAATCCTGAGCCGCCATCGTCATGGTCATATTCGGCGAGGCCGCCGAGCCTTCGTTGACGGCGCAGGAGCCTTCCTTGATGACGACGTTGTAGTTGCCACCGCCGTCGCCGGTGAGGTTGAACTGGATGGTCGAATTCATCCCCTTCGCCGCATCGACATTGAGGTTTTGGGACATCTGGTTGAAGATTTCCTTCACCGCTTCTGCTGTACCTGCCATCGTTTGATCCTCCTTTTGAAATTATGAGGGGCTTGGCAGTGCCCTCTCGATTTATTTGCTTTCTCGCGTGACCGGATCAAGACGGACAAAGAGTTGGAATTCCCCGCCCCACACCGGTTCAGCGCCGCGCCTGTGTATGCGAGGGACGTTTTCTTGTCAATCAAGGGGGAGAGAGAATTGTTGATGGTGGCGGAGGCGGCGCTACAGCACTGGCAGCCCCGAGATGGGCCGGTAAATTCAGAGTTCCGCCGATGTTGGAATAGGTGAAGTGGCGCGAGTTCACATGCGCGTGCAAGGGCACGCCGGGACCGTCATGGATCTCGTAGTCCAGCGGGATTGGACCAAGAATCTGCAGGACATCGTACAAGAGATCTACGAACACTCGCCACTGCTGCGGCGAGGTCTGCGTGCAGCG
>CAZGSN010000176.1:0-15521 GCA_964528465.1 uncultured Binatia bacterium (SeqCode)
CTCATCGTGAATCTTCAGGCCCAGTGACGATCGGGCCGCTCATGACAGCCTGGTGGAGTAGCCTTCCCTCACGTCGCCACCACAAAGAGAACGAGGGCACATGATTTCTCACCACGAGGAGCACGAAGGTCACGAAGCAAACATCCAACTTGCTTGTTCCACCTTCGTGTTCTTCGTGGTGAGGACCTCCGCTGTCGGCATGCCACATCCGCAAAACGGAAGATGAACGCTTCTTCGAAAAGCTGAAAGTGGATCAATAGGATCGTGGCGGAAACCAACCTGCTGCTTGCAGCCACGGCACCGAGTCTCGTCGACGCCGTTGCCTCGGCGAGCACGACCCAGCAAGCAACTACTACGCGCGTTCGCTGCGTGCAGTGCTCGTTGCCGGTCCGCGGCGCTGGACTGCGCCTCGCCATTCAAGGCGTCGTGCAGCCGTTCTGCTGCTACGGCTGCTACGTCGTGCTTCGGTTCACCAACGAGCCCGGCGCCAGCGGACAAGCACAAGGCCTGTTCCTGCGCCTAGGCCTGGCGATCTTCTTCTCCATGAACGCCATGATGTTCAGCCTCCCATCCTACTTTCCCTACATCTATGGAGGTGAGTTTGGCGGCGAGGGCTTCCTGCTGCTGCTGCGTCTTGGTGCCCTCATCCTGACCATTCCTGTGCTCCTGCTTCTCGGTCTTCCTGTTGCCTGGCAAGCGCTTCGCGAGGCAGGCCAGTGGACGGCTAGCACCGATGCGCTGATTGCCCTCGGTACGTTTGCCGGCTTCGGCGTCTCGGTTGCCAACACCATCAGCGGCGCCCCGCATGTGTACTTCGAGACCATTGCCATGCTGCTCACGCTCGTTGCCATCGGCCGCTACCTGGAAGCACGTGGCAAAGCAGATACCGGAGAGATTCTGCGCCAGCTTACCGATGCACAGACTCGCCAGTCGCGGGTCGAGCGCGATGGAGCTGTCCTAGAGCTGGCCGCAACCGAACTTCGTATGGGCGATGTGGTGCGCTTGTGCCCAGGCGACGTGTGCCCCGTCGACGGAAATATTCTCAGCGGCCAAGCCAATTTCGACGAGGCGACACTTACCGGAGAGAGTCGTCCGCAACCCCGAGCACCCGGGCAAGAGGTGGTGGCAGGCGCCACCAATCTCGACGGTGACCTGCGCATCCTCGCTACCCGGGTTGGCTCCGACAGTACACTGGGGCGCCTGCATCGCTTGGTCGAGGACACCCTCGCCGACAAGAGCGGATTGCAACGGTTGGCAGACCGTATGGCGAGCGCCTTTCTTCCGATCGTCCTCGCCGTGGCCGCTTCGACCTTTGCCTACTGGTGGCTCCGTGAAGGCAGCGACCAGGCAATCCTCACCTCGCTCTCCGTTCTCGTGGTTGCCTGTCCTTGCGCCTTCGGTATCGCCACACCAGCCGCCTTGTGGATTGGTATTGGCGAGGCCGGCCGACGCGGCATCCTGCTCAAGGGTGCCGATGTGCTCGAGAACATTGCGCGCGTGCGCAAGCTGTGGCTCGACAAGACCGGCACGCTGACAACCGGGCACATGACCTTCGACGGAATGGTGCGCAGTCCCTCCGCCAGTGAGGAAGAGAAACTGCTCCAGATAGCGCGCAGTCTGGAGGCGGCGGTGCCGCATCCCATTGCCGCGGCGCTCACCAGAACGCAGGGAGAGATCCTACCCGTCGAAGATTTGCGCTACCACGCGGGACTCGGCGTGGTAGGACGCCTGGAACGGCGGAGCTGGTTTCTCGGCAGCTCCACGTTTGTCCAAGCTCTAGGAGCCAAGAGCGAGCCCTGGCTGGAAGAGGCCCTTGGCAGCGCGGCACAGGAGGGAGCGGTGGCGGTGGTTCTTGCCGCGGAGGTTGTCGGCGCTTTACCCGCCAATTCGATTAGGCAGACGATCCGGCCGGTGCGCCGCGAGGGCGCGGCGTCTCCACTGCTTACCAACATTGAGGATTCGTCTGTGGAGACGGGCCGCCCCCGGCCCGCATCCAACGGGAACGCGAATAGGCAGGCAAAGCAGGTTGTCGGCGGCAGCGTCGCTGCTTTGGCTGTTCTGCGATTTCATGACCCATTGCGCAGGGACGCCGCGAGCGTGCTGGCACGGGTCCGCGGATTAGGAATCGACGTTGGCGTGCTCACAGGTGGCACTGCTGGCATGAGCAGCGTTGGCCTGGATCCCGCAGCATGGCGCACGGGCTTGCTGCCAGCAGAGAAAGCCGCATGGGTTCAGGGCTCTCGACGACGGGGCCTCGTGGGCATGGTTGGGGATGGCCTCAACGATGCTCCAGCCTTCGCGGCCGCCGATATTGGAATCGCCCTGGGGACTGGCCGTGATCTGGTTCGCGAAGCTGCCAACATCAGCATCATCTCCAACGACCTCGCCTCTGTGCCGTGGTTGATCACCTGGTCGCGACGCGTGCGCCGCACGGTGCGGCAGAATCTCGCCTGGGCCACCGGGTACAATGCGCTTGCCCTTGCGGCAGCAATGGCAGGCTGGCTAAACCCCATCATCGCTGCCCTCGCCATGATTTTCAGTAGTGTCATGATTCTCGCCAACGCCCGCCGCCTGCGTAGGTTCGCGTGAGCCAACACGAAGACACGTTCATTCCCGAAGACCCGTCGCTATACGGTCCCGATCCTGGCCGGCGCGTTGCTGGGCAATGGTCTCTCTCTTCGACCCTGGGACTGACTGCTGCTCAAGGCGTGTGGATATTGACGATCTCCATGCTGATCTTTGCCTTCCTCGGGGGACCCTTCTGGTCGAGCCCTAGGCAAGCCTTCACGCTACGCGTGATTGCCAGCTACTTGATCCTTCCACCCCTCGTGTTCGTCTGCCTGCTCTGGAACCGCAAGGCCACGTGGGCCACGCTACTGTTCGCCTCCAGTGTACTGGGCAGCGTCAAGTTCGCCATAACTGTCGTCATTGATGTGGTGCACGGATTGCTGCGCCATTGGCCGCCGTGAGCGAGCGTAGGTAGTCGACAACCGCACGAGCCTGTTTTTCGCTGAGCGTCCACCGATAGTGAGGCATCGTCGGCTTCTCGCGGCCAAGCATGTGCCAGACCTTCATGCGCAGCTCCTCGGCCTCGTGATGTGCGAAGTAGTCACGGTCGAAGACAACGGTCGGTTGGCCAAGTTCCTCGCCAAGCCTACCGATGCCGCGCCCATCGTCCCCATGGCAGTTGGCGCAATGGCGCGAATACAACTCGAAGCCTGGCGACAATAGCCGGACGTACAACGCCAGTCCTTGCGCCTCGCTTTCCTTGACGCGCGGCAGCAATGCCGGCATCTCGCTACGCCCGTGGCGCACGGCGCCCAGCAGCTCCTTATCGCTGGTCTGCTTCTGAAATTCTGGGCTGGAGAGGTCGCGCGGCGGGCGCACCCCCGCCGGCAGATTCTTGCTCGGATGGCCGTAAATGTCGTGGCAACCATCGCAACGCTTTACGTACAGATCCCAACCACGGCTAAGGCGCTCCCAATCGCTATTCGCGAGACGCCGCAGGTGTGCGAGCACGGCCTCGGTATCGGCCCCACGTGCGCGCAAGGCATTGGCATCGAGAGTAATCTGCAGAGGCGTGCCATCGCGTAGACGCTGCACCAATTCATCATCGCTGTAGGCGTCCAGGAATCCCTCCTGGAGGTTGCGCGGTGGCGCCGTGTAGGTCTTGGCGCTCGGCCCGTCGCCACGCCCCGAGGGGCCGTGACAAGCAGCACAGTGGCGTTGGTAAAGCCGAGCACCATCCACGAGGCTCTCCGCTTGCAGACGGCAGGGCAAGACCAAAAACACCGAACCGACAACAGCGATCCAAACGCCACGCCGCTGCTCCGCCTCTAGGACCTTACGTAGCAATCGATACGACTGTGGTTTGCGCATGTTCCTCCCCTTTCCACCTGCATCGAGCGGGTGCATCAAAACCCGAAGCGAATCATGCCGGCATGCGACTCGGCAAATTCGCGCGCGAACTCCAACTGTGTCGCGCTTTGCGCATGAATCTCAAACAGCGGCTGGCCCTTGGCCACAACGTCGCCGACGGTAGCCAGCAAGCCCACTCCGGCGCTGACATTGGCGGGAGCGCCGGCACATTTGGCAACGCGCGCAATTTGCCAACAGTCGATCTCTCGGATCATGCCGTCGGCCGGAGCCAATATCGTATGCTGATAAGCAGCGGCCGGCGGCAACTCGCGTCGGCCTTGTGCATCGACAATGCGGTCGAATGCCTGTTCTGCCCCACCCGAATCCAATGCCTGTGCTGCCGCCCGGTAGCCGCCACCGCTCGGCACAGCGTTGGCCATCTCGAGAATACGGGCGGCCAGGTACAACGATTTCTCGCGCAGGTCGCGCGGCGCCTCAGTGGCGCGGCGCAACACGCTCAGCACGTCGAGAGCTTCCAGGCGAGGACCGATGCCGAAGCCGATGGGACCGCGTGCATCGGTGACAACAATGTCGACCCGCAAATCAATGCGCTCGGCCACGGCGCGGAACAAGACCGCCAAACGTTCCGCATCGGGCAACGAACGCACCTTCGCATTGTTGCCGACGGGAATGTCGATCAACACATGCGTCGCCCCTACGGTTTTCTTCTTGGCCAGGATCGAGGCAACCATCTGCGGCTCGGTGTCGATCTCCATAGGCCGCTCGACGGTGATCAAGATGTCGTCGGCAGGAGCCAGGTCGAGCGCTCCGCCCCAAGCAATGCAGGCCCCCGCTTGCTCCACCACTTGGTACAGTCGCTCCGGTGTCAGGGCGACATCGGCGAGCACTCCCATAGTGTCCGCCGTTCCGGCTGGGCTAGTGATGGCCCGCGAAGAGGTCTTGGGAACGGTCAGGCCAAGTGACGCCAGAATCGGTACCACGACCATGGTCGTGCGATTCCCGGGCACACCGCCGATGCAATGCTTGTCGGCAATGGTGTTATTTCCAAAGTCGAGACGCGTCCCCGCATCAATCATCGCGCCGGTGAAATCGACTACCTCCTGCAAGTCGAGCGAACGCAACGCGCAGGCCAGAACAAACATGCTGAGTTCCACCTTCGAGTACAGGTGGCGGGTAACGTCATGAAGAATTGCATCCAAGGCGGCACGATCGAAGCGCTGCCCTTGCAGCTTGGCGCGCACCAGTTCAACGCTGTGCGGCGCCGGGGAGATCGTGGCACGAACTGGACTGCCTTCGGGTAGCGCCAGGTCGGAGAAGGCATCATCGGACAAGCCAATCTCGTCCGCGTCGATCAAGCGGTCGCGGCAAAAATTAAGAATGCCGGTAACTTCACGGCAGGCCCCGCTTGCCGCATCGACGCCGCGCACGCACACGCGATCCAAGGGCCGAAACCCCAGATTGCCGCTCTCCACGGCGGTTTGATTCACAATGATGACGTGCTCGCGCAGGGTATCGAGCGGCAGATGCTTTACGCGAAACATAGCGAGCCTCGGCTAGGTACTCAGAAGTGAGAACAGGAGGAAGTCAACCACAGAGGCACCGGGAACACCGAGAGGGGCGTGCGTCATATTTATTGGCTTTCATCCGAGATCCACGGCCTCACGGCCGCGGCTACTGTGTGTTCGCCAGCTCCGTGTAGCCGCGCGCGTGAGCGCGTGGCTGCGAAGCAGGGGGGCCGCCAGCGGGCGATTTATCGGCGACGCACAGGGAGTGCACCGCCTCGCGCGGCCAATGGTGGAATCAAGGATTAGGAAACCTCTGCGCAAGTAGCCCTGCAACCAGATCGGGGTCGGAATCGGAATCGGCGTCGGAATCGGCCGCGACAAGGGTGGGGAGAAACCGCGCGAACTAGGCTCTGCACGCCAAAACGTTCCTACACCAGACGCGGGCCGAGGACGGCCCGTCTCCAACTCGGATTCATCAACGTTCACAAGCAATGGAGACGCCGCGCCCCCGCGGCGCATGAGCCGGATTACCCGCCCAATCGATTTGGCGTGCAAAGTCCGTGCAATGAGATCGATACCGATTCCGATAGCGACGCCGCCCCCGCAGGGAGGCGACTTGCACGGACCTGCGCAGAGCTTCCTAAAGCAAGACGAATACATTGCTACTCGCGGAAGCTCTTCTCGGTGCCCGCTGTGCCTCGGTCGTTCCAATTCCGTTGCTCGAACATGCTCCAACACTCCTGGCCTCATGCGCGTACTCCCTTGCTTAGCTCTGCCAGGAACAACGGCGCCGTGGCGATGGCATTGGTTGGATGCGGCACGGTGTCGCAGGACACCATGCGCCTTACGCCCGCGGCACGTATGCGCACCATGGCGCCGGTTGCAAATATGGCGTGCACCACCACGGCATCAACGAAGCGTACCCCCCGGCCCTTCAAGGCACGCGCGGCCACCGCGAGAGTCACGCCGCTGCTGGCTATGTCGTCGAGCAACACCGCGCGGCGGCACTTCGGCAGTTCCGGAAAGTCGATGCGAACCTTACGATCCGATAGTCGCTGTTTGCGACCCACGACCCAAGGAACATCGGCAAGAGCAGCGACGCGGCGCACCCAGGGGGCGGATTCTTCGTCCGGACCAACGACGACACAGTCGCGGCCACCCTCCTCGATCCACTCTGCCAGAGCCGGTGTTGCCGACAGCGCACGCGCGCCGCGCCCGGCTATCGCATCCAAGCGCGACACCCGATGCAGGTGCGGCTCCAGGGTCAGGACTCTGTCAAAAGAACTCGCCAACAGCGATCCGACGACACGCTGTGAGACTGCCTCGCCGGGGTGAAACGCAACGTCCTGGCGCATGTAAGGAAGGTACGGCGCCACCAGCGTAACCCGCATGGCACCGTTGCGCCGTAAGGCATCGGCGGCAAACAAGGTCTCCAACAATTTCGCATTCGGGTCGTGGAGCTGGCGCACGAGCACGGCCTCGCGCCCCTGGGGAAGCTCCACCCGCACCCGGCTCTCGCGATCGGGGAAGCGGTGTAAGTCGACGCACTGCACAGGCGCCGCCAGCAGCGTCGCCAGAGAGTGTGCAAACGGCAGAGAATCGGCGAAGCAGTGGACAACCAACGGCGGACCCGAAACCTTCATGACGCACTCAGTTCGACGATTTCTCGGTCCTCTGCAACCCGCGCATTCCAACCCAAGGTGCTGCGCAGAGTTGCCGCCAATTGATCGGCGGCGTGTGCTTCCCCATGGACCACGTAGGTCTGCCGGGGTGGCTCCTGAAAGCCCTTGAGCCAGCGCAGCAAGTCGGAGCGATCGGCGTGGGCCGACAAGCCATCGATCACGGCGATGCGAGCCCGCACGGTTACGCTCTCGCCGTGGATGCGCACCTCGCGTGCCCCTTCTTGCAAAGCCCGGCCACGTGTTCCGGCTGCCTGGAACCCCGGTAGCAGCACAGTGGTGCGATCATCGGGTAGTCGTTGCTTTAGGTGATGCAGCACACGCCCACCCGTCGCCATGCCGCTTGCGGAAATGAGGATCATCGGGCCCCCACGTTCGTTCAGCGACTTCGACTCCTGCGGCGTACGCAGGAACTGACAATAGCGCGTCGCCAAGGGCGAACGATCGCCATTGGCTAGCAGCTTCATGTCGATGTCGTGATCTTCCGGATGGCGGCCGTAGATCTGGGTCACGTTGATGGCCATCGGACTATCCACATACACGGGCACGGCGGGAACCCGCTGGCTCTCTTCAAGCTGTCGAATCCTCCACAGCAGTTCTTGCGTACGCCCCACCGCAAAGGCCGGGATCAGCAGCACGCGTCGCTCGTCGATGGTTTGCCGGATGAGAGTTGTCAGTTCTTCCTCCGCAGCGGGTGAATGGTCGCGGTCCCCGTATGTCGATTCGACCAGCAGCACATCCGCGTGCGCAACCAACTCCGGGTCGTGCAAGATCGGTCGTCCCCAGCGCCCGAGGTCACCCGAGTACACCAGCCGAATCGGATCGCTACCACCAATCGCCAGGTCGACGCTGCTCGCACCGAGGATGTGACCGGCGGGTCGGAAGGTGGCGCTGACCCCTTCGCTTACAGAGAAGGACTTGGCGTACGGCTGCCCCACCAACATCGTCAAGGCGCGTTCCGCATCCAGAGTCGTGTAGAGCGGCATCGCGGGCTTGTGCTTCGAATAGCCGTGGCGATTGGCGAACTCCGCCTCCTCTTCCTGCAAGTGCGCGGCGTCCAGCAGCATTACGCGCAACAGGTCGGCAGTAGCCGGCGTGCACAGCACCGGGCCGCGAAAGCCATTGCGCACGAGCAGGGGGAGATGAGCCGAATGGTCGACGTGCGCGTGGCTCAGCACGACCGCATCGATTTCCGCCGCATCAAAAGGCTGCGCCTGCCAGTTGCGCAGGCGTAACGCCTTGAGGCCCTGAAACAACCCACAATCGAGAAGCACCTGACGTCCGTGGCAACGCAGGAGATGCTTGGAACCGGTAACCGTCCCCGCCGCGCCAAGAAACTGCAGTGTCGGCTTCCCGTCGCTTGCCCCTCGTTTCATCCGCGTCTTCATAGCCACGAACATGCCTGGCAAAGCCAAGCAGGGAAAGGGGTGCGGGAATGCACCACGAAGGATCCGAAGCTGAACACTAAGTCAGAGCGAACGAGTTTTTTGGAACAAGATCGGAACCAAGTAGTCCCTCCGCTTAGTGTCCTTCGTGTCTTGGTGGTGAATCTCTTCGGAGGGGATCACCACCAAGGCACCAAGGACTCCAAGCAGGAAGAAACGAAGAGTTCATGGATCAGAATCGGAATAGAAACAAACTTCTCCCTCCCCTTGGTGACCTTCGTGTCTTGGTGGTGAATCTCTTCGGAGGGGATCACCACCAAGGCACTAGGCGCGTAGTACTGAGCGCTCCTACTCCTTGGACTTCAAGCTTCGCTTTGCTAGCGCGCTGGCCATGTTGGATATTCGCCTGATTCGGGAACGTACCGAGTTCGTCAAGAATGAGCTGGCTAAGCTGGGCTTCGATACCGCATCGATCGACACGCTGGTACAGGTCGACGCGCAGCGGCGCGCTCTCATCCAGGAATCGGAAACACTGCGTGCGCAGCGTGCCGAGGTTTCCAAGACCATCGGCAAGCAGGAGCCGGCCAGGCGCGAGGAACTCAAGAACGAGATGCGCGTTGTCGGAGATCGCATCGCGGTCTTGGAGAGCGAGCTGGCCAAGATCGAAGAGGACTTCCTGAAGCAGATGCTGGAGATCCCCAATCTCCCCGACGCCAGTGTGCCTTTGGGTAAAGATGACGGCGACAACAAGGTCTTGCGCTCCGCAGGCGCCCTCCCCTCTTTTTCCTTTACGCCGAAACCGCACTGGGAACTCGGTGTCGACCTCGGCATTCTCGACTTCGACCGCGGCGCCAAGATCAGTGGCTCACGTTTCTATGTCTTGAGTGGCGCAGGGGCGCGGCTGCAGCGTGCTCTCATTGCTTGGATGCTCGACCTGCACACCCGCCAACACGGCTACACGGAGATCTACCCCCCGTACATCGTGAAGAAGGATTGCCTGGTTGGTGCCGGGCAGTTGCCCAAGTTCTACGACAACATCTACCGCGACATCGAAGACGACGTTTGGCTGATCGGCACGGCGGAAATCCCGGTAACCAATCTGCATCGTGACGAGATCCTCGACGCCAACACACTGCCGCGATCGTACGTCGCCTACACGCCGTGTTTCCGGCGCGAGAAGATGTCGGCCGGACGCGATGTACGTGGCATCAAGCGCGGCCATCAGTTCGATAAAGTCGAGATGTACAAGATCACCAAGCCGGAAGACTCGGCTGCGGCACTCGAGCAGATCGTCAGCAACGCCTGCGCTGTCGCCCAGGGCCTCGGGATTCCTTACCGCATCATCGATATTTGCAGCGGCGATCTCGGCTTCGTCGCCGCCAAGAAGTACGACGTGGAACTGTGGGCACCTGGGTGCCAAGAATGGCTGGAGGTAAGCTCGTGCAGCAACTGCACCGACTTCCAGGCGCGCCGCACCAACATCAAGTACCGCCCAGCCCCTAAGGCCAAACCTGAATTCGTTCACACCCTCAACGGCTCCGGCCTGGCGCTGCCACGCGTGATGATTGCGGTCTTGGAAACCTACCAACAGGAAGACGGCAGCGTTCTCGTTCCAGAAGTCCTGCGCCCATACATGGGCGGCATCGACCGCTTGACGAAGCCCGCGTAGCCCCGAGCATCGCGACAAGAACTCGACGCGACGCCGGCGGAGACGACAAGATGCGCACACGACGTGTACTGCGGGGCATCGCGCTCGTGCTGGTCCTGGTCATCGCATCATCGCGACAAGCGCATGCTGATACGATCGATCACTCCGCGTGGGATGGCCTCCTCAAGCAGTATGTCGACGACAACGGCAGAGTGGCTTATCGCCGCTTGCAGAGCGAAGCCGGCGACACCCTGCGGGGATATCTGGCCACATTGGCGACAGCACCGGTGGAGAAGCTGGCACCCAAGGAGCGGTTGGCATTCTGGATCAACGCCTACAACGCCATCATCGTCGCCGCCGTCCTCGAGGGATACTCGGCCGAAGGTCCGTTGCGCCGCATCCGCTTGTTCAAGAGCTACCGGCAGACGATAGCCGGCGAAGCGCGCACGCCCGACGACATCGAGCACGGCATTCTACGCCCGCGTTTTCAGGATTTCCGCGCCCACTTTGCCCTGGTGTGCGCTTCTACCAGTTGCCCCAAGCTGCGCCGCGAAGCCTACGTTGCGACGAGCCTCGATGCCCAGCTCGACGACCAAGCGCGCTCGTTCCTCGACGACAAGGGCCGCAACCGCATCGAACCGGCTACAGGGAAGGTAGAGCTGTCGCAGATTTTCGAGTGGTTCAACGAGGACTTCGAACGCGTCGGAGGGCTCGCTGCAGCACTGATGCCCTACATCAGTCATGAGCAGGCTGAACTCCTGCGCCAGGGCAAACCAACCTTCCTTGCCTACGACTGGAGCCTGAATGCGCAGGCCGACCAACGGCCCTAGCCCCGGGCCAGCCAGCTATTGCGCGCTGTGGCCGTAAGCAAGCCGTTCTCCCGAACTTTTCGCAGGAGCGGCGCAAGGAGCTTGGGTATTGCTCATGCCCCCGTCTCCCAGTGGTCCAAGAGCACGCGTCGCTGTTCTGGGGTTAGAAGTTCCGCAAGGTCCGCAAGCCCGTCGCTCACTTTCGCCGAGACGGTGCTCCACTGATCCGCCTGCTGCTGGCGGAAAACTTCCAGGGCTTGTCGATCGATCGACTCTGCCGACAAGAGGCTCTTGATGGAGGCGTGCGCCTTGTGGTGCTCTTGCAGCATGGGGAACACGTCGCCAACCACACGATCGGCAATGGCTGCTGCTTCCGTACGTTGGGAGGCATTGGCGTCGACCATGTCGAAAGCATGCGAGACAAGCCCACGCGCGTGGCGCTGGGCACTCTCCAAACTGTCGAAGCCATGCCGGTGCCAGCGGCCCCATCGCCGGCCGTGCCGATGAGAGGCAAACCAGCCCCCCGACGCGATCGCGTGCGGTGCGTGGGCAAACATGGCGCCGAGCACACCCGTCGCTAGCAAGCCTCCCATGAGATCTCGGCGTCTGATGTAGCGAGCCCAGAATCGTTGACCGCCACCAGTGCTATTGCCTTCCATTTCTGCTCCCTTCCGAATCCGTGATTGCCAGGGAGATTAACCCGCGTTCTTCAAGCCTCTGCGTGAGCTGGGTAAAGATTCGTAAAGATTGCGCGCACACTCGTCGATCGCGCCCTGCCTCGGGTGTGCGACAAATCTGTTGGGAGGCAAGCTTCCACCATCCACGCGCTCACGCGCGCAGCTACACGGAGCTGGCGAAGACACAGTAGCCGCGGCCGTGAGGCCGTGGATTTCGGATGAAAGCCAACAAATATGACGCACGCACCCCTGCCTCGGGATGGGATTTCGGAATTGCTTCTTGCCTGCGATCGGGCCATGCATGGCGGTGAAGTAAGGAGGTAGCCATGTTGGTCCGCATGTGGATTGTGATGTTTGTGGTGTTTGGCCTGGCAAGGATGGCGCCGGCTGTCGATCATCCGATCGCGCTTGGCATTCTACGTTTGGAGGACCCGCAGGGGCACCCTGCTGGCCGGCGTTTTCGCTTCCGCATCGGCAAGCAGCCAGAGATCAATGCTGCCACCATCCCTGATCCGACGGTTGCCGGGGCTACACTCGAAGTCTTCGGCACCGGCGGTGGCGATGGCAGCAGCGGCGTGCAGTTCCTACCGCCCGCCAACTGGCGCGCGCTGACCAACGGCGGCTACTACTACCGCGATCACAGCGCGGCGACAGGCGTCTCTCAAATCCGCATCGCCCCTCGCGGCAATTCGGCAGGATTGCTGCACATGAGCGGCCGCACCGCCAATTGGCAGTATGCGGTTACCCAGCCACAGGCGACGGTGAAGATTCGCTTGACGATTGCCGGCGATGTCTACTGCGCCGAAGCAGTCGATCTGCAGCCCAATCGCGCCGGCATCGTCCTCGCCAAGGCCAACCCCGCCCCCGCTAGCTGCAACTGATGGAATTTCGCGCACGCGAGTCTGCGTCTTCGGGATAGCTCGATCCACAGGCAAAAGGTGCAGAAGAGGTGGCATCCCACCGATCGCCACCCCTTCTTGCCAGGCAAGACACCTCGTTCCCGGGCTCTACCTGCTTTGCTCGCCGATTCGCGTTTCCGTTGGACGCGGGCCGAGGGCGGCCCGTCTCCAAAAAAGAATCCTCAATGTTCGTAAGCAGTGGAGACGCCGCGCCCTCGCAGCGCATCAGCCGGATCGCCTGCCCAATCGAAACGGTGGGCAAAGCCCAAAGCCGGCTCTACCGTCAGAGCCCGGGAACGAGTTCATACGACGATACGCGAGGCGGAGCCTCGGGGAGCTGCGTTCCCAGGCAGAGAGCCTGGGAACGAGTTCAGGGTAAACGAGTTCAGAGGCTCCGCTGAGCCTTCCGCGCAGACGCGCCTACTTCTTGGCCGCCTCCGCCGCGAGTTTCTCGCGGTGCTTCTTGATCATTTCGGCTTGCTCGCCCGCGGGCAACGGCGCGTATCGCGCAAACTCCATGGTAAAGTTTCCTTTGCCCTGAGTGCCCGAGCGCAGGTCGGTGGCAAAGCCGAACATGGTATTCAACGGCACCTCCGCCACGCCGATGAAGGAGCCATCTTCTGTGCGTGTCTCCACGATCATGCCACGGCGTTGGCTGATGAGGCCGACGATGGACCCTTGGAATTCCTGCGGGGTCTCGACCTCCACCTTCATGATCGGCTCGAGGATCACCGGCTTGGCGCGCTCGAAGCCTTCTCGGAAAGCCATCAATGCGGCTGTCTTAAATGCCATTTCGGAAGAGTCGACCGCATGCGCGGCGCCGTCGTTAATCGTGCAGCGCACGCCCACGACTGGGAAGCCAACCTGTGTGCCGCGCTTGATCGCCTCTCGAAAACCCTTGTCGCAAGCAGGAATGAACTCGCGCGGGATTCTGCCGCCTACAATGTCATCGACGAACTCGTAGGTCTCTACCGAGTCGGCCGGTAGCGGCTCGATGAAGCCGCCAACCTTTGCGTATTGGCCCGAGCCGCCGGTTTGCTTCTTGTGCGTGTAGTTGAACTCGCCGCGCTGCTGGATCGTTTCGCGGTAAGCGACCTGCGGCTTGCCGGCGACTACCTCGCAGCCGTACTCACGCCGAATACGCTCCATGTAGATATCGAGGTGGAGTTCGCCCATACCGCTGACGATGGTCTCGCCGGACTCCTCGTCTTGATGCACACGAAAGGTCGGATCTTCCTTAGTGAAGCGGTTGAGAGCCTTCGAGAAGTTGGCTTCGCCGGTGCGGTCCTTCGGCCGGATCGCCAGCGAGATCACGGCAGTGGCGACGTGCATCGAGGTTAGCGTCACATTGAGCTTGCCGTCGGTAAACGTCTCGCCCGAGGAGCAATCGACGCCATAAAACGCGACGATGTCACCTGGGTAGGCTGCCTCGATCTCCTCGCGCTCATCCGAGTGCATACGGAACATGCGCGGCACACGCACCTTCCGTTGCTGGTTAGAGGTATTGACGATGGTATCGCCGGTGCGGACGGTACCCTGGTAGACGCGGAAGTAGGTAAGCTGTCCGTACTTGTCCTGCGTGAGCTTGAACGCCAATCCCACCATGGGCTTTGCCGGGTTGGATGTAAGTTCGATCTTGTGCTCGCCCCCGTCTTGGTCGAAGGCTTCGTGGTGGTTTTCCGCTGGGTTCGGAAGGAAGGCGCAGACGGCGTCGAGCAGGAGCTGCACCCCCTTGTTGCGGTATGCCGAGCCGCACATCACCGGTGTCAGCCGCAACGAGATGGTCGCGCGGCGAATGGCGGCGCGAATGTCTTCCACGGTGATCTCTTCGCCCTCGACGTACTTCTCGCCGAGGAGATCGTCGACATCCGCTACATCCTCGATAATCTTCTGATGGGCAGCCTTGGTCTTCTCGATTAAATGCGCCGGCGGATCTTCGACGCGGACATCCTCGCCACCCTCGCCATCGAAGTAGTAGGCTTTCTGGGTAATGGCATCGATGATTCCTTCGAACTTGTCTTCCGCACCGATCGGCACCTGGATCTGCACCGGGTGATGATGCAACTTCTCGCGCAACATTTCCGACACGCGTTCGTAGTTGGCGCCCGGGTTATCCATCTTGTTGACGAAGGCAATACGCGGCACGTGGTAGCGCTTCATCTGGCGATCGACGGTGATGGACTGCGACTGCACACCCTTCCCCGAATCGAGGACTAGAATCGCACCATCGAGCACTCGCAAAGCACGCTCGACTTCGATGGTGAAGTCGACGTGGCCGGGAGTATCGATGATGTTGATGTTGTGCTCCTCGAGCTGCTCCTGGGATCCGTTCCACAGGCAATAGGTGGCGGCCGACTGGATGGTGATGCCCTTTTCCCGCTCGAGGTCCATCGAGTCCATCTTGGCGCCCACGCCATCCTTGCCGCGCACTTCGTGAATCGCGTGGATGCGACCGGTGTAATAAAGGATGCGCTCCGTCAGCGTCGTCTTGCCGGAATCGATATGCGCGGAGATGCCGATGTTGCGGATGTGATCAAGGTGAATACGAGACATTGGGTTTCTATCCTCACTCTGTTCTCTTGAATTCGCCGGCTGGGTGGCTGCCTAGTGGCGACCCCAACCGAGCCCGCTAGAGACGCATACTTTGAGCCTCTGTGCCAGCGTTGTGGAGACTTTTTTTGCAGGGGCTGCTTTCCCGGGCACGGGGCGCACTCGCCAGCCTGGAACAATTCACGACCTCGCGGCAAAATCGGGGCAAGCGGCTGAACGCACGAGGGATTCGAAGCATGTTGACGAAAACAGTGTGTTCTTTGAACCACGAAGGCACGAAGGACACCAAGCACGAGCAGGGCGAGGTCAAGGGAACTGGTCAACTGTGTAACAAGGGATCCAAATCTTATCGGCGCGCGCAAATTCTCGCGGCGAGGTTCGGTATCCGCGCGATGTTCGGCAACAATCGCTATCCGGGAAATCTGCTTCCGACCTACAGCCTCCGGTCTACGGCCTACAGTCTGCGCGGCTGGTCTCGATCGAGCCTGAA
>CAZGSN010000177.1:0-4773 GCA_964528465.1 uncultured Binatia bacterium (SeqCode)
CCAGACGCGGGCCGAGGGCGGCCCGTCTCCAACTCAGATTCATCCATGTTTACAAGCAATGGAGACGCCCCCTCGACTGGGCTCGGGACAGGCGCGCCCCCGCGGCGCATCAGCCGGATTGCCCCCCAAGCGTTTTGGCATGCACAGCCCCATGCTCGATTGTCGATCGAAGAGATCGCGTGTTCTCGTTGACCGACCGGCATTGGGGCAAAGCCGGCACCTCCCCTGTTGGCGGTTGCGTTAGTCGCCCCGGAAGGTACTGTGGCACGCCGTGCAAGTTCGAAAGCAATTGGAGGATTGCGGCTCAGTCCAGGCTAGCGACGGGGAACGGGGATAGTGACACCAAAGTACAGCTTCGCCTTTGGACCCTTTCGGGCTGACTTCGACGCGCAATGCTTGTGGCGTGAGAGGGAGAGTATCGAGTTACGGCCCAAGACCTGGGATGTCTTGCGCTACCTCCTCGAGAATCCCGGTCGCGTGGTCACTAAGAACGAGCTGCTGGATCGTGTGTGGGCGGGGACGATTGTCACCGAGGGCACACTCACGCAGTCGATTCGCGAGTTGCGCACCGCACTCGACGACGACGCCAAGCGCCCGCGCTTCATCGCTACCGTCCACAAACGCGGGTACCGCTTTGTTGCCAACGTAGTCGACAACGGCAGCGTGTCTGCCCCCGCGGAGGCAAAGCCGCCTACTTCCTTTCTGGTGGGACGCGACCTCGAACTCGCCCAGCTTCATGAGGCGCTGGTCACGGCAATGACAGGTCAGCGCGGCTGCGTGTTCGTTACCGGAGAGCCGGGAATCGGCAAGACGACGGTGCTCGACGAACTCATGCGTCGTGCGGCCGCCAGCTACGGAGACAAGCTCGTGATCGTCCGCGGCCAGTGTGTCGAACAGCGGCGACAAGGGGAGCCGTATCTCCCGGTGCTGGAAGCCCTGCATCAGCTCTGTCGGGGCAGCCACGGCCCACGTGTTGTCGAAACGCTTCGCCGCTACGCCCCCACTTGGTTGGTGCAAATGCCATGGCTGCTCACGGCGGAGGATCTCGATGCCCTACGGCAGCAGCTCATGGGTAGCGGGCCGGAACGCATGCTGCGCGAGCTGGGCATCGCGCTCGAGGAAGTCGCCACGCATACGCCGTTGCTCATGATCTTTGAGGATCTGCATTGGAGTGACGTGGCATCCGCCGACCTCATCGCCGCACTGGCACGCCGTCGCGACCCAACCTCGCTTCTGATCGTCGGATCCATTCGTACCGCCGCTAGCGGAACGCAGCGTCATCCTTTGCAAGATCTCGTTCCCGCGCTCACGACTCGTGGCCAAGCCCTCGAGATTCGGCTGGAGGCGTTGGCGCCCGCGGCAGTGCGGGATTACGTCATGCACCGTCTCGATGAGCAGGCGCCGGAAGCATTGGTTGATGCCATCGAACGCCACAGTGCCGGCAGCCCGTTGTTCCTCGTGACGGCGTTGGGCTACGCGTTGGCACAAAAGTGGGTGGTGCAACGCGACGGGGTATGGACCCTAACCATTGCCGCATCGGCACTGGAGGCGGCGGTGCCGATGGGCTTGCGCCAATTGATCGAGACGCAAGTGGCAGGATTAACCCCCGAGGATCGCAGCTTGCTCGAAGCAGCGAGCGTGGCTGGTATGGAGATCAGCCCGCGTAGCCTGGGGGTTGCTTTGGACCAGCCCAAGGAAGAAACGGAGGCGGCGCTAGACCAGCTCTCGCAGCGTGTTCGCTTTCTGCGTCGCGTGTCAGCGGTGACCGATGCAGGAGAAGTTGCCGATCGCTTCGAGTTTTCCCACGCCCTGTACCAATATGTGTTGTACACCGGAACCGCGCCCACATGGCGGCGGCAGCAGCATCTCCACATGGCGCGTGGTCTGCGTGCCGAGTATGGCGATCGCGATGCTCTGGTCGCCGCCGAGCTGGCGCTGCATTACGAACGTGGCGGCGCCTACGAAGAGGCGGCGCGTTACTTAGGGGTAGCGGCACTGAACGCCAACCAGCGAATTGCCAATCGCGAAGCGGCGGTACTCATCGAGCACGCGCTGGCACTTCTGGCACAAGTCGAGGATTCCCCGAGGCGCAAGCGTCGCGAGGCGGATCTCTGCATCCAGCTTGGCGCGGTGCGCGGGTCCATCTACGGCCGCGGTGCTGAGTCGTACATCGGGCCCTTCCTGCGCGCTTGGGAGCTTAGCCAAGAGCTTGATGACATCCCGCGGATGTTTCTGTCGCGCATGGCGGGGTTTGGTCACTTCAGCGTCACCGAGCAGTTTGGTCGTGCCGAGGAGGTGTGTCGTGATTTGATGGCACTGGCGGGGCGCGCCCCTATGCCCGATCTTGTTGCTGTGGCCAACGGCGCCATGGGGTCGGTGCTTTGTGGCATGGGCCGTCTTGAAGAATCGCGCGAGCATTTGGAACGGGCTCTGGCGACACTCAATCCGCACGACCCGGCAACGCAACTCTTTCGCCGACTCGAAGATCCGGAGATCTTGTGCCTGACAGGCTTGGCCTGGGTGCTTGCCCAACTCGGCTTTGTGGATCAGGCGCGCAAGCATTGCACCAAGGCCCTCGTGCTCGGCAAGGAACGGGCGCCGTACCATCATGTCTACTGCCTCAACGCGGCAGCGATTCTGCATCTCTTCCTCGATCAGCCGGAAAGCTGTTTGTTTTACTCGCAGAAAGTCCTCGAACTGGCGCAAGAGCACAACTTCGATGGCTTCATCGACAATGCCATTGTCTTGGCCTCCTGGGGAAGGGAACGGAGTACCCCCAGTGCCGGAGCCTGGCAGCGCCTGCAGCGCGATGTCGATGCGTACCGCCGCTGCAACCAACGCTTCGGCGTCGTGTCGTATCAGTTGCTGGTTGCCGATGCGTGCCTGAGGGAAGGCGCGATTGCGGAAGGGATCGCGGCCATTGCCACCGCGCAAGAGATCATGAATGCCAGCGGCGAGCGTGCCGGCGCCGGCAACTTGCTGCGCTTGCGAGCCTTGCTCCTGGCCGCATCGGGAGCAGCAGAGGAAAGTGTCGAGGCGTGTTTCGCCGAGGCCCTTGCCGCCGCAAGGCAGAACCACGCTCGACTCTCCGAGCTGCGCACCAGCACCGATCTTGCTGCCTGGTGGAGAGACCGCGGACAAGCAGCGCGCGCCCGGGCGCTGCTGGCCCCGATGTACGCCTGGTTCACGGAAGGGTTCGACGCCCCCGATCTGCGGCGTGCTCAGGCAGTGCTCGCGAGTCTGTAGCGAGCTTGCATGTTCGGACATTCTGACGTCGAAGACGGCAGGCCAGAGAAAACCCGCGCCAATGAAGGAAGATCCTGGAATCGAGATTTTGCCTTCGGAATTTGCCGGAGCCCAAGCTTGGTCCACGACTGAACCCGAAAACAACAATTGAACCGCGGATGGACGCCGATGAACACGGATATAGGCAAGAGCCACAAGGGCAGAAGGGAAAACGTTTTAGGTTTACCCGTCCACGATCTTGTGTTTCTTGGCATTGGTCCGTTTCGCAAGCAATCAGCGTCTATCGGCGTCCACCCGCGGTTCCAACTGATTTTTTCCGGCTGAATGAACCACAGAGAACACCGAGGGCACAGAGAAGAAGGGCTTGAATGTCCTCATTCCTCTCTGGGGTCTTTGTGAAACAAAGGATCCAAATCTTGTCGGCGCGCGCAAATTTGGGATGTCACATCTCCCCAAAGAAGCCAACGCAGAGCCGCAAAGGTGGGAAGAGAACAAGAAGAACTGAAGAATCAACAGGAGGCAACGGAGAAAACAGAGAATGTCTTTTCAGTTTTCGCCTTCTTGAACTCCCTCCCCTGTTCCCTCTGTGGCCTCCTGTTCAATCTCTTGTCTTGGTTCCGACCAACGGCCGAGCTGGGTCCTCTGTGGTTGAAAAACAGCGAGCATTGACTGTGCGACTTGGCTAGCAGCGGCAGATGGACAGTGACCGCCACTTCGGCAACGTAGCGGTTCTACTCGGCGACAAGAACGGCAAGTATCCGCATGGCAACTCCATTGCCGTACGTGGCAAGACGGCGAGTGCCATCCTTGATCCTTCTTTGAGCGTCGTGGCGCGGGCGCAGGAACTGCGCGATAGCGCCGACCTCGTACTCCTGAGCCACGTGCACGAAGACCACGTGGCCGGTGTGCACCTGTTTCCTGGGGCCGAGGTGCATGCCCACCACGAGGATGCCCTCGGTCTACGCAGCTTGGAAGGTTTACTGGAGATCTACGGGTACAACGATGCCGTCGGCGACATGGCCGCATTTGCTTCTTCGTTCCACTATGCGGCGCGGCCGGACACTCAGGCCTTCGCGGATGGCGCCGTGTTCGACGTTGGTGGATCGACCCTACGCGCGATCCACTTGCCCGGGCACACGCGCGGGCACTGCGCCTGGCTGATCGAACCCGAGGGTGTGCTGTTCCTCGGTGACATCGATCTCACCGGCTTTGGCCCGTACTACGGCGATGCTTGGTCGAGCCTCGACGACTTCGAGCGCTCGCTGAAGCAGCTCGAAAGCATTGCGGCGCGGGTGTGGGTGTCCTTCCACCATGTCGGCGTTGTCGAGGAGCAAGCGCTGTTCAACGAAAAGCTCGCGCGCTTCGCCGGCAAGATCGGCGAGCGCGAAGGTGCTTTGCTGGAGTTCCTGCGTGACCCGCGCAGCATGGCCGAAATGGTCGCCAAGCGATTTCTCTATCCCCCACATGCGACCTTGTCGTTCATCGACGCGGTAGAAGAGCGCACCATTCGCCAGCATCTCGCTCGTC
>CAZGSN010000178.1:0-2610 GCA_964528465.1 uncultured Binatia bacterium (SeqCode)
CCGTTGGACGGCACGGATCAAGCTTTGGCGTGCAGGTGGTTGCGAAGCCAGGCGGCGAGCTCGTCGCGACTGATCTCTCCACTCGCCAACTCGAGCATCAGCCGTTCCTGTTCATCAACGCTGGCTTGCACTTCCCGCCCATTCAGGACCAGAAACGTTTCCATCGCAGCATGCGCCACGCGCTTGTTCCCATCTACGAACGGATGGTTCTTCGCCAGCGAGAACCCGAGAGCGGCCGCCTTCTCGGCCAACGTGCGGTGCAGGTCGCGACCCGCAAAGGCTGCCTTCGGTTGAGCCAGCGCAGACTCCAACGCTCCCAGGTCGCGGATACCCGGCGCCCCTCCCGTGGTCTCCACGATTCCTTGGTGCAGCTCCACCACCTGCGCCAGGCCCAGGTATCTCATCAGGCGAGGCGCCGGTACAGCTCCTCGTTCTTTCGGAGCACATGGTCGGCGGCGGCTCGAAAGTCCTCGTCCGGCGTACTCAGGAGGTCGGAAATCGCCGCCCGTGCCAGCTCGGCGGGGTCCACGCCCAAACGCTCTGCGGTCTCCCTCAGACGCCTCGTCTCAGTCTCCGTAAGCTCAACGGCTAGCTTCATGACTTCGCTCCCGATGCGCGCGTGCCGTCCAACAAGCCGCTGCAGCTGACGGCCGCGGGCTTCAGCCTGTTGAAGGTCTCCGGCCAGCACGCGGCATGGTAGCCTACGCGCGCGGCCGCAGCTGAGCGGCCAGCCGTTAGGCAGCGTTGAAGAGAAGAAGCATGCCGTCGAACGGAATTGCAGCTTGCCCCGAGCAGCTTCCGAAACCTCTGACCTCCGCCGTGTGCGACTTCGCGAGCGCATGGGCCGCGAGCAGCCTTCGCCCCCGAGTCGGCCTTGCGATCCGTCGCCATTGGCAAGCACTTCTTCACGCTTGGGCGCAAGACGACAGTCTGCCTCTCCTGATCCGCCGCCCCAGCGCTGGGCGCGGTTTGGTCCTCGCACATTCGTCCGGCCGCTCCCTCGTCCCCACAGACAACAGCCCCGCAAACTGGTCCCTCTCGCTGGCGCTCTCGGGTACCTGTCCAACGCTCGACGACGTGCGCGCTGCCTTCAGTGCCGACGCGATTCCCGTTGCCATGATGTTTCACAAGAAGGAGAAGCTCAGTGCGCGGTTCCGCTGCACTCGCGCCAAGGCGGCGCAGCTCAATGCGCTCGGCTGGAAGGTCGCCCACATCGAGGATGTCGGCCTCGGCCGTGGCGCTCTGGAGACAGTCGAGTTCGATCGTCTCGCGCAGCACTTCCTTCGCTTCCTGTCGCCCAGCAACATGTTCGTGGTTCCACTCAAGTGGGCGGGCATCGCCGAGCTGCCCGAAGTGGCCGCGGCTATGAGGCGCGCCGATGAGAACGCTGCCTAACACGGCAATGGAGCTGACCGGCCGCGGTCGGTGGCGTGCGGAGGTGGGTGGCCGCCGGGCGCCGCAATCGGGTGGTTGACACGGCGGCGCCCGGCGGTCGAGACTGCGGGGTATGCGGCGTCCGGCAGCTCATTGCCCAGCCGTTAGGCCGCGCGAAGAAGAGGTTGTGCATGAGCCTCGCCATTCCTGCTGAGGAACTTCATGCGCTCCAGTCGGCGCTCAAGCGCCCATGTCTGTCCGTCGCGCTGCTCCCCATGCGCGACTGCGGAGAAGAGTTCAGCGGAGAGAAAGCGGCGGGCTTTGTCGAGGTTACGTGGGGCTTGAGCCTCGATTTCGCAGGTTGCGAGCGGGTCGTCCTCTCATGGGAGCAAGACTCCCTCGGAAATCCCAACCGCATTGCTCTCAAGCCAGCGACCTTCTTCCAGGGTGTTGCCTCCTGTCTTACCCAGCCGGTGGGCGACATCGACCCTTGGAGGCAATACGTAGGCTCGACTTTCGAGCGGTTTGCTGTCCTCTCGTACGAATCAAACTACGCCAGAGTTCCCGGCCCCGATACTTGGCACCCTGTCGCCTGGGGTATCGACCTCCACTTTGCCTCCGGCCGCCTCCTTGTTGCCGCCGCTGAGCACGGCAAGCTGCTGCAGGAGCCGATGGCGAACGACGAAATCGCGATCGTCTACGACCTCCTCACAATCGATCGAGTCATTACTTTGCGTCAGGGATATCGTGAGGAGTGGCAACAGCAGTAGCGCGCGCGGCCTAACAAGGGCTTGCAGCTGACACCAGCCAGCTGGGCGTTCCGAGGTCTGGTAGCCTTCTGGCATTCAACTTCTGTGGCTTCGGCGAGGCCGGTCAGCGCTGGCTGGTGCAGCTGAAGCCCAAGCCGTTAGGCGGCAAGTCGCGATGCCGAGCGAGGACTCTGAGGAACTTCGAGCGATCGTTGCATCGCGGCAGGGGCAGACCTGCATATTTCGCGAGAAGGTTTTCATACTGCCGTGCAAGCTTGAGTCATCGATCGCCAACTCCTGGGGCATAAGCCTCGGCCTTCAGCCAATCGAAGCGGACGGCTTCCTATATCCTCAGAGTCCCAACTTGGATGTCAGTGTCGCCTGGGGGTGGGGCTACATCAGCGACTCCGTATGGTCCGGTGGGCAGGCGGGCGGATGGACTGTCTACTTTGATGAGACCTTGTTGCGATCTCTCAAGGAAGTCGCG
>CAZGSN010000179.1:0-4224 GCA_964528465.1 uncultured Binatia bacterium (SeqCode)
GTGTCGAGCCCGTGTAAGTAGGGAGCAAGCGCCACTTCTGTAGCGGCTGCTAGCGGAGCTACGGCAACGTGGATCGACTTCACCTTCTTCACGTCCAGCGGATGCTGGCGTTGGATACCGAGCACGCAATCGAGGACCGCGCCCAGATGGGCGGCGCCTGGATAGATCTTGTAGGACAGGGTCTCCGTCAACCACGTCTTGCCTAGCCCGTTGAAGGCGCCCAGCAGAGGTTGCGGAGAGAAGCGCTGCACAAGTCCTTCCTCCCCTCCGATCACGTCGACTGGGGCACGCATCCCAGCCATGGCCAGTTGTGCGGCCTGCACACCGACTGTCGCATTGGCAGGCAAGAACAAGACCTTGCCGTCGGATCCCAAGACTGCCGGCGTCAACGAGTGTGCGGGGTGGGAGAGTGCAAGAGCTATCGCTGAATGTATCTGCTCGACCGTGCCGCCGAGCATCTTGGCGGCTGCGGCTGCGGCTGCCAGCACATGCAACGCCGTCGAGGCGGGGAGATCAGCGGGTGCTGCCAACAGGGCAGCACCAAGGCGGCCGCCGAGTTCATTCGCCACGACCTGCGCAACCAGGAGTTCCTTGCCGCCGGCAGTCGACCGTTCCGCCAAGGCCAAGGGCACAAGCACAGAGGCATGCCCGACATGGCCGCCGAAGAGATAATCGTCATAATCCAAGGCGCAGCTCAGAGCGGCATTGGCGAACAAAGCGCAGTGCAGGGAGGTCCGCTCTCCGGAGGGAATCAGGGTCGCGTCTTTGCCGCCACCCCAATCCTTCACCGTGCGGCTGACGATACGCCCAACGTCGGAAAAATGTCCGGCATGTACCGAGGCCAGCACGCTGAGGATTTGGTTCTTCGCTTCCTCGACCACACGACGCGGGAAATCTTCGTAACGCGCCTGTGTCGCCCACTCCGCTAAGCGCGCGGTGATGTTCTCCGTCGCCGTGCTCATGCCCATGCCTGCCTCCCGAAAGCACGCGCTCGGTGGCCGCAGGAGCAACGAGGAGAGCGACGCCAAGGCAGTGCAGGCGTAGCGCGCAGGTGCGTCGCTACGTTCTGTGCTCTGAGATTCGTGATGAAAGGTCTCATGGCGTTGTTCAACTGGCGTTACCTTGGTGCGACCGAGCTTTGTGCGAGGGCGCCCTTGTAGTTCAAAGGTTCCGCGGGTTCTAGTGTTATGTCGCGCTGGTTCGTCGCCAGAGCCGCTACTTGCGCCACAAGTACAGAAGCAGGCTGAGCAGCAGGCTCACGAGTAGCGAGGTTGCCAGAGGGAAGTAAACGGTCACGCGCTCGTTCTTGTAGAAAAAATCACCGGGCAGACGGCCAAGCCACGGCAACTTCCCTGCCAGCGTCAGCAACGAGCCGACGGCAATCAGAAGCACGCCGAGCCCAATCAGCAGTCTGCCCAGGTCACTCATGCCAAGCCGCCACCCTCGAAAGCTAGAAGAGGCGCCCTTGGGGTGAGTTGTCAGACTGGCGCTTTCCAAAATGCTCAAAGGCCAGCCGCGTCGCTACACGACCTTTCGGAGTTCGATGTAGGAATCCTTCCTGGATGAGATACGGCTCGTAAACATCCTCGATGGTGTCGCGCTCTTCGCCGATGGCCGCAGCCAGGGTTTCGACACCGACCGGCCCACCACCAAACTTGTCGATGATGGCCAGGAGAATGGCGCGATCCATCTTGTCGAAACCGCGTCCGTCGACCTCGAGCATGGCCAAGGCCTGGTCCGCTACGGGCGCAGTAATGACGCCTTCGGCACGTACTTGGGCAAAGTCTCGTACGCGACGCAGGAGACGGTTGGCAATGCGTGGCGTGCCCCGGGCGCGGCGGGCAATCTCCGTAGCTCCGGTATCTTCGATGGCGACATTGAGGATACGCGCCGAGCGCCGTACGATCGTGGCCAGCTCTTCCGGATTATAGAACTCGAGGCGAAAGCTGACGCCGAAGCGATCGCGTAGCGGCGAGGTGAGCAGGCCGGCGCGGGTCGTCGCCCCGATGAGAGTGAAACGCTTGAGGTCGAGTTTGATCGAACGTGCGGCGGGTCCTTGGCCGATCAACACGTCGATCTGGTAGTCCTCCATCGCCGGATAGAGAATCTCCTCGACGACACGGCTTAGGCGGTGGATCTCATCAATGAAGAGAACATCGCCCGCATCCAGGTTGGTGAGAATGGCGGCGAGGTCGCCGGGGCGCTCGATGACCGGCCCCGACGTGCTGCGGATGTTGACTCCCATGGAATGAGCAATGATGTGCGCCAGGGAGGTCTTCCCCAGACCCGGTGGCCCGTAAAGCAGAAGATGATCCAAGCTCTCCCTGCGGCCTTTGGCGGCGTCGATGGCCACACGCAAATTCGCCTTGAGAGCTTCCTGGCCGACATACTCTTCGAGGGAGGGTGGCCGTAGCGTCGTCTCGACGGTGAGATCGTCGTCACCGACGACGGCGACGACCAAGCGCTCTTCGGCTTCGCTCATGACGCCACCCGCTTCAGCGCCGCGCGCAAGATGGCTTCGAGTCCGGTCGCACCTCCGGCCACGGCTGCTTTCACCGCACGCTCCGCATCGTTGCGCTTGTAGCCAAGATTCACCAGTGCCGACACCGCCTCATCCTCTTGCCCGCCGGCGCTGCGACCCGGCTCGCTCGCGGTTGCGCCGCGCAGGTTCTTGATCTTGTCGCGTAGCTCGACCACCAAACGTTCGGCCGTTTTCTTGCCGATCCCGGGTATGGCCACCAAGCGCGCGAGATCACCGGCGTCGAGCGCATCGAGCAGATCTTCGGTCGGAGTTCCGGAGAGAATGCTCATCGCCAGACGCGGGCCGATTCCGGAGACGCTGGTAAGCAGTAAGAACAAGTCTTTCTCGGCGCGATCCAGGAAGCCGAAGAGCTGCAATGCATCCTCACGAACGTGCGTGTGGATCAAAAGCTGTACCGCAGCCCCAGCTTCGGGAAGCTTGTAGAAGGTGTTGAGAGAAACCGTCACCAGATAGCCGACGCCGTTGACGTCGACGATGAGTTGCTCTGCCGACTTCAGCGCCAATGCACCGGTTAGTTGTCCAATCATGACGCGCCGGTCTAGCGTGCGGCCTTGGTGCGAGCCGTGGCCATGCGTGTCCATGCGTTGCGCGAGGGGCGGCTGCGGTGCACGCGCAGGTCGGCCACGGAGATTTGAGTGTGGAAGCGAGCTCGGTGGATGTGACAAATGGCCGTCGCCAAGGCGTCGGCTTCATCGGAGGCGGCAATGGCCGGCACGCCGAGCAGGCGCGCTACCATCATTTGGACCTGTTCTTTGTTGGCGCGCCCGGCGCCGGTAACCGCAACCTTCACCTCGGCGGGAGCGTACTCATGTACGGGGATCTCGCGCAGCCCGGTGGCGGCAAGGATGACTCCGCGCGCCTCGCCAAGGCGAAAGGCGCTTTGCACATTGGTGCCCACAAACGACTTCTCGAGGCTGATGCACGTGGGCGAGAAGCGTTCCATCAACTGACAAACACTATCGTAAATCCCAGCCAGGCGGGTGGAGAGCGAGCCGCGTGGACGAATCACCCCACTCCCCACGCGCAGCAAACGCGACCCTCGTTCTTCGACTAGTCCCCAACCCGTAGCCACCGTCCCAGGATCGACACCTAGCACTCGCATACGGCTTCGATGTCGATGACCCGCATCTTACGCGCTCAGGCGTTCGAGTTCTTCCGGTGACAGGTCGGCGTTGGAGGACACGGTCTGGATATCGTCGTGATCGTCGAGTTCATCGAGGAGCTTCATGGCCTTCTCGGCGTCGCTGCCCGTCACTTGCACGGTGTTCTCAGGAACCATGGTTACTTCGGCCGTAGCGGTAGCGATATTGGCGGCCTGCAAAGCGGCATGTACCGCATCGAAGCTTTCTGGTGCGGTGACAATCTCGAAGACATCGCCCGTGTCACTGACATCGTCGGCACCCGCGTCGAGGGCAATCTCCATCAAGCGCTCCTCATCCGCGTTGGCCTTCTCGACGGTCAGCACGCCGCGCTTATGGAACATCCACGCCACGCAACCGGAGGTGCCCATGCTACCACCGCTCTTCTCGAAGATGCGCCGAATCTCCGCCACCGTACGGTTGCGGTTGTCCGTAAGCGCGCTGGCCATGACGGCAACGCCCCCCGGCCCATACCCTTCGTATTGGATTTCTTCGTAATTCACCCCCTCTAGTTCGCCGGTGCCTTTCTTGATGGCGCGGTCG
>CAZGSN010000180.1:0-6442 GCA_964528465.1 uncultured Binatia bacterium (SeqCode)
TGGAATGCCCCAGTTCTGAAAGGGGTCCAACCGGAAGCGGAGGCGGACTGTACCACACAGACCCGGAAGCGGATTAAGCAGGACTTAACAGCGGCAAAATGGCGCTGTGCTGTATGGATTCATCGAAGCGGATTACCTCGAGCGCCGCACATCAAGCGGTGCAAGCCGCTTGGGCCTAGGCGAGCGCGTCCCGAGACTCCCAGGCTTCACCGCGTTGAGCGCAGTGCGGCGGCGCGCGCCGCGGCTGGCCGAGCGGGTGCTTGCTCAGCCGGAGGCTGAAGCGGCTAGGCTTCTGAGCGCGCTCGAACTGGGGCTCAACGACCGTCGCGGCCAGCGGACTACTACGAACAACGAATCGTTAGCAGTTGTGGATTCTGAGCGCGCACTCTGCTGAAGCGGCGCCCAGATTCCAACTGGCCGCAACTGATTGACGGCAGTGCGGCAGCTCATGGCGTTCAGCGAGAATGAACAGCGAGCTACTTGTATCTGCTCCACGTCTGAGAGGCGCATTTCAGCGCCGAGAACGGTACCTAGTAAGCCCATTGAGATCAAAGCACGCGGTGACGCCAACCACGGCTTGCAAAGCAGTGCTTCCACGCGATCGCCGACCTTTCAAGAGGGCATGCCGCTCTGCTACTGTCCGCCGGGCTAGCGCTCGATCTTCCGCTCAACGGCCACGACGCGCCCGTAGCTGAACCATACGATCGTGCGAGCCTGCGGATCCTTCGCCGTGGGTGAGTAGGCCCACCAAGTGCGACCACCCGCCCATCCTGAGCGCTCCGGCTTCCCAAGATTTGCCTCGACGATGGCTGTCGTGTCCCCCTCACGCACGAGCCGGCGCTCCGGCGCCTTCGAAGCACGTTCGGTGGCCTCCAGCTCTGCGGTGGTCAGTGGTGTCGCAGCCCTTGCGGCTGACTGCGCCTTTGAGAGAAAGTCGTACCGGGTGACACTCTCAACGGTCCCGTTGCGGAATTGCACGTAGGTTTCAGCGTCGCGACCCTTGTATGTCCACTGTTCCATGCGCCCCGATGCATGGGTTGTAGAACGAACCGAGCGCGGCTTTCCCCAAGCGAGCTCGACTTGCGTCTTCGACATGCCGACGCGCACACGACCGAGATTGGCCGCCTCCTGTAGAGCGGCACTCCTTGACGCGGGGGGCTGCGGTGCAGGCGCGAGAGGGACCGTCGCCGCCGTGACTCCCGAGCTACAAGGTTCCTCGGTATAGGTGGTCTTGCCGTCCTGGACACAACGGTAGACTTCGGCGGTCGCGCCGATCGGCACGCAGCTCGCCAATCCGGCAAGAATCAGTACGAGTCGCAAGGACGTGGGGCGCTGCTGAAAGACGTCGTGATGCAACAGGTATGCCAATTCAGCCGGCGGCCGCTGTGCGGACGCCTTGTGATTGTTCCTCAGGGTTTGGCGGCATTTCTCGCGTTGACGGCGTTGCACGGCAGGTGGAGCCTTCAATCCGCACCTATCGCGGCACATCCACAGGGGAGGAGCCATGCGAAGCAGGAAGACTCACGGGGGACTCACGGTCAATGCCATTGCGGGAACTCACGTCGTCACGCTCGGTTTCGACCTTAGCGACGCCGCGCGCAAGGGATGCCTAGGCTTAGCCATCCAGCGCGAGGACCACACCGAGAACGAGACTTACTGGATGTCCGGAACCAAGACGTTCCAGGCGACCAATCCGTTGCTCGGCCCCGGGGGCCAGGTCTCTAGCCGGGACCATCCGTTTCAGTCATTTCAGTGGGCCGACTATAGCGCGAAGCCCGAGCACGATTACACCTACCGGGTGATCGCGCTCAAGGGCAAACCGGACGCCTTGGTGGAAGGGCCCACCGTCGAGGCCCCGATCAAAACCGAGTCCGAGTACGGCGACACCCACTCCGTGTTCTTCAACCGGGGTGCGGTCGCCTCGCAGGAGTACGCACGTCGGTTCCAGAACAAGGCCCCAAGCGAGCTCGTCGACCCCGTGCCGGCCTACGCCTGGCTATCCCGGGGTCTCTTAGAGGCGTTCTGCGAGTTCGTCGGGCGTGCGAAGGGGACCTCGTACGCACTCAAGGGGGCGGTCTACGAGTTCCAATGGGCCGGCGCCTTGAAGGCGATCAAGGCCGCCTCGAAGAGCGGGGCCAAGGTCAAGATCATCTACGACGCAATCCCTGGATCTAGCGGCCCCAAGGCCAAGAACAAGGGGGCCATCGACGGCCTGGGCATGAACGGGATCTGCAAGCCGAGAACGATTGGCAAGATCATGCACAACAAGTTCGTTGTGTTGCTGAAGAACGAGAAGCCGATCGCTGTCTGGCTCGGCTCGACCAACCTCACCGAGAACGGCATCTTCGGGCACCTCAACTGCGGCCACATCATCGAGGATGCCGACGTCGCGGCCGACTACCTGCAGTACTGGGAGGAGATCGCGGACGATCCGGCCCTCAAGGACGAACGTACCTGGATGGCGGACCAGAACCCGGCCCCGCCTGATCCCTGGAACGACAAGCTCGTCCGGGTTTTCTCGCCCCGGTCAGGTATCGATGTCCTGCAGTGGTACGCCGACATTGCGGACCGGGCGAAGAAGGGTCTGTTCATGACCTTCGCTTTCGGCATGCATGCGTTCTTCCAGAAGGTCTATGAGCAGAATGACGGTGTGTTGCGGATGGCGTTGATGGAGAAGGAAGGAAACGGCGCTGGCCTCGCCCAAGGCAAGAAGGACATCGGTCGCATTCGCCGCCTGCCCAACGTGGTGGTCGCGGTGGCTAAGAGCATCGAACTCAACTCGTTCGACCGGTGGCTCGAAGAGCGCCGCTCACTGTCGCACGAGAACAACGTCAAGTACGTCCACACGAAATTCATGCTCGTCGACCCGCTGAGTAACGACCCAGTCGTCGTCACGGGGTCGGCCAACTTCAGCAAGGCCAGCACGGACACCAACGAAGAAAACATGGTGGTAATCCGCGGCTCAACTCGCGTTGCCGACATCTACCTGGGCGAGTTCATGCGCTCGTACTCGCACTACGCGTTCCGAGAGGCCGTGGCGATCGCCCGCATGAATGGCAACAAGGCATGGAAGCCTCAGTTCCTCGAGCCCACGGACAAATGGCAACGGGACTATTTCAAGAATGGCTCATCGAGGTACATCCGCCGAACCTACTTCGCGGGAACCTAAGAGTTGATTCGGTGCCGCGCTGATATCGCTCGCTCATCTTTGCGGGGACGCGTGCCTCGAAGACGGCTGACCTTTCGAACTTCGCTTCGAATGTTCAGTCGTCCTGTAGGCACGGGTTACAGCTCCATCACTTGGAGTCGGCGAAGGCAGGGCGGGCCCTACCCTTCTGCGGAGGTGCGGTTGGCTTGGGAGACGCCCACAGGCAAGTACAGGCTGCTTCGGCCAGGGTTGGACGCTGCCTCGATGCGCGACGCTTCCAACTCAGCGTCGCTGTACATCCTGTATGGGTTGTAGTTCTCCTCCACGCCAATGCAAACGGCTTGAAGGATCAAACCCGTGTCGTAGTCCATGGGGACCACGGCAAACACGCAAGAGGTGGACGAGGCGTACACCAGCAGCAGGACGCCGGCGTCGTCGGAAGGTTGATTGCTCGCGTTGATGACGGCGTCTAGCGGATGGTCCTCGACGCCAAGGCACGCCAGCAGCCTGCAGTGATACAGGTCTGGGTGGTTCACCCTTACCCAAGTATTGAGTGGGTCTCGCTTTGCGTGTTTCAGCCGCATGAGGTCTTCGTCACTCAACTCCGGCACGCAAATCCACCAGACCGGAATGTCGCAGAAACGCTTTCCCAGCAAATCTGCCGCCGCATTTTCGCAAAGCAGGAGAAGGCCGGCGCCCGGGTGGAGGCGTTGCCACTCTTCAATGCTGGTGAGTAAGCCTGGCGCTGCGTCGCGCACTTTACTCAATGGCACCAGCGGCGAGTCGAAGCTGCGCCGATAGAGCGCCAAACGCACGCGGTCTTTGCCGACAAGCACCCGGGCGTCCTGAAGCGCTTCGTAATCCGGTTCTTCGATTGTGGGGGCTTCGACTCGGGGAGCGGTCATGCTGGTTCTTGCTATTGGGATGAACTCAGTAGAGCGCACGCTCTTATATTCCGCAGTCCCGGTTCAAATCGCCGATCGCACGTGACCCGCAGTAGACATTTGCAAGGGATATCCGCTCAAGCCGTTGAGCGAGAGGCCTCTACAAAGATTGGGGGCGTGTCACGAAAGTCGCTCCCAAACAGCGGTTTCAGGCGATGTCGGGCGGGCACGACGGGTAGCGTCCACACGGCGCCCTTGCGCGACTAGCCGGCCCCGAATTGCTGTTTCGCGCTTTCCGAACCGCTTTGGGCTGCGTCGCATCCATCAGAGCGGCCCGCAACTCCGCACTCCGGAGATCCCGCGGCGAAGCCCTATTGCCCAAGCTATCTCGAGCATCGTCGTCCTGACACAACGTAGGCGCAGGAAGGGCAACAAAGAAGGGCTATCGGCTTGACGTTTGGAATTGGCTCAATGAGGTCCGGGCCGTCGTTGCGGACGTAGTTCACTCGGTTGCTGACGCAGTGGACTTGCAGCGCCATGGTGGGTCGCTCGAGTACATTTACCGGATCGGCGACCTTTGGGTCTAGCCAACGATCAAAGTCCTCGGGCCGCACGGCGATTGGGGCGCGGAAATGTATAGCTGCGATCTCCGCGGGCGCAGGGCTGGTGACCATCGCGACCGTCGGAACCTGCGTCGCCATTCGGCGCGCGCCAATGTGACCAGACGCCGACGAACGCAAGTGCATCGCTGTCCGGCATCGCGATGCGATACGCCTTCTTTGGACCGCTTGGGCTCGCCATCCACTCGTAGTAGCCAGACACCGGCAGCAGGCAGCGACAACGTTTGTAAGCATCCCGCCATAGGTGGTTGCTGCGGACGGTTTCACTACGCGCGTTGATCGGCTGTCGGCCAGTTTCCTTTGCCCACCAAGGGATGAAGCCCCACCGCGCCTCCTCGAACACACGATGTCCCTCAGCGTCCAGACGCACGATCGGGACGAGCTGCGAAGGCGCGATGTTGTACCGTGGCTCGATCGCAGACGTTACGCCCAGCGCGAAGAGGAGCGCGATTACTTCTGGGCTCATGTGAAGCTCGTATCGGCCACACACAGTTATCGCCCTCGCTTCGGCGTTTCGACTTCACCACGAACCATGTGCTGGCGCCAGGTCGGCAGAGGTCGGTCCTCGTGCTCCTCCTTCGCGAGCAGCGACTGCATCAGGCGGCGGTATGGGTTACGCCGTCCGTTCCTTGGGCGGGTGATCGATGCAGGAATGCTCGTGCCTTGAAGCAGACACCAAGGCTAGCGGCGACGGAGCACGCTTCTGACTATTTCCGCTCGATGGCGACTCTATAACCCGCGGACAGTACCGGTATCCCCCCGAGCTTCAACCAAGGTTAGACGATTGACCATCAGCATCGCAAACCCAACAAAGCTATCGTGCCGGTCGAGGGCTAAAGCATTAACCAGCACTGGGGTATTCGGCATCTATCTCTTCTAAACAAGGCAAGGACCTCAATCCTCCTAGCTCATTGCGATGCCAATGCGAAAGTCTTTCAGCGCGGCGCTCTGAGCGTATGGCTACACTTGACAGGAAAATACGAGTAGGGAGGAAAGGATGAGCGAGTTTGGCTGGTTTCTTGCCACCATCGTAGTGCCGGTTCTGTCGCCCTTCGTAGTACTGAGTATCTTTCGGGTGGCATCGAACAACTTGCCCGCTTCGGTCAAAAAGCGAGCTAGCTTTCATGCGCTCGTGAAGGATGGTCAGCTGTGCTGGGTAGCACTCGCGCTTGGTGCCTCATGTGTCTACGAAATTGCCACCGCGCCGTCCAAGCCGACATGGGCAACCATTGCTTCAACGATGGCTTGGACCTTCATCGTCTTTGCGGCCATTACCGCAACCACTGGAGTGCTCTACCCCTCAAAGCCCGGAGCCCCTTCGCGGCCAGGCGGATGGGCGTGGCTCAGCCATCATCGGCAACCCTTTGTTTCGATGTTGGTTCTGGCGACGACCGCGGCGTCCTATACATGGGTACACCTCAACTTGCCAACGGGTTGAAACTGCCCCACAATGACCAAAACGGGATACACGATGAACGCATCCGTACAGAAACTGCTTCACGACGAAGACAAGATGGGTAACGTCTTGGCGGTGTTCGTGAGCGTTGGCACGCTTACAGCAGGCATTGTCATGCTGCTGGTGGCCTTGTTCGCGCACTAATCCAGCCTCCCCTGATTACTTGAACGGCGAGCCTTTGGCTCGCCGTTTTGCTTTGTCAGCGCCGCAAACGCGTTCTCTACTGCGGTGCTTAGCGCTACCGCAATTGGCCCTACCGGTAATGCGTTACGACTAACGCGCCCAGGAGAGCGCGCCAACCCGGCTCAGAAAACGAAAAGGCTAAAGCTCGGGG
>CAZGSN010000181.1:0-38774 GCA_964528465.1 uncultured Binatia bacterium (SeqCode)
GGATAAGGATTGAACAGGAGAAAACAGAGGAAACAGAGCGGAGAACAATCCCTTTGTTCTCTCTGTGTTCTCCTGTTGAGTCTCCACGGGATGAAACGGATCGGCGAGATTGCGCTTTTGTCCGCGCTAACCTCTTGTTACGTTCGGCGCGAGTTTCGCTTGGGAATTTGGGCGCGCCGACAAGAAATGAGAGGTTTGCTACACAGTTGACCAGTCCCCTTGACCTCGCCCTGCTCTTGCTTCGCGTTCTTCGTGCCTTCGTGGTTCAAAGAACACACTGTTTTCGTCAACATGCTTCGAATCCCTCGTGCGTTCAGCCGCTTGACCCGATTTTGCCGCGAGGTGGTGAATTGTCCGGACTAGAACCTTCGCTATCGGTCTTCTGGCCCGACGTCACCAATTGCTCTTGTCCATAACCCTTTCTGATTTCCCATCCTCGCTTGTTCGATCGAAAAGGGCTGACTATCGTGCGTCGGGCTGTAGGCTTGCGTTGGGGGGGGTGAGCCGACTCGGTGGCAACTAGAGATGGGGAGCGGAGTGACATGACGGCAACCAGTAGCTCAGACGGCAAAGACGGCTCCCGCGACATTGCACGCGCGGTCGGAGAGCTTGCCGAGCGTTTGCCTGCCCCTTTGTGGCCGTTGGCGCGGTTAGCGTACAACTATCGTTGGTCTTGGCTAGCCGGAGGCGCCGAACTGTTTCGCGATATCGATGCCGACCGCTGGCGTCACAGCGGTTGCAATCCACGCGCAGTGCTCGAAGCCGCCAAGCCGCGCCGCTTGCAAGAGCTTTCGCGCGACATCGCCTACACGACGCGCTTGCGCACCGTGAGTGCCAGTTTGGAGCACGACCTGGCACGCCCGCACTTGCCTGAGATCTCGCCTGAACACCCGATTGCCTACTATTGCTCGGAGTTTGCCGTGCACTGTTCCCTGCCCATTTACGGCGGCGGACTGGGCGTGTTGGCGGGCGATCTTCTCAAGGCCGCGTCGGACATGGCTGTGCCGTTGGTTGGTATCGGACTTCTGTACCGAGAGGGTTACTTTCATCAACGCCTCGACACCAGCGGCTGGCAACATGAATACTGGGTCGCAACCGATTACGACCGTGCTCCTGCGGTGCTGGTAACCGACTCCAACAACGGACCGCTGCTCGTGGAGGTTGGTCTACGCGGACGCACCGTGCGCGTACAGATTTGGCGGGTCGATATCGGTCGCGTGGCGCTTTACCTGTTGGACACGGACCGCGAGGACAATCACCCGATTGACCGTTGGATTACCTCACGGCTTTACGTTGGCGATCGCCACACACGGCTAACCCAGTATGGCGTGCTGGGTATTGGTGGTGCTCGTGCCCTCCAGGCCATGGGCATCCAGCCTTGCCTCACACATTTGAACGAAGGGCACGCTGCCATGAGCAGCTTGGAGCGCGTGCACCAGATTTGCCAAAACGGCCAGTCGTTCGATGTCGCTCTCAACGACGTGCGCGAGGAAACCATCTTCACCACCCACACTCCCGTTGCTGCCGGCAACGAAGGATATTCTTGGCAGGAGATCGAGCCGGTATTTTCCGACTTTGCCGACAGTCTTGGGTTGTCGCGAGACACGTTCTACGGCTACGGGCGCGTGAATCCGGCCAACGAACACGAGGCCGTGAGCATCACGCCGCTTGCCTTGCGTACCAGTCGAGCTGCCAACGGCGTGTCACAGAAGCATGGAGAAGTGGCGCGCGACATGTGGCGCGTGATGTGGCCGGATCGTAGCGCTGATAGAGTGCCCATTGGGCATGTCACCAACGGCGTGCACACCTTGACGTGGATGGCCAGCCCCATGCAGCGGCTGCTCGACAAGTATCTCGGCCCGCAGTGGCCGTCGCACTTGGCGGACACGCAGATGTGGCAGCGCATCGACCTTATCCCCGACGAGGAGCTGTGGGAGGTACGTTGCGAGTTGCGGCGTCGCCTGGTGGCCTACGCCCGTGAGGAATCGGTGCGCGATCGCATCGGGCGAGGCGAGCCAGCCGAGTACGTCGATGCTGCCGCGCGTGTGTTCCAGCCGGAGGTGCTGACTGTGGGCTTCGCCCGCCGCGTCGCCACATACAAACGGCTGTACCTGATTGCGGGGATGCCCGACGAAGGCTTGTTGCATTTGCTCGGTAACGACAAGCATCCGCTGCAACTTGTCCTTGCCGGTAAGGCCCATCCCAGCGACGACGAAGCCAAGACGACGTTGCGCAACGGGTTTCAGCGAAAAGCCAATCCACTGGTCGGGCGCCGCGTGGTGTTTCTCGAAGACTACGACCTGCACATGGCGCCACGCATCGTGGCCGGTGTCGACCTGTGGCTGAATCTGCCGCGGCCACCTCTGGAAGCGAGCGGCACCAGTGGCATGAAGGTGGTGCTCAATGGTGGCCTCAACCTCAGCGTCTTGGATGGTTGGTGGTTGGAGGGCTACGACGGCAACAACGGCTGGGCTATCGATTCTCCCGTAAATGTGGAGCCCCACGTGCAGGACGAGCACGACGCCCGCTGCATGATGGAGTGCCTCAATCAGGTAGTGCCGCTCTTCTACGAGCGTGATGCCAACGGCATCCCAAGAGGATGGTTGCAGAAAGTCCGTGCCTCCATGCGCACGCTGATTCCCAAGTTCACCGCGGAGCGGATGCTGCGCGACTACGTGCAGCAAATGTACGTAACCCCGGGGCGCTAAAAACCGGGTCTAGTCCAGGCGTTTAAGGAACCTCTGCCCAGCTAGGCCCGTAACCAGATCGGGGTCGGAATCGGAATTGGGGTCGCAATCGGGCGCGACAACGCTGGGGAAATACCGCGTGAAATGAGATCGAAACCGATTCCGATAGCGACCCCGACCCCGGAGGGAAGGTGACCTGCACAGTTGCCCGCGCTCCGGCGTGGCAGTAGAAGCGGCGTGAATTGATCGTCATGCAGCCCCCTGTGCGAAACCGGCCTGGCCCGGCATGGAACGAGCTACTCCGGTACTGGGGTTTCGTGGTGTTGTGGATGGTCTTCATTTCCACACTCTCCGGTGAGGGGTTCTCGGCAGCCAATACGCACCGTTACGTCGACCCGCTGCTGCGTTACTTTTTTCCGAATCTGACGCCAGCCGGTTTCGTGCTTGCCCATGGGCTCATTCGCAAGGCCGCTCACCTGACCGAATTCTTCATTCTCGGCTTGCTGGCGTTTTGGGCGGCTCGCCGTGGTCGTTCATCACGCTGGCGTTGGCAGTGGGCGGTGCAAGCCTTGCTGCTGGGAGCCGTCTACGCGTTAGCCGATGAAACCCATCAGATGTTTGTGCCCAATCGGACCGGCTCCTATCTGGATAGCTTGATCGATTGCGGCGGGGTCCTCGCCAGCCAAGCATGGATCTACTGGCGACGGGGCTGGGGCACCCAAAGAATTTCGTCCGATTCATGAGCCGTTGGCGGCCTCACAAGAAGAGAGCCAAGCATGGGTAAGCTGGTACGCCGCCAGGCAGCGCGGATGGGCGTGTTGCTACGCGTGGAGCGAAAACTGTGGGACGGTGGCTGTATCCACGTTGCCGGCGTCGACGAAGTCGGGGTTGGGCCCCTCGCCGGACCGGTGGTTGCTGCGGCAGTTATCATCCCACCACAGATGCGGCTGCGTGGCATCGACGATTCCAAGAAGCTGAGTCCGCTACGCCGGGCCGATCTGGCAACGCAGATTCACGACAGGGCCACGGCTGTGGGTATCGGGATTGTCGATGTGGAAGACATTGATCGCCTCAACGTCTACCACGCCGCCCTCGAAGCCATGCGCCGCGCTGTGCTGGCGTTGCCGGTGTCGCCGAATCACATCGTCGTGGATGCACGCACCATCCCCAACATTGCAATCCCACAGTCGCCCCTCATTGGTGGCGATGGGCGCAGCTACTCCGTGGCGGCAGCCTCCATCGTTGCCAAAGTACACCGGGACACACTGATGCAGTCGTTCCATGAGCAGTATCCGCAGTACGGCTTCGCCGCCAACATGGGCTACGGGACAGCTCAACACCTCGACGCGATCGAACGCTTTGGGCCATGCCCCATCCACCGCCGTTCGTTCGCCCCAGTGCGCCAGCTCAAGCTCTTCCAGCCCCGGCGCTAGCGCCTGGCTGGGGAAACTCGGCGTAACCACACGCAAGCAACGGCATCGAAGGCACCACGGAGGAAACAGGATGAAGGCTGTCGCAGTGCGTCCACGAGATAGAGCGGTCGAGTTGATTCAGCACGCCGAGCCAGGACTGCGCTCGCCGACCGACGTAACGCTGCGCATGCTCGATGTGGGTGTGTGCGGTACCGACAAGGAGATCTGCGCCTTCCAGTATGGAACGCCGCCGCCTGCTTCCGAGTGGCTAGTGATCGGTCACGAGTCTCTTGGGGAAGTTGTCGCCATTGGTCCCGAGGTGTGCCGCGTGAAGGTAGGGGATCTGGTGGTACCAATGGTACGCCGCCCCTGTGAGCACGCGCATTGCACCGCTTGTCGCGCCGGGCGCCAGGACTTCTGTTACACGGGCGACTTCACCGAGCGCGGCATCAAAGGGGCTCACGGGTTCATGACCGAACTGGTCGTCGATGACCAAAGCTACATGAACGTTGTGCCACCCGAGTTACGCGACGTTGGTGTGCTCGTCGAGCCGCTCACCATTGCCGAAAAAGGCCTGGCGCAGATCTGGCAGGTGCAGCAGCGCCTACCGTGGGCCTGTCCGATTGAGGCGGGCAAGAATGGTGGACACTGCCACACAGCGGTGGTGCTCGGAGCCGGTCCAGTAGGCTTGCTCGGGGCTATGGCGTTGCTGGCCAATGACTTCAACGTGTATGTCTATTCCCGGGAGGCAGCTCCCAATCCCAAGGCGGACCTCGTCGAAGCGATCGGCGCGCACTACCTCTCGTCGGCCACCCACCCAGTAGAGACGCTTCCAGAAGCAATCGGCAACATCGATGTGGTTTACGAGGCCACCGGGGCCTCGACTCTTTCCTTTGAGGTGATGAAGGTCCTCGGCACCAACGGAATCTTTGTGTTCACGGGTGTGCCGGGCCGTAAGGCAGCCATGCCGGTGGATACCGACTTGCTCATGCGCAATCTGGTGCTCAAGAACCAGGTTGTGTTCGGCACCGTCAATGCCAACCGCGATGCGTTCGAGGCCGCCATCCGCGACCTCGGCGTGTTCCACCGCAAATGGCCCAAAGCTCTTCGCCAGTTGATCAGTGGCCGTAACCCCGTGGACGCCTACCAGGATCTGCTGGTAGGGTCCCCGCGTGGCATCAAAGAGGTCATCACCCTTGGATAGCGATTGCGAGTGGCTCGAAGCCGACGGCCTGGGCGGCTTCGCCAGCGGCAGCGTCGGCGGCATCCGCACACGCCGCTACCACGCGCTTTTGCTGGCCGCCACGACCCCACCCACCGGCCGTTTTGTACTGGTCAATGGCTTTGAGGCTTGGGTAGAAACCCCCGCCGGGCGCTTCGCCCTATCCTCGCAGCGCTATGCCCCCGGCATCGTCCATCCCGATGGCCTGCGTCGCGTCGTAGCGTTTACACCGCATCCGTGGCCGCAGTGGACTTTTGCACTCGAAGACGGCACGCGCCTGGTCCACGAGCTATTGGCGCAACGCGGCATGCCGCTCGTGGCTCTGAGCTGGAAAGTAGAAGGAAAGGCGGCGGGTATGACGTTGTCGCTGCGCCCGCTTCTTTCCGGACGCGACTACCACGGACTGCAGCGCGAGAACCCGGCGTTTGGCTTCGAGCCTCAGGCAGACGGCGCGGCGCTCACCTGGCAGCCTTACCCCGGTGTGCCGGCAATCGTCTCCGTCGCCAATGCGGAGTACCGGCATCAGCCCGACTGGTACCGCAACTTTGTTTACGAACAGGAGCAGCAACGTGGGTTGGATTGCCAAGAGGATCTTGCGTCACCCGGCGTGCTGCGTTGGGATCTTTCGCGAGGCGAGGCGGTATGGGTTCTGGCTGCCGAGACAGAATCTGTCCACGGCATGAAGGAACACATCGGCGCCGACGCTCCCGCCTTCGTGCGCAGCCTACGCTCTCGCGAACGCCGCCGGCGCACGCAAAACTCCCCGCTGTATCAGGCCGCCGCGGCCTATATCGTGCGTCGCGGCGAGGGGCAGACACTTGTGGCCGGCTACCCTTGGTTCACCGATTGGGGACGGGACACGTTCATCGCCCTGCGTGGGTTGTGTTTGGCAAGCGGTCGCTTCCAAGAGGCAAAGCGGATTCTGATCGACTGGGCACGATTGGTGTCGCAAGGGATGCTGCCCAATCGTTTTCCCGACCATGGACCGGCCCCGGAATTCAATGCGGTCGACGCTTCCCTGTGGTTCATCATCGCCGTGCACGATCTGCTGACGACGATGCAAGCAGAGGGAAAGCGACTGACCGCGCGTGATCGTGCTGTCTTGGAGAAGGCGGTCCTGGAAATCGTCGAGGGCTACGCGGGCGGAACGCGTTACCGCATCCACGCCGATGTCGATGGCTTGTTGGCCGCCGGGGAACCCGGGGTGCAACTCACGTGGATGGATGCCAAGGTAGGGGATTGGGTTGTGACGCCGCGCATCGGCAAGCCTGTCGAAGTGCAAGCTCTGTGGCTGAATGCCCTGTGTATCGCCGCCGCCTCGGCGCCCAAGTGGAGTGAACTCTACGAGCGCGGCTTGGCTAGCTTTCGCACCCGCTTCTGGAACCCGGCGCAGCAAGCCTTGTACGATGTCGTCGACGTCAACCACGAGAACGGTAGCGTCGACGCGAGCTTCCGACCGAACCAGATCTTTGCCGTGGGCGGGTTGCCGTTTTCTCTGCTCGAAGACACTCAAGCCCGAATGGTCGTCGATGCCGTCGAGCGCCGCCTACTCACTCCTCTGGGATTGCGCTCACTGGCACCCGGCGAGCCCGGCTATGTGCCGCGCTATCAAGGCGGAGTGCGCGAGCGCGATGGTGCCTACCATCAAGGCTGCGTTTGGCCATGGCTGATGGGTGCGTTCGTCGAAGCTTGGGTGCGTGTGCGCGGTAATACAGCCGCCGCCAAAAAGGAAGCACGCCAACGATTCCTCACACCGCTGCTCGATCACCTGCAACAGGCAGGTCTCGGCCACATCTCGGAAATTGCCGATGCGGAGCCACCACATACGCCCCGCGACTGCCCGTTCCAGGCCTGGTCCCTCGCCGAAGCAATACGCTTGGACAGCAGAGTGCTGGCCTAGCCGTCGCTGGAGGTTGTTGAAGGAATAAAGGTGGTGCCTGGATTGGGTTCTGATTAGCCCGAAAACCTCAGTTCAATTACCCACGTTCTCACAACGGCACTTGAGATGGCCTTCGAGACGCGGCCTGAACAGATGGCCGCTCCTCAGGCCGAACGGAAAGTTTGTTTGCCGATCCCAACAACCGTTCGCGCTGAGGAGCCGCCTCCTGAGTAGCGAAGCGTATCGAAGGATTTTGGCGGCGTCTCGAAGCGCGCGTCCAGTTGACTTCCAACCCAACTGAGGTTTTCGGGATTAGGCGGCGCATGGAGCTGCTTGCTTCGGGCACGCCACCGCGGCGACAAACCACGCAAGCCATAGAAGCCCCGGTCCCAACGCTGCTAGCTTGCGGCGCCATGACCATCTCATGCTTTGATCTCAGTGGACGTGTGGCCCTGGTAACCGGAGCCAGCAAAGGCTTGGGTAAGGCCATTGCCGCGGGTCTCGGTGCGGCAGGAGCCGACTTGGTGTTGGTAAGTCGCACCACCTCCGACTTGGAGGCAACGGCAGAGGAATTGCGCAGCAGCGGCCGGCGCGTATATGCCATCGCCGCCGATGTGACGCGGGAAGATCAGGTCGCAGCGATGACGGCAACAGCGATCGACAAACTCGGTCGCATCGACATTCTCGTCAACAACGCCGGTGTAGGTCTTACGCAAGCGTTCACCGACATGGAGCGCGAAGATTGGGATCGGGTCCTGGCGGTGAATCTGACCGCACCCATGCTGTGTTGCAAGCACGTCGGCAAGCACTTGCTGCGCCAGCGCTCGGGTAAGGTGATCAACGTTGCCTCGGTGCTGGCCACCCATGTGGCTCGCCAGTTGTCGGCCTACTCCGCAAGCAAGGCCGCACTGGTGCAAATGACGCGAGTCCTCGCCCTCGAATGGATCCGCCGCGGCGTGCAGGTGAACGCTTTATGCCCCGGGTATTTTCGAACGGATATGAACGAAGAGTTCTTTGCTTCCGAACGCGGCCAGCGCTTCGTTGCCGAGCTGCCGATCGGTCGTCTGGGCGAGCATCACGAACTGGCCGGTGCGGCCGTGTTCCTGGCCTCAGATGCCAGTAGTTACGTCACCGGCACCACACTGTACGTCGATGGCGGGCACGCACTCGCCTAGCCCAATGCCGGTCGGTTGAGCCACGGCCTCGCCCCGAAGGGGCATCAAGCCGATAGCCCGGGGCATCGCCCCATAGGCGTTAACCTACCGAACACTAGCTAGAGGTAGCGCTCTCGGTTGACTGGCATAAAGACAAGAGTTGAACAGGAGCCAACGGAGGGAACGGAGAAATAGATACTCCGCCCCTCTCAGCCTCACTCGTTCGCTCCGGGCAGGATCAACCGGCTGATGCCGTCGACGACTTTCATCTCGTGGAAATTAATGAGCAGGCCGAGAGCGGTGTTCAGCAGCTTCATGTAGCTCAAGAGCTGTGCCTTATGGATCGGCAGAACTCGTTCCACAGCTTTCGCCTCCACGACGACACAACCTTCCACCAACACGTGAAAGCGCAGCGGTTCTTCGCGGATGAAACCTTTGTATTCGATCCTGACGGTCTTCTGGCTCACGCAGTTCAGGCCGCGTATCCCAAGTTCCTTCGCCAAGCACCATTCGTAGATCGATTCAATCAAGCCCGGTCCCTTGTCGCGATGCACCTCGATCGCTGCGGCAATGATCACCTCGGTTAACCCTGATGCTTTTTGGATGAGATCCAACTGCTGATTGATCGCAACAAGCACTTGCGCGTGATCATGACCGGCAGCAGCGCGCGCAAACTCAAGCGGGGTGCAGCCAACCTCCTGGGTGGGCGCGCGTGGATTTGTCACCTTCATCCCCTGGTTTCGTCGGAACTCGACAACGGCCGTCTACTCGACGCCGGCCGCTCACCGCCACTATCGAAACCGACCTCGCTTCCCCACGGTTATGGAGCGACGGCTTTGAATGTCTCACCGTCGTTCTTCTTCAGGCCAGTGAGGGAAAAGATGCTCTGCCAGCAATTGGCCGGGCTACTGGCATGGAACTGCACCACGACTCTGGTGTCGAGATCAAGGTACTCCGTGCCGCCGCGGGGTGCAGGTAGCACCAGACTGGCGCCCTTGCCGGCCACCTGGAGTGATGGCTTTGCAGCCTCGCCTCCTTTGAAAGCGACCTTCGTGATTCCCGACTCATTGCCGGTCTTGTTCTTGTAACCCCAACCCTTGTCCTTATTCGCCTTCCAGCAGGGATCGTCATCGCAGGTCCCCTGCGCTTCCACCTCCAGACCCATGACCAGCGTGGGAACACTTGCACTCTCATCGTACAGGCAAAGCCTGTACGATGAGGAGTCGTTCACCGGATCGCCAAAGTCCCCCTGCACACTAGCCAGCAGGCCCTTACCCCATTTCCAGGCGAACTTTCGCTTCGTGACATCGGGGGCGTACCTCAGGCTCAGGCTGCTCTTACCCGCGTCGCGGCACACAAGCGGTGTAGCCGGGCAACCTGCGGGCAACGTCGCGGTCGGGCTTGGAGTCGCAGGGAGCGTCGGCGTGATCGTCGGTGTCTCGGTCGAGGTCAGTGTTGCCGTCGAAGTGGCGGTCGAGGTTACCGTCCACGTGGCCGTAGAAGTCGAGGTTTGCGACGGCGTCACCGTGGGAGTCACGGTCGCGCTTTCCGTGGCCGTTGGGGTAGGGCTCCCATCCGGGCTCGAAGTCGGGGTGAGAGTCGGAGTCACGGTCGGAGTTACCGTGCCCGTCTCGGTCGGCGTCGCCGTCCCGACACAGGCGAGAGCATCGAAACACTTCGGGTCCAGACAGTCGAGGGCGGCATCGCCGTCGTTGTCGAGGCTGTCGCCGCAGTTCTCCTCGATCGTGCTCAAGGTCACCGCCGTACTGCTGTATTGCAAGCGGAAGCCTTTGCCGTTGCCGATGATAAGTCCGTTGACCGCGGCGAAGGTGCCCGTGCGAGAAGGGAACGTCATGATCTCGAAGCTATCGCCGGCGTTCGGAACGTAGGGGGAGATTAGACTGATGCTCAGAGTGCCGTCGAGAGTGACCGGAGCGGTCCAGGTCGTCTGGTCGAATTCCGTTCCCGCCGTGAGGCCGCCGATCTCTACGGTGTAGGTGCCTGCGGAGCCTTGGCCGTACCCGCCGGTAGACGTGATCAAACCGGGAGACGCCCCGGGGGCCAGCGTGCCGCCACCATTGACGATATCCATCGTCAGTGACCCGGAGCCCGCGATCGTTCCGCCCTGCACGTTCACCGGACCCGTCGCGACGATGGAGCCACCGCTGATGCTGGTCGTCCCTGCCGTCTGCGAGTACGCGCCGCCGACGTTCAGGGTGCCGAGGGTCGCAGTAACGGTGCCGGAGTTCTCGAAGGTGACCCCGGGGCCGACGGTGGTCGTGCCTGTATCGTTGCTGCGCTGGAGTGTGCCGGCATTGTGGATCGCGGCGCTGGTGCTCCCGAAATTGATTGACCCGGTGGTACCCTGAACCACAAGCACCCCGGCCGGCCCGATGTTGAGTTCGCCGCCGACGCCGCCGACGCCCATGGTGAGGGTGTCAGAGAGCGTGCTGCCCGGCCCGTTGACGTTGAGCCTTCGCGCTAGCGTCGTCGAATTGGCGATGGTGGCAGCGCCGTTGACGTTGAGATCCGCGCCACCCACGATCGAGCCGCCATACCAGGTTAGCGCACCGCTCAGCGTCAGGTGATTGGAGCCTTGGAGAGTCCCGAAGTTCTGGATCCAGCTTGCGGCGCTGACGGTGGGGCTGCTGGTGTCGAGGCTCACGGTACCGCTGTTGAAGGTGACGTTTCCGAGCGTCGCCCCGCTGCCCGCAAAGTCGAAGGTTCCGCTATTGGTGAAGAAGATGCCGCCGATCACGGTGCCGCTCCCTGTGAAGGTATGAGTCCCGCCGTTGAACTCGATGCTCCGGCCCGTGGCATCGAAGGATCCCGAATGGGTGCCCCCGCCGAACAGGATGAGAGCGGAGGCATCCACGTCGACCGTGCCGCTGTTATTGAACGCGACACCAGCACCGATTGCCAAGTTGCCGGACGAATTCGACTTGATGAACGAACCTGCGTTATTGATCACCCCGCTGACTGCGCCGAGGCTGATCGATGGAGACGGAAACTGTGCGCCGGAAACGCTGAAGGTCGTGCCCGTCGCAATATTGAGCACGCCACCGACACCGCTGCTTCCGAACACAAGGCTGCCTTGCGTGAAGTTCCCGGTGCCTTTGCTGTTCAGAGTTCGAGCGAGAGTTTTGTTCGCGCTGCCGTTGATCGTCGACGCGGTGTTCACATTCGTAACACCGGTGCCGGCCATCGTGCCGCCGCTCCAGGTCAAGGTTCCAATGTCTACTGTCGCCGACCCTTGGAGGGTCCCGCTGCTGAGCGTTACGGTTTCGAGGGTCGGAGTCGTTCCATCGAAGTTCGCCGTGGCGCCGCTGAACGTCGAACTGCCCGTGAGCGAGTTCCCTCCCGTGAAGGTATGAGTGCCGCCGGTGAACGTGAGCATCGCTCCGGTAGCATCGAACGAACCGGAGTGCGTGCCGCTGGTGGCGAGCGATAGCGAGCCGCCTTGTACATCCACTGTTCCGCTGTTGTTGAAGGCGACCCCGGACGCGAACGCCAGCGCCGCAGCGCCGCCCGCCGTCGACTTGATGAAGGTTCCCGCGTTGTTCACCGTGCCGCTCGTCGACGAGAGAGTCCAACTCGCGGCATCCGCGGTAAACGTCGTCGCGCTCGCGATGTTGAGGGTGCCGCTGCTGAATCCAAGGGTTACCGAGGTGCCCGATGTTCCCGTGCCGTTGCTGTTCAGGGTACGCCCCAGGATCTTCGCTGTGCTCGTGGTGATCGAGAGCGTCCCGTTGGCGTTCGTCGCGCCGGCGCCACTCATCGTCCCGCCGGTCCACGACAGCGCACCGCTCACGTTGACGTCGTCGGCCCCGTTCAGCGTCCCACCGCTCTGCGTCAGGCCGGCGATACTCACCGACGGACTGCTGGTGCTGAAGTTCACCGTACCGCTGCTGATCGTGATGGCGCTCAGGGTCGCGCTCGCCCCGGTGAAGTTGGCGGTAGCGCCACTGAAGGTGGCCGCACTCACGGATGCATTGCCGCTGAAGGTGTGAGTACCGGCGGTGAAGCTGAGGGTAGCGCCGGTGCCGTCGAAGGAGCCGGTATGCGTTCCGCCGCCGCTGCCGAAAGTGATCGAGCCGGTTTGCGCGTCCACCACGCCGCCGTTGTTAAAGACGACGTTGGCGCTGACGGCGGTGGTGCCGCTGCCCCCCGATTTCTGGAACGTCCCGCTGTTGTTTACCGTAGCGCTCGTGCCGCTGAACGTGAAAGATGCGTCGCCCTGGGTGTCGAGGACCGTGCCGCTCGCGATGTTGAGTACACCGCCGCTGAAAGCCAGTGGGCCGGTCCCTGTCCACACGACGGAGGCATTGCTGTTTAGGGTTCGCGCAAGACTCTTGGACCCGGCACCGCTCATGGTCCAGGCCCCGTTGGCGTTGGTCGTGCCGGTGCCGCTCATGAGGCCGCCCGACCAAGCCAACGCTCCGGATACATTGAGAGTGCCGGAGCCGGACAGTGTCCCGCCGCTCATCGTAAGGCTGGTGGCGCTCGTTGCGGTCGAAGTGCTGAGATTCAGGGTTCCGTTACTGACGCCGATGCTGTCGATCGTCGTCCCAGCCGTCGTGAAGTTTGCCGTACCGCCCGAGACCGTCACGCTGCTGATCGCCACGGCGCTGCTCGGCGAGACGTTGAGGGTACCGCTGCTGACGGTCACGGCGCCGAGAGTCGCGCCTGTTCCGTTGAAGTTGACGGTCGCACCGGCGACGGTGAGTCCACCGGTCACCGAGGCCGCGCCGCTGAAGTTGTGCGTGCCGGCGGTGAGGCGCAACTGCGCGCCGGTGGCGTCGAAGGTTCCCGAATAGGTATTGCCGGGGGAGCCGATCGACAACGTGCCTGTCTGGACGTCGACGGCACCGGTGTTGTTGAAAACGACGGACGTGCCGACCGTGGTGGTGCCGGAACCGACGGTCTTCTGGAAGGTCCCGCTGTTGTTGATCATGGCGCTGACGGCCCCGAGCGCGAAAGACCCATTCCCTTGAGCATCGAAGGTCGTGCCGCTGGCGATATTGAGCACGCCGCCGACCGCGCCGTTTCCGAGGGTCAGCGTGCCGTTGTCGCTCCAGGTCGCATTGGCATTGCTGTTGAGCGTACGGCGCAGGGTCTTGGTGCCGGTGCCACTGAGTGACCAGGCCCCGTTGGCGTTGGTAGCGCCGGTGCCGCCCATGGTGCCGGCCGACCAGGCGAGAGCACCGCTGACGTCGAGGTTGTCCGCACCCTGCAGAGTACCGCCGCTTTGGGTAAGGCTACCAACCGTCACCGCGGTGCTGCTGGTATCGAGGGTGAGAGTACCGCCCGAAAGGCTGACGTTGGTCAGGCTCGGTACCGTCGCGGTGAAGTTGGCGATACCGGTGCCACTGAGCGAGAAGTTGGTGGCCGTGAGCGCACCGGTGATCGCCGCGGTCCCGGCACTGGCGGAGACGCTGGCGGCGTTGACCGTTCCGAGGAAGTTCGTGGTGCCGCCGGCAGGCGAAATGTTCGTGGCGGTCAGGGTCCCACTACTGTTGAGATTCAGCGTTCCCGAGGTCACGGTCACGCTGCCAACCGAATTCGAAGCGCCGGTGAAGTTCACCGTTGCGCCGTTGACCAGTGTATTACCGTTGAAGGCAGCGGGGGGATTGATGGTGTGCGTACCCGTGCTGAAACCGACGGCGCCCCCACCCGAGGCACCGAAGGTCCCAGTGGTGTACGTGGCGCTTGTGGTGAGGTCCAGAGTCCCCGTCTGAATGTCGGTGCTACCCGTATTGTTGAAGACGACGGGGGACTCGATCTTGGTGACCCCGGTAGCGATCGTCTTGCGCAAGGTACCAGCGTTGTTGATGGTGCCGGTCTTGCCGTTGGCCAGAAGAGCGCCCTTGAAGGTCGCATCGCCCTGGATCTCGAAGATCGTGCCGGCCGGGATGTTGATGATGGCGCTGTCGACGTTGTGCCCAACATAGGTATTGCCCGAACCGGTCCACGTCACCCCGGCGTTACAATTGAAGGTACGGCCCAATATCCGCTGTACGTCGCCGCTGAAAATGACCGGTCCGTTGGCGTTGACATCACCGGTGGCTAGCCCGGCGCGCTGCATTTGTCCGCGGACCCACGTCAGGGTTCCGGTCGTTGTTAGCGTCCCCTCTCCGAACACATTGAGTCCGCTCTGGGTGTAGTTGTGGACGGTGACGTCGATACCGAGATAGATGCTCTCCGAGGTGATGGCATCGTCGATGACGACATCGTCCCCCGGTCCAGGCACGCCGTTGGGGCTCCAATTGGCGGGATTGGTCCATGGGGTTGAGGACCCGGAGACATACCCTCCGGCGGTCCAGGTGTAGGCCGTAGCATACGCCGCGGCCGGCAGAACAAAACCAAGGGAGAACACGGTCAGAAACATCGCCGCCCGCTTCAGCATTACCAATCTCCTTCGAGTCATCGAGCGCCGTTGTTCCTGCCAAGGATCGGCGGTCCATCGCTGCATTCACTCATCATCCCGGCTTGGGCCCCGTCTGGTGTATATCCGCTTCCCAGGCCTAAGCCCCGTAAAATCTGTGCATCGACAAAGATATACCTGAACGGGGGAATCGCCTTCCACAGCCCGTCTCACGCCACCCTGAAAGGGGCACACCCCGAAGGAACTTGGGTTCAAGCTCAGTCGAACTCGTCACAAAGGCGTTGCAGCTTGGCTTCGGCCTCCACGTACCGCCCATGATCGGCCTCGGAGCGCACCGCGCGGAGCTCCAAACCGACGCGCTCCGGAAGCAGCCCCGTCTCCACAGCTTCGGCCGCCTGGCCTAGGAGCAAGGCGATCTGCGCCTCGTCGTCGCGATGCGACGCTTCGTGTTCCGCTCCCGTCGTCAACAGGCGCCGGGCACGTCCTGCCGCGGCGCATACTGCATCGCGCAAAAGCAACTCCGGATGCAGGGGACGGTATCGGGTGATGCCACCCACCAACGGAGGGATGCGGTCGCCAAAGAGAGCCCGAGCGACGGCGCGGCGCACCGGAGAGCCGGCGGTATAGATCGCGCCCTCCGGACCCACCGAACTCACCGCAATCGATTCCTCTCGTCCTTCCGCGAACCAGCGCAGATGGCCCGTATCGCGGTCGAGCAGCCCCATGCCGAACTTCGACATGATCTGTTGCTCTCCGACCCGGCGCCCGGCGGCGACGCTCACGACGATGCCGTTGGCGGCAATGGTCGGCGTGAGGGCGTTGAAGTTGTTGAAGCCCGGGTAGGCATCGAGTTTGGCACGCCAGGAGATCGTTGCCGAGGTACCGTGGTCGACGAGCTTCAAGATATCGTGGTGCGTGACCGCGAACATTTCGTGGTTGTCGGCGGATACGGCGATGGATGCCGCCACCTGCGAGCCGACGTTGATACGCCACCGCTCCTTCAGGTCGGCATCGAGGGCAATCACATTCCCGTTGTCGTCGGAGACGGCCACGGTGGCGCCATCAGGACTGACAGTCGGCGTCGAACCCGTCCCACCCTCGAAGGTGTAGGTCGCGCCGACCCGCAGGTCGTAGGGTCTCGGAGCGGTGCCTACAACCTCGAGACGGTAGAGAGCGCCGTTGAGAGAGACGCCGTCGGTCTTGCCGTCCTGCGCATCATCGGCGGTGGCGGCGACGTAGAGGCGGCCGCTGTTGGCGTCGATGACGTAGAAGTTGGCGACGCGCACGCCACTGCCGAAAATGACGTCGTAGATTCGGGTGAACAAACCGTCGCCGCCCGGCTGGACCCCAAAGACACGATCGGTCTCGGCGTCGGCCAAGCGGCGTAGCCACGCCGGTGGGCGCGGCTGGATCTTGGCGGGTGCTCCGGGCAAGCGGAACGGCCGCCGCAAAATTGAATTCCCGGTGCGGCGATCGTGCGCATAGACCCACCCATCCATGGTCACGCCGAAGACGCTGTCGGTCTGCGGGTGATAGTTCATTCCCCAGGTATGCGTCTGATCGGGCACGGCTGGGTCGGCCGCGGGCGGCGTCAGCCCCGTGGGCACGCTCCACAGAAGCGAACCGTCGGAGCGCAGCGCCATGGCCGTCGTGTAGGTGCTGTGAAAGATACTCTGCTTGCCCGGACGGTCGGGGTCGTTGAGGACCAATGGCGCGCCACAGCCCATGCCCCGGCCGGGAACGGTCCACTTGCGCTTGCCGGTGATTCGATCGAGGGCCACCAGGGAAACATCTTCCTTGGGAGACACCGGCGAGAAGTACAGAGTACCCTCCTCGTCGAAGGTTGGCCCCTCGGGAATGTACATCTCCGGTTCGGCGGTCCAGGCCCATTCGAAAGCGGGGGCCACGGCGCTCCAGACCTCGTCGCTATTCATGCTGCTGACGTGCATCGTGTGGAAGGCGTTGGGAACGGGCAGGATGAGGTTCCGTTCGGCCAGCGCCAGACGCGGCCCGTGTGGCTCCCACTTTGTCGGTGGCGCTGGAGTGAAAGGGCGCACCGCCGGAATGGCGCGCAGCCAACGCTCCCCAAGGACAACTAACCCAACGACAACGAGAAGAAGAACTCCGGTAAGGCGTTTCACGGTGATGCGCATAGCGTGTGCCGGAGGCACGGGCACCTATTCAGGTGAGTTCCGAATACCCCGGAACGATCTCACCGGCTCCGCTAGCCTTCAGGCCTCCGTCTGGTCAGGCCGATGCGTTGTGGGTCGACGCTTGCCTACGACACGCGCCAAGGCTGCCCACGCTAGCGCGATCAACCAAATCCCAGCGCTCCAAACTGCAACGGCCGAAGCCACCGCAGCCAAGAGTGTCGCCACCCAACCGAGACCTTCCCAGTCGCCCTGCCAAGGAAACAGCATTGCACTCCCAAAGATGAAGCAACCACAAAGGGTCGTGAGCACTTGAGCCGCGCCTAGCTGAAATCGCTCATCCTCCTCCCACAGAATCGGGCCCTCACGTGTCATTTCACTTCGGGAAGCCGGAAGCGGCGCACGGTGTTGGCCGCGGTCTGTCGGCCAATCCGTTCGAGGGTCTGCGGATAGCCCGTATTAGCTCGGAGGTTGACGTAACGCGCCACTATCAGACCTTCGATCGGATTCATTCTCGTTAATCCTTTGGGCACTTCCGCGGTCGCTTTTCCTTCGGGCAGCGGCTTACAGCGGATCAACGGGCATTATCAACACGCCGGGGGCGTTTTTCGGGCGTAGCTCGGCGACGGCAGCGATATTATTAATAATCTCCGAGAGACGATTGCGCATAAGTCGGTCTTCCTGCTCGGCCCGCGTCAGACTGGCAAAGGTACTTTGGTTCGCCAGACCTTTCCCGACGCGGCCTTCTATGACCTGCTCGAAGCCGACACGCTGCCCGCTCTAGCCGAGGAGGTTGCGCTCAGTCGAAAAATCGTCGTCTGCAACGAAAAACTTCGACGAAAAGCGGACGACGGCACTGAGATATTGCCGGCGGCGGTTTTCTTCGAGGAGCTTTGGAGTGGCGGGCTGTTGGGGAAGTAGCGGGCGGCGAGCTTGTGGCTCAGGTTATGGTCGAACAGCAGGTTCATGCGGCGTGAGCGCACTCATCGTATGCTGCTCGCGGTGCCTAAAATGCGGCGACTCGCAACCTCGGTGACACGAAAGCGCCCGGAGGCGACCCCGTGCTGCGGCAGCCAATACCCCTCGTCGCCGCGGGAGAAGAAGAACTTCGTTTCGAAAAGACGCGCCAGCGCCTCGTACACCGGTATGCGGTAGTACTGCGCGAAATTGGTGACGAGGGCGAGGCGAAGTCGTAGCGCCGGGCTACTCCTCACAGCCGCTCGCGCTGGTGACGAAAAGGTTCCCCGACCAGGTGTTCGTAGCGCAGGTAGGATTCTCGTCGATCACGTCGACGACGGAGGCACCGAAGACGATGTTGTCGCTGATGGTCGCCTCATCGCTGAACACGCGAATCCCTTGCTCGCCCGAGCCGACGACGAGGTTCTTGCTCGCCGTGGGACCACCTACGTCAGGCATCCCGCCCATGATGTTCATTCCAGTCGTGCCGCCTTTGATTTCGTTCTTGGAAGCGGTGGCGCCGACACCGGCCAGGTGGATGCCGTGCCCGCCGCCACCGACGACTCGACTGCCGGACACGACGCACTTGGTGCAGGTATCGTCGATGCCAAGAGCGATGCCATAGCCGTCATTTAACGATGTGCTCTTGGTTACCTTGTTGCCGGAACCGTCGACCGAAATGCCGTCGTCACCGTTACTGAACGTAGTACAACTGGTGATTTTTGATTTATCGCCAACGAGATGAAAGCCGTCGCTTCCGTTGTCGCCGGCGATGCAACGCGTGAACGAGTTGCCGACCGACAACTCAACGAAGAACCCGTGATCCGACGAATTGACCGCGCTGCAGTCGATGAACTTGTTCTTATCACCTCGGACGTAGGCACCGTGCGCGTTACCGTCGCGAATGTCGACACGAACCACTTTGTTGCCATCGCCGGTGATGTAGAGCTGGTCGCCGTCGTTGTCGTGGAGATAGAGCCCGCTGAGTTGGTTTCCATCGACGAGCAAGCGCACGCCATTGCCGCTACAATCGCGAACTTCGAGATTCTTCACAACGTGACCGCCTTCGGCCCCCGCCAGGACGCCATGGCCGCAATTCGATACGACGCCGTTCATCACGACATTGCCTTCGCCGCCCAGGACGATTCCGTTGAAGGAATCATCCGAGCAGGAGAGCCGGTGTCCACGCATGTCGAGCTGCGCGTCGCCTTCGAGATTCAGTGCCGGCGCCTGGTCACAATCGAGGATGTCGCCATCCAGAATGTAGACGCCGGTCGTGAGCGTATCGCCGCAGGCGGCGATGAGTTGCGCCTGCGCGCCATGCGCTGCCGCGACGATCGAGACCACGGATACGCAAAGTCGGAATCGATGCATGAACGTCATATTCGTATTACCCCTTCGTATTGGAAGACCGGCGACACGAAACCACATTTCGACCCATGCGCCAAGCCAGAAAGCACCGCCACGTTGCCACGTCGCGCCGGATAGCCCGTATTAGCTGGGAGGTCGACGTAGCGCCCTACTACCAGACCTTCGAACCAGGTCCCCCCGGGACCAACCGCAGTTGTTGGCATGACCGTTTTGCTTCCGAGCAGACGGATAGTACGGGCCGGAAGCCCATGTCAACAGCCCCGAGCGCACGTACCTCTACAAGCGCCGTCGGGTCGGATCCGAGGCGCAGCACCCGATTCCCCGCGCGCGGCCCGGTAGCTACCCACCGCTTGGCTGCCAGCCTTGCCAGGAGAAACACCCGTCGCTTCGAGACTTCTGAGTCCTGGCCCTTTACCCCACAACTCTGAGGTCGTACGCCCGTACGCAAACGGGTGTGCGACACATTTGTTGGGAGGCAAGCTTCCATCATCCACGCGCTCACGCGCGCGGCTACACGGAGCCGGCGAAGACACAGTAGCCGCGGCCGTGAGGCCGTGGATCTCGGATGAAAGCTAACAAATATGACGCACGCCCTAATCAAACTTCACACTGGACTCTGCGTGCATTGCTCGATAGAGCGCCAAGCTTCTGGAGGAGGATACGATGCGATACGTAGCACGGTTGACGGTGCGGGCGATTGTACTGCTGATGGGTATGGGGGTTTGCGCCCTAGGGGACGAGATTACGGTCAAGAATCAAACTCTGACCGGCAAGGTCGTTGGCTTGACGCCGGTGGTCGTGGACGAAGACACCACTTTGCCTGGCTTGGCGTTCGAGACAGATTACGGAAAGGGCAAGCTTCTCATTCCCTTCCGCGACATGACCGCCCTGGAGACAACGGAAGCGTTTCACGTCTTGCATGGCGACGACGCGGAAGCTGTGGGACGCTTGTTGGGCGTGGTCGACGGCATGCTGCTCGTCGGCAACACTCCCGCCGACAGCACGCGTGTGGATGTCGGCACGATTCATTCGGTGCTTTCCAAGGAAGCACATGACGGCTCGATGCTCGCCGATCTCAAGAGCCGCTACCGCCATTGGACAGCATCCTTTGATGTGGGCTTCTCTCTCACCGAAGCTACTACCGACCAGCGCAGCTTCAGCGCCAACCTGCGTGCCGATCGCCGCAAGGCACCGACTCGCTTCCTCACGTACCTGAGTTCGCGCTACGGTACGCAATCGCGACAGGGTGGCCCAAAAAATTCCACCGATGATCTGCTCAAAGGCGGGCTCAAGTTGGAAGTCGACTTGACCGACGGGGTGTTCGCCTTCGGGCAAGGGGACGCTACCTACGACGGCATCCAACAACTCAGCGTCCGTGGTGTTCCGCAGCTCGGCGCCGGTTATCGCTTCTTCAAGACCAAGACCGCCTTTCTGCAAGCACAGGCCGGTGGCGCTTGGGTATTCGAAAAATATTTCTCCGGGATCTGCGACGACGAGCCGGCCGGCTCTGCATGCTCGACCAGTCGCGATAGCGCCAGCGTGGCGTTTGGCGCCGAGGCCGGCGTCAAGTTGCCAGCGGGTGCGCTGCTCAGTTGGACGGCGGACTATCTGCCCGCCGTGGAAGACTTTGCCGGAGACTATTTGCTGCGCACCGAAGCCTCACTGCTGGTGCCGATGTATTCCTTCGTCAGTGCCAAGCTGACTCTGGTCGACGAATACGACAGTACCCCAGCCCAGAACGTCAACCCCAATCGCATGACGACAACCGCAGGACTGGCCCTCGTCTTCTAACTACCGGTAGCTGGGATGAACCCGGAAAAATCAGTTGGAACCACGGATGGACGCGGATAGACGCGGACTGCTTGCGAAACAGACCAAGCCGAGAAGCACAGGGCTGTGGGCGGGCGTAGCCCAAGCGTTTCTCCTTTTTCCCTTGTAGCTGCGGTCTGTATCCGTGTTCATCAGCGTCCATCCGCGGTTCAATTGTTGTTTTCGGGATGAACCCATCACAGCTACCGCTGGCGAGAGGTTGGTCAGTCGCATCCGCAAGCGAGGTTCAATGCGTGGCAGACCTCGCGCATTTTCTGCGCACTCACGCTTCCCACGTAGTTGCGCAGATCCGCCTGCCGCACTGTGAACACGTTCGTCAGATTCACGCACGACACTTGCTTCAGGCCGTCCTCCAGACCCACCTCTACTTCGGTTGGGGCACTGCGCAGGGTGGATGTGATCGTTGCCGCCGCGACTGTGTGCAGTACTTTCTGGAGCGACGGGCGGGTCAGAACCAATACCGGTCGCCTGCGATCAGGGCTGGGGAAATTGAGCAACCAGATTTCGCCGCGTGCTACTTCTCGGGCCACTCCTGCACCTCGATGAGGTCTTCGATCCCGGAGAGCAGCTCGTCGCCCTTTCCGGAATAGGCTCGATGAATGGCGAGGTCGACCTCGCGGCGTTCTTTTGCCTCCGCCCGGCGAACTGACGCACCGGGAACTTCTACTTGCAGGTGGCGATGCCTCCGTCGACCGGAATGACGGCCCCGGTTACGTAGGCACCAGCGCGCGACGACAGGTAGATGGCAATGCCGGCCATATCTTCCGGCTCGCCGATGCGACCCAGGGGGCAAGAAGCGACGATGGCATCGCGGAACTGATCGAGGGTGGCTGCCATCATCTTGCTTTCAAAGGGACCGGGGGCAACGGCATTCACGGTGATCCCCTTCGGAGCCAAGGCCCTCGCTAGAACTCGGGTGAGATGGTGCACGGCGGCTTTGCTGGCAGAGTAGGCAAAGGTATCGAGCAGAGGCACTTGGATGCCGTCGATGGAGCCGATGTTGATTACTCGCGCCGGGTCTCCAGGTCGTACCGCCTTTTCCAACAGGGGCAGCAACTCTCGCGTCAGGAAGAACGGGCCCTTCACGTTGGTGCCGAGCACCTTGTCCCAAGCCGCGTCTGGGTACTCTTGCAGTGGTGCTCCCCAATTGGCGCCCGCGTTATTTACCAGGATGTGGACTTGCGCTTCGCTGCGCGCAATCTCCGCCGCCAATTGCTTGGCTCCCGCTTCGATCGAGAGGTCGGCACAAATCGCCACACACGGCCCCAGCTTGGAAAGCTCCTGAGCCGTTTGCTCGCACTGCTCGCGTTTGCGCGCCGAGATGTACACTTTGGCCCCGGCCTCCAGAAAACCCTGCGCGATCATGCGGCCGATGCCACGCGAACCACCCGTTACCACCGCCACTTTCCCTGCGATCGAAAACAAATCCTTCATGAAAATCCTTTCCTGCCTGAGACAAGCCGCTTACGAGGATCGAGAAGGGGTGCTGCGGCGTTCGATGAGCAGTGTCGGTACACCGCAGGTGCCGGAGCGCACCGTGCACACGAGACTATCGGCGCGATGCCCGGGGCGCACTTCGCTGACGTCGACTCCGGCGGCACGCAAACGCAACTGAGCCTCTTCGATGCTGGCGACGCGGTAGGAAATCCCGTACAGGCGATCCGGCTCCTCCGTTGGAGCTGGTGGGTAGGGAGCCGCGTACTCGAGAGTGATTCCCGCACTGCGAAAGAACAGGAGTCGCAGGCCCCGCTGCGGAAACTCCTTGTCGAAAGCGAGGCGCAGGTCGTGCGTGTCGCGCCACAGGGCAATCGCCCGCTCCGGTTGCGTGGTCTGAATGACCACGTGATCGATGGCCTGGACGGCGTCGGATTCTACCTGCCTGTCCTCGGCCGGGTGATGACGCGGCTCGATGCGAACAACCACACCGTGCATCGACTCGCTACGCGGGTGATCGATGGCGGCCGATACGAAGCCTAGCGATCGCTGTTTCGGATTCCCTGCCTGCAGTTCAATCGCACCACGCTCCAGTTGAAAGCGAGCAATGCCGTCCGCTCCACGCGCAGAAAGGCCGAGCAAACCCTCGTACACAAGCACGCCGTCTTCGAGGCTTTCCACCCCGATGCGTACGTTATTCAGCTCCATTTCCAGGTTGTCCGTGCCGATTCTATTGCCAAGGCTCAGATGAGTGCGTGGAAGGAGCGCAGGAGCGCTGGCACAGATGGCATCTCACTTCGGGAAGGAACGGGCAAACAACTGCTCGATGGCGGCACGGCCATTGGCGCGCAGATAGCGGGTACCGGTGCCGGCGAAATGCGGATGCGTGATGGTTGGCTCGCGCTTTTCCCAGGCGCTGCCCGTCCACCCGAACCAAGCGTCGCGATCCTGATCGAATACGAACAACACCTTGTTGCACAGCTTGGCGAATTCCGTCCCCCAACCCGTTCCACCTTTCACCGTGTCGTCTTCCAGGATGGTGCCGATGACGTAGATCTCCTGAGCGTAGTTCACTTGGTGCCAAATGGTTTGCAGCACCTTCTTGAAGTAGTCGGTCTCCGGCAGGTGCCGATGGATCAGCTTCGACACGTACCCCAGGCTCACGTCTCCCTTGAGCAGCTCGGCATGGGACAACGTGCGCACACCGCGTGTACGCTCGATGACGTGATCGTCGAAAGTAAAATTTACTTCCTCGATCCCATAGGCCTCGGCGGTCCCCCCGAAGGCCGCCTCCGATCCCTTGAGTCCACCACTGTATAGAACACAATCACTGGCATTCATGTGCACACCTCCGACGGCGAGCTGAGGTTCCTCGCTAGCTTACCTGGGCGCGCAAAGTAAAGGGTAGGTCTGGGGGATCCGGCGCTGGCGCCCGATCCGGAGGTGCCCGGTGCGCCGGTTCGCCGGTGCCCGGTACGCCAGTGCCCGGCTCACGTTCCCTCGAATCGCTCTCACGGACAGCCGTGCGCGCCGTTGTTGACCGCAGTTACGACGTCTTCCACCACTGTCATTGCGTCCGGCCCGCATGTCGGCGCGCCACCGAGGGCCTGGTCGATCATCTGTACCACCTCATTGGCGCTGACATGGCGGTCACCGTTGCAGTCGCCGACGCAGGGCAGAGGCACAGTCGGCGATGGTGACGGCGTCACTGTGAGCGTAGGTGCTCCGGGGGTGGTGGGTGTCACGGTCGGCGTGAGCGTCGGTGTGGCGCTGGCGCTTGGAGTGCGCGACGCGGTGCTGCTCGGTATGGCGCTGCCTGTGGCCGTTGCTGTGGTGGTAGCCGTGGGAGTCAGCGTCGGTATCGCGCTCGGCAGCGCCGTCGATGTGGGAGTGATGCTAGCCGTGTACGTCGGCGTGTGCGTTGCGGTCGCGCGTGCGCTTTGCGTCGGTGTCGCCGTGCGCGTCGGGGTCTGGGTTGGCGAGTTGGTGGCGCTCGGGCTGTTGGTTGCGGTGGAGGTGGGTGTGAGTGTCGAGGTCGAGGTCGTTGTCGAAGCGGCAGTGCGGGTCGGGGAATGACTGGGTGTGCTCGACGCCGTCGAAGTCTGCGTCGGCGTCGCGGTGAAGGTGGGAGTGTTGGTCAGAGTGCTGGTCGTGGTGTGAGTCGGCGTCGACGTCGCGGTCCTGGTTGCGGAGCGGGTCGGAGTGTTGGTGGTTGTCAGGGTGGAGGTGGGTGTCGATGTCGGAGTGAAGGTTGCCGTCACGGTCGGAGACTGTGTCGGTGTGCGAGTCGACGTAAAGGTTGGGGTCGAAGTGCGAGTCGGCGTCGAGGTGTAGGTCAGCGTCGGCGTGCTACTGGCGGTTTGGCTTGGTGTATGGGTGGCGGTGGAGGTTGGCGTGTGCGTAGCCGTAACGGTGGCAGTGATCGTAGGAGTGATCGTCGGTGTCGGCCAGAAGAAGGCTCGTCCGCCCTTGACCCGCCCTGCGCGCGGCGAAAGAGGGGTGGTTATGGCGGCTGAGGCGAGGGTGACCTTGGCTGGTCCTGGTAGTGGCAGTCGGGCTGCTCATGCGGCGCGCTTTCTTAGGCGGCGCTGTTCACGCGCGGCTTCCAGCTTGGTGTCACGCGCCTTCCAGATCGCTTGCTCGCGCCAATCGGTCGGCTCTAGTATAGCCTTAAGCTGGTGCCGTTTCCGAGATGTTCTCCCCCGATACTTCTGCCCGCTGCTCAACCTTTGTGTCCTCGGGAACGAGCGCCGGCAGCTTCACGTAGGCCACGATCGGCATTCGATACGATAGCGACGGTTCCACCCGTTGCCCGCCACGATGATCCAGCGTACTCTGCCCTCTCGGAGGCTCAATGGAAACACTGCAGCTCGAAACAACGATTGGTCCAGATGGCGTGCTGCGCATCGAAGCGCCCACCCGTTTGACTCCCGGCCCGGCGCAGGTTGTCGTCGTGGTTAGTCCAGTCGCAGAGAGAATGGTTGATTGCATCGACCTCCGCGGCGTGGGCAAGGAAATCTGGGAGGGGATCGACGCCCAGGAGTACGTAAACGGTTTGCGCGATGAATGGGAGCGATGACCCTACTTGATCACATTCCGAACGGCGCAGTCGTAGGAATCGACACGGCGCCATTCGTCTACAGAGAGGCATGAGCAAGAAGAAAAGAAAGTCCTCGTTTCGCAACCGTGCATCCGGCCTGGTGAACCTTCTGCTGCAGGCCGTGTTCTATCGTCCCTATCGTCCAGGCCCGCTCTGGCACGACGCGTTGTCTGGAACTCGCATCGTCGATCGCTGGAGCCTGCCCGGCTCCGATCAAGCGGTCTCTCGTAGCGAGAAGTGATGCTCCTTCAGCCGGAACAGCCGTTGCAGTCGACGCCTGGAATGCCGGCGAACGCGGCTCTGAGCGGAACGTCGAGGCCGTCCAGGGGCAGTTGCCTGAATAGCTCGTTTGGCGAATTGTCCTTTTCATCCTCCGCGGCGTGTAGGCTCGGAACTCCTGATCTCGGCGGCGAAACGATTGAGAGTTCGCACCTTGCTGGGCTTCTGCGATGAGCCCGAAGTTTCATCCGCAGATGACGTAGATGACACAGATTTCAGAATATCTCATAGGGTGGGGGGTGGATCTGCGTCATCTGCGTCATCTGTGGATCATTTCAAAATCCGGGAGATCCGGAGCTCCGAGGCTCGGCGCTTGTGAATGGCTTACGTCAGCAGGTTTGTGCTCGGTGGTTGTCATCACCTGGATTTCGATCCGCGCCGCAGTCGCTCGAGATTGGTGGGGCCCTTCAGGTCCTTACGCGCCTCGTCGACCGGGCGGTACAAAAGGGCAAAAAGAAGTGCAGGAACGCCGATGGAAAGGTCCCAGTACAAGAGAGCTCCCGGCGCACCGCCAATTACGACCGCGAGCACGCTCACTACCATCGAAATGCCGCACAACAGGGCAATGACCAGAGCGTTCACTCGCATACGGCGCGCTCTGCGGACAATGACTCGATCGGCTCCCAACGAGGACGCGCGTGCCTCCAAGGTGGCGTCCAGCATCTTCCCACAGCGCGTGCATGCTCCCAACGCACGCGCCAGATCCCAATCCTCGCTCGCCTCATCGACGACCTGCCCGCAGTGGGGGCATTCAACCCTGCGCATGATTTCCAAACTCCCAGTTCTCCGAGTTCAAATGCTCAGTGCCGCCCTCATCCTGTCCTTGTGTTCCGCACCTCCAGCGCAACGTTATACGAAAGCCGTATTGAAGTGCGACACCACGTATCGAGGGAACGCAACCGCCGCACCAGAACCGTGCGTCTAGGTTATGACGGCGGCGTCCGCGCGGGATCACGTCGGAACTACTTTGCGGAACCATCGCGGTGATTCGCTCGAATGCGTTCTCGGACGGCCTCGACGCGGCTAGCGGCGCTCAGATGGTCGCCGATGAGATACACTATGGTAGCGTCGGTTGGCACCAAATCAGCGAGACGGCGGCCATATTTCTGCAGCAGGAGATTCGCTACCTCCTGGAATCGATCAGAGTTTTCGTAAAAAGAAGGCTCACTCCAGATGATGCGGTCGCCGTGCTTGATCAACACGTCTCCGCCTTCCTCATATTCCATGTCCCAGGTGAGGACGATCTTCTCGTCAGGTATGGTTGGGAGCTGTTCCGGATCCGTGAGCTTGCGTTCCCGATACTCCTTCTGAACCTGCTCCCCCCGTAGGACCTGCTGGCGAGATGCTTCGTCGAGCTCGTCCCAATGCTCCCGGGCTTCCTTGAAGGTCGGAGTGCGGACGGTGTCGACGACCTCCTTGCACCCCGGGCAACACAGGAAATAGTCGTACGCGGAGACCGCACTAGGGCGCAGGTCATCCCCGGAACCAGACCATCCGCACTTCTTGCAGTCAAAGTGAGCCTTGCGCCAATCTTGAAACGTGAACCTCACTGGGCAGTTCTCCTGTCTAGCCGCCTTTCGGGCTTGCGGTGAGCAATTGGGAGACGAGGATGGGGCAGGAAGCAACTTGGGATCTGATCGGGCGAGTAGCGTAGTTGCCCGCCGACGCTACCAAGGCGGCCACACCGATATCAAACCATGACGTCCAGGGCGCTCGGGGCGTGTGGAGCGTAATACACCGCTGTCGTCCCCGCTTCGTCGCGGTGCATCGTGGGATCGGACGAACAGCCGCAGCAGGGGATTGAACGAGTTGTGCCCCAGCGCAAGCCAGTTGATGCCCGCAATGCCGGCAAGCGCGGCTCTGAGCGGAACGTCGAGGCCTTCGGTCGGCAGTTGCGTGGACGGTCCGCTTGCCGGACCTCTCCTTTCGTCGCGCGCTTCTGTGCGGGCCACGTTGGCATCCCTGGGATCTGTGATCGTCATTTCGGCGCTTCGATCAACGACGCAGTCGATCCAGATTGGTGCAGCCTTTGAGGTTCTTGCGGGCTTCGTCGATCGGTCGATACAACAGGACAAACAACAGCGCAGGGATACCGAAAACGAGCCCCCAGAACACGAAGCCGCCGCTGGGTGCGGTGCCAGTGAGTACGGCGAGAATGGTGGGAGTGACTACGAGGCCGGACAGCAAGGCAATGACCAGAGCGCTCGCTCTCATCAGGCGCGTTCTGCGCACGATTGTTTGATCGGTTCCCAACAGCGCGGCCCGGGTCTCCAAGGCGGCATCGAGCATCCGCCCACAGCTCGTGCATGCCCCCAACGCACGCGCCAGATCCCAATCCTCGCTGGCCTCATCGACGACCTGCCCACAATGGGGACATTCAACCCTACGCATGACTTCCAAACTCCCATTTCTCGGAGTTTAAACGCTCAGTGCCACACTCATCTTATCCTTGTGTTCCGAGCACCCCACCGTGACCAGTGCAGCCAGCAACTTACAACGGATCTGCAGGCTCACTCCCATTCTTCTGACCCTCTCGTCGTGGTCATGACTCGCCGTCTTTCCGAGTGTTGAACGGCGGCTCCCACCTGACGGTAGGCGACCCTATCGAAGGCCGGTGGATTGAAAGCGACATCCTGTCGTCGTCAGCAGCAACCTTTGCGCCACAGCCGCTGCGCAAAGCTCAACCGGCAACTGACGAGGAGATTCCCAGCCTCAAGGCCTGCACACGCGTTTCTTGTCCGTATTTGAGAATGGACTGGGTCTCGTGCGCGAGCTCTGGGTGAGGCATTGGCCGTCAACCTGACCACACCCCGCATGTCAATCACCTCCAGCAGGGGCTACTCGTCCGTCAAGAGATCTTTTGAGCGCAGGTGGCGGCGCGCACCATAGCGGACGCGCAGAACGTGGACGAGGTTCTCATCCTTCCTCACCACGAAGAGAATCCTGTACGTGGTGTCACCGTGCGCATAGAGTAGTTGTCGAATGCCGCGTCCACGGCGTGACCGGACTGTGCGTCCCCGTGCAACAAAGGGCGAGATCCATGCGCCTTCGCCTTTTGAATCAGGCAAGGAACCGGCTATGCGACGTGTGCAGAAGGAACGGCAAGGTGCAGGTGGACCCAAGCGACGAAGCGCAAGTGGCGCAGCAACTGATTCAACGCTGTGTGGCTGGCGAATACGATGCGATTCAAAGCTTCCAGTCGCAATACGGAGAGCTGATCTACGGCTATCCGATGAAGGCGTATCAGGTGGCAGCGGAGGAAGCGGGCGACTTCTATGTGTACGCCTTCGATCGTGGACGCATTTTCCGCCGCTGTCGGACTTATGAGGGTCGTGCCCCGTTCCAGGCATACCTGGTAGCCATTGTCTTGGATCACCTGATGATCGATTGGAAACGCAGCGAACGCAGCATTGAAACGGTGCCGTTGGACACAATGGATGTTGCCGCCGAAGCCGACGGGGGTCTTGGTGAGGTGGACGCCGCACGCGGCCAAGTGACCCTGCAATCCGTGATTCATAGGCTTGAGCCGCGCAAGGCGATCATCATGAAACTCCTGCACGTGGAAGACTGCGAGCTTGATGCGGCGGAGCTTCGCCACCTGCAATCCATGTCGGGGCGCGCCACCAGGGATCTGGTGGTTGCCGTGGACAACCTAAGGGAATCGGTGCGAGCCCGCGAAGCTGCAGCCAAGCGCATCGAAGATTCCCTCGACGCCGTCCACGCTTGGATCTCCCTGTACGAACGCCGCTTGCGGCGCATCACGGAGGACTTGGCCGCCTTGCCGCAAAACGCCAGCAGCGCGGCGCGGTTGCGCGACGAGCAGAAGATGTGGGAGGGCAAGCTGCAGCGCCGGCGCCAGCAACGCGACAAGCTCCTCGGGGAACGCCGGCGGCGCAAGGTCACGGCTCCCTACAAGGAAATTGCCGCGATCCTCAACACCTCCGTAGGCAATGTCGCCTCGATGATTGCGCGTACGCGTAACGAGATTGCCCTGAATTTACGCCCCGAAGAAAAGGAGCCTACCCATGGCTTGTCCACCGCTCCTTGAGCTGTCGCAGTTCCTCGACACCGAACTCGACGCCGACGTCATGCAGCGGATTGAGCAGCATCGGCAACACTGCCAGTCCTGTGCGGAGCACTTGCGACGGCTCGAAGGCTTCTCGGTTGACCGCACGTCACAGCCCACAGTGGAATCAACCGGCTCGTGCCCGAGCCCGGAGAGGCTGCTTGCCGTGCTGCACGCGTCCACGACTGACGCGGCTATCGATATACACTTGCGCGAGTGCGATCCCTGCACCCACCTGTTGCAACGCTTTCAGCGAGCCATGGCCATGGCGACAGAGATGTCCGTTGCAGTCCCCCCCTCGCTCCGACAACAGGCCATTGCGTGGGCAGAACCGCAGCCGGCAGCGGCACCACGACCAAAGGAACAAAGCTCGTGGTGGGAACGCGTGCGAGCTGGCCTGCGCTATCCCGTGCTCATGCCTGCTGCCTTTGCAGCCGGCATGCTGCTCTATGTGGTGGCCCTGCAGGTTCCCCTAATGCCGGGAGTACCGGCGGGAAGCCGCTCCGCAGCACAGCCGGTGGCCACGCGCCGCGTCATCGCCTCGGAGGCGCGTGTCTTTGCCGAGGCCAATGCCCGCGCCCAACTGGTGGAACGTTTGGCACGCGGTAGCGTCGTGGAGATTTCCTTCGAAGAGCGTGGGTGGTATCGGGTCACCCTTGCGGATGGGCGACAGGGTTGGATCGAACAGCACGCACTACAGTGAAGCAGCGACGCCGGCTAGCGCTGGCAGCATTACTGGTCGGGGTGCTTCTGCAGGCGACGCACAGTGTGGCGCAAACCCCGTTGTCTTGCGGCGATCACATTCAGGGCCACCTGAATGCCGGCGAAGCGCATGCGTACAGCTTGCAAGCCAACAGCGACGCCGTGTTGGCGGTGCAAGTGGTCGATCGCTCCTCCGTCCCCAGCCTGCTGCGCATCAAGAGCGGCAGCCTGGAGACCTGCAGCGGCGCCCTGACCATTGCGCTGTCTGAGGTCGCAACGGTGGAGATCTCCGACTGCATCGGCAACAACGAAATCGACTACACGATCAACGCCAATGTGGTTTCCGGTGGCCCAGCAAGCTGTGCGCGCCCTCTTCCCTGTGGCCTGGTGCCACGCGTCTACGAATGGATGGGGGCGGGTGCGGTCGACTCGTTTCGTTTTTCCGCAACATCCAGGGAGCAGGTAATCCTGCGTGCGACCGATATGGACGGCGAGCGCGGAAGTGTTCGCTTGCAGGTCTTCGACCCCGAGGGAATCGAGGTCAATCGAGCGGGCACGTGCAGTGGCGAGGTCAAACTGACGATCCGACAGTCTGGCGTCTACACAGTGCTGGCAAGCGCCTGCATCGAAGCGCAAGACGGGCGCTATCAACTTGGGTATCGTGGCGAAGACTGTCCGGCGGGTCCCGAGATTTCCTACCTTGGTCTCGCCCGTTCCGACAACACAGTGATCGAACCAAGCGACTACGACGGTTCGGGGCGACCAATCTACACCCGCGTCGGTGGTGCCGGCTTTTCCATCGTCGTCGAAGCCACCCCTGGGGCCAGTGGAGGAGAGCCGGGGCTGGCTGGTTTCAACTACGACGAAGAAGACCCAACTATCCTACCGGACCTCCAGGTCCTGTTGTCGAGCCCGCTCGGCAACGGCAATCCGGAAGTATGTGCCGACGACCCTGAGGTGCGCGATGGCATTCCGGCAACTACCCCTTTGGTGTTTGCGGCCAATCAGACCGTCGCCGACGCCATCAACGACTTTGGTTGTCGCGTCAACGACGGCACCGGGCATGCCCTAGGAGTCGGTCAGTCCGAAGATGCCTGCACGACCTTCGCCGATGGCTCGAACCACTTCGTTGCATCGGAAACGACGGCGCAATACTGCGCGCCTATCTCCAGCGCTCGCCAGTTCCCCGTTGGTGCTACCGTCGTTGCCGCGCGTGTCCGCGACAGCTCTGGCGCAATGGGGCCGGCACGCGAGATGATCGTGCAGATCCAAAGCGTCCCCACCAATCCCCCGACGCCGAGCCGCAGTCCGACACCTCCAACTTCCCCCACGCCTACGCGCACGCCGGTCACCTGTGCCGGGGATTGCGATGGCGATCGCGTCGTCTCCTTGACGGAGATTCTCTCCAACCTGCGTGCGGCCTTGACCTCCGGCCCCCTCCCTTGCGCGAGCATCGATACAGACACCAACGGCATTGCCTCCATAGAGGAGCTGGTGCGTGCCGTGCACAGTGCCCTCGCTCCGTGCCAGCAGTGACCGAGTAGGGGAGTCACCGGCAGGCTTGCTCCCAGATGGAATAGGCGATCCGTACATCGACACCATTGACTACGTGGCCTGCTCACGGCACCAGGCAAAGTATCAACTTGCCCGCGATGGAGCGGGAGGAAACCGACGCCGCCCCGGAATGGGGCGTTGGGGGACGCCTCGTCGTCTTTCAAGCTGAGTGAACTGCGGGCCTGCTAGTCGTAGGCTCCGTCTCGACTCCAACCTCGCGCCGGGGATGTGGGCTCTCGTTGCCATGACTCCGCAAGAGCACGAGCGCCACCCGCTGCGATCTTGCTAAGACCGCAACTGTGAGCAGTCCGCCGAAGCGTCCATCCACCGATGCGTGGCTCCTTGAAGTGCAGCGATGTGCCGAGCTGTTGGAGGAGCTGCTTGCCGATCCGTCGCGGCTCACCGAGTTGGATACGGAGTTGCGGCGGCGCTTGCTGGCAGCCGCCGGACAGTTGTCGCGCCCGGAACGCGCGGCGCGGCGGCAAATCGCCAAGGCCTTTCGGCGTCGTGATCGCCAGGCGGTTCGGCGCAGCGACACAGACATCCTGGAGCGCACTGGCATGCGTTCCTTGCGCCGCGCTCCGGTGTTTCCCACTCCGCTCCCCGAGGTTGGACCAGTAGAGGCGCCATCACACGAGAGGAGCTCGGCTGCAGAGCTGAAGGAACCGCGCAAGTGCTACGTGTGCAAGCAGGAGTACCGCGTCGTGCACTTCTTTTACGATGCCCTGTGCGACGCGTGCGCGGCACTCAACTGGGAGAAGCGACGGCAGACGGCAGACCTGAGCGGTCGCGTTGCCCTGGTTACAGGGGCTCGGGTCAAGATCGGATATCACGCGTCGATTCTCTTACTACGTGCCGGGGCGCGAGTGATTGCGACGACGCGTTTCCCGCGCGATGCGGCACAACGTTATGCGCGCGAGCCAGACTTCGCACAGTGGGGCGAGCGTCTAGCCATCTATGGTGTCGACCTGCGCCACACCCCGAGCGTCGAAGCCTTCTGCCGCCGCATTCTTGCCAGCTACGAGCGCCTCGACTTCCTGCTCAACAATGCCTGCCAAACCGTGCGCCGACCGGCCGCTTTCTACGATCACCTGCTGCAGGCGGAAGCAGCCCCCATCTCGGCACTGCCAGCTCCGCTGCGCCACCTGCTCCCCGAACAAGTGGAAAGCCGAACACCCGTGCCGGTGGCCGACGCAATGCTCGACTCGGTGCGTGCCAGCCAACTCGCCCTACTGGCGGAGGACCTACGCCGCGGCAGCGACATCTTCCCCAAAGGTCAGCTCGATGCCGATTTGCAGCAGGTCGACCTGCGAGGTCGCAACAGTTGGCGGCTGAGCCTGGCAGAGGTCTCCTCGGTAGAACTGCTCGAGGTCCACCTCGTGAATGCGGTTGCCCCGTTCGTCCTCAATGCTCGCCTCAAGCCGCTGATGGTCCGCGTGCCGACGCGCGACAAACACATCGTCAACGTCTCGGCGATGGAAGGGCAGTTTTACCGTGACTTCAAAACCGACAAACACCCGCACACCAACATGGCCAAGGCGGCGTTGAACATGATGACGCGCACCTCGGCCGCCGACTACGTGCGCGACGGCATCCACATGAACAGCGTCGACACCGGCTGGATTACCGACGAAGACCCGGCACCGCTCGCAGAGCGAAAGCGCGACGAGCACGGGTTTTCCCCACCGCTCGACGCGGTCGACGGCGCCGCCAGAATCGTCGACCCTATCTTCTCCGGTATGCGAACCGGCGAGCACATGTGGGGCCTATTCTTGAAAGACTACAAGCCCACTCCCTGGTAGGAGGGTGGTGGGCTACACGGCAACGCCTACAACTCCGATGTCCACATCACCTTCGCTCCGCTTGGCAGGAATCTGCACGTGACGACACCGCGCGTGTCGCCATCCCCCGGTAGAGTTTGCTCGACCGGCAAATCATCGGTGCGGGCCAGGCGTTCGATATCAACAATGCCGGTAATGCCGGGCTTGGGGAACGAGAGACGGGGAGTAAGGTACAAGGGAGCAAGATGCCGGTGAGAGGGAAGATTCTGCGGGTGACCATTCTGGGCGTATGGCTGGCGCTGCTGGCGGCGGCCTGGCAGCGCGCAGGCCAGGAGAATCACGATACAAGCAGTGCCTCTGCGAGCCCGGCAAGCATTCCCCAAGACGGCCCTCGCGACGAGTGGATGGCGATTTACCAAGGAGGCCAGCGCATCGGCTTCACGCACAGAACCTTGCACACCACCGCCCAGACGACAGCTTTGTTTGAGGAGAGCTTCCTGCGCCTCAAGGTTCTAGAGGCACAACGCCAGGTGCGTACTCTCGTGCGCGCCGAACTCGATGACAGCTTTGCGCTCCGCCACGCCGATTTCTCCCTACGCAGCGACGGCACTTACTTCACCGCGCAAGCGCAGGTGATCGAGAACACACTGGTAGTCAAGCTCGACCTGGATGGTACTCCGTCGACCTACCAAATGGACCTAAAGGAGCCGGTGTATCTGCCGCAGTCGTTGCGAGCTTCCCTGAACCCCGCGTCCCTCCAGGAGGGCCAGGAGATGCGGGTACAGGTATGGGACCCGGTGCTGTCGAAAAACCAAGACCTCACCACGCGAGTACTGCGGCGCGAGACGATCCCGGATCGCCAGCCGCCGGTGATCGGCTGGAGGCTGGAGGAGGAAACTCACGGGGTAACGACCACGGCATGGTTGGATGACAGCGGCGAAGTGCTGCGCGAGGAAGGTCCGCTCGGCTTGGTACTGCTCCAGGTGCGGCGTGACGAAGCCCTCGCGGAGGTGCAGGCAGACGCGTTCGTCGACATTGCCCAGCGAGCTGCCGTGCCGGTGGGTACGATCGCAGACCCTCGCGCGCGTCGGCGCCTGCGCTTGCGGGTCGGCGGCACCGATCGGGTTGTCGAGGATGCGGAGCAAATTCGGGACGGGGAGATGCTGACGATCCAACGGTCGCCCTTGCATCCGGCGGATACCTACGAGCTTCCCTATGGCGATGGCCTCGCCGAAGAGTTGAAGGCAAGCCTCTTTCTGCAAAGCGATCATCCGCGCGTGCGTACCCTGGCGCGAGAAATCTTGGCAGGAGAAACAGACGCACAGCGCGCAGCACAACATCTCAACAACTGGGTGCATGCCTTTGTCGACAAGACCCCAACCCTGAGCGTCCCCAACGCCTTGCAGGTTCTCGATTCAGGTCGCGGGGACTGCAACGAGCACGCCGTCTTGCTGGCGGCCCTGGCCCGATCCATAGGCCTGCCGGCACGTGTGGTGGCAGGCCTGGTCTATCTCGATGGCGCTTTCCTGTATCACGCCTGGTGCGAGGTGTGGCTCGGGCGCTGGGTCACCGCCGACCCCGCCCTAGGCCAGCTCCCTGCCGACGCAACTCATCTCAAGCTCGTCGAAGGTGATCCCGATCAGCACGCCGTATTGCTGGCAGTGGTCGACAAGATACAAATCGAGGTAGTCGAATAGCGGCAGCGCCCGGAACCGGAGAACCCCAGCGTCGGGTTCCGCCGTCGCCATTACACGTCGTCTCGTCGCTATTCCCCTTGACGCTAAGCCCTCGCCGGCCGTATGGTCGCCGCAACAGTCTCTTTTGAACCAGTGCCTATCCGCCGATGGCGAAAGGAGGGGCAGGATGTGCTCCTACAGAGGCCTGAGATCTTTGCGGCTGGCTACGCAAGCCTGCCGTATCTTGCTTACCCTGAGCCTTTCCATGATGGCGGTGAACGCGCTGCCGGCTGCTCGCGTCCTTGGCCGCGTGATTCCTGTCGTTGGCTACGCGGATCTGCACGTGCATCAGTTTACGAACGAAGGCCTAGGCGGTGCTTGGCTGTATGGCAAAGCCACGGGGCCGCTGGCTACCGCCGTCCCTAGATGCAGCGGCAACGTGCCTCTGGCTCCGGGGCGTAATCACGGCGCACTCGACAAAACATTGGTAATGGCGGTCGCCGGTCCACTTGGCGGTCTCCTGCTCGGCCAACTGGCTTCCGAAGCATCCGGCGCCGACACTGGGCTGCACGCCGGCCGCCGCCATGGCTACTGCCAAGCCAACTCCATCCCAGGTCCAGGCTTGTGCCGGGGAAACGTCGCTTGCAACCTGTTGAGCCAAGCGAACTGCACCCCCACGCACGTTTGTGAATGGAAGAGTGTCGGGAACGTTTGCCGCGACAAGCCGGGCGACGGCATTGGTGTCGGCACCCTGTGCAACTTGGTCAGCAACAGTAACTGCAACAATGCGTGCTACTGGGATTGGCCGGTTTGCCGGGGCAACGTGGCCTGCAACTCTCTGTCAAAGTCCAAGTGTAACGCCAGCGTCTGCTCGCTGCAGAGCGTTGGTTCGTTGTGCCGCGACCGCGACGGTGACGGCAAGAGTGTGGGATTGGCCTGCAACACCCTCGGACAAACGGCTTGTGGTGCTGCTTGTAGTTGGGATGCGAGTTGGGGTTCGGTCACCCTGCATGCGGAGAACCGAGCCCACGATTGGACCGACCGCAATCCGCACAACGTCGACAAAGCCGCCTGGCCATCGTGGGATGCCATTGCGCATCAGCAAGTCCACAGCACTTGGCTCCACCAGGCGTACCAAGACGGCCTGCGGTTGATGGTCATGTCAGCCTTGAACAACGAAGCCTTCTGCGCGCTGTTGCCGGCTGCCAATCGTGCGCCGGGCTACGATTGCGGCGACGCCTCCAACATAGAGCGACAGCTCGATGCGGCCATTGCCATGAGCGGTGATCCCAGCACCCCTTGGTACAAAATCGCCCACAGCGCGGAGGAGGCGCGCAGCATCATCCACGACAACAAGCTCGCCGTGATCCTGTCGATCGAAGCTAGCGACATCTTCAACAGCTCCGACCCCAGGGCCACTCTGCAGACGTACTTCAACAAGGGCGTACGCACCTTGCAGCCGCTGCATCAATTCAACAGCCGGCTCGGCGGCGTGGCCTTCCACGACGGTAGCATCAAGCTCGTGCAGACGATCAAGAACCTCCCCAGTGTGCATCACCTGTGCAAGGACAACGGCGGCACCGGTAGCTACGCCAAGTGCGACGCCACAAAGGGTCAGCTCAACTTCCTCGGGCTAACACGCGCCGGTAAGCGCTTCGTGTTGCGCATGATGAACTTGGGGATGCCGATCGACATTGCTCATATGTCGGAACTCAGCGTCAGGGATGTCGACACCTTGGTCAGCGCCGCCTGCAACTATCCGGTCTACGTATCGCATGGGCATGCGCGCTCGCTCCTCGACGAGGACAGTTGGAAGGCGGACAAGAAGCACGAGAAGACCAGCCCGGATTGGGAGCTGGATCTGCTTCACAAGACCGGGGGAATGTTCGGCTTGCGCACCGGTGCCGATCACCACGCGGCCAATGCCTACTTCGCTGCTCTAAATGCGGCCGGCCTCAGCAGCTCCCTTCCCGTGGCGGGACCGCAGCCGATGCCCGGCAACAATATCGGCGGCAACGAATTCCACTTTGCCTACGCTCTCGACTACCTGTTCCGCGTCAAGAAGGTGCAGGTAGCCTTGGGCTCCGATCTCAACGGACTCATTCCGCAGATGGTGTTTGCGGGCGAAGCGCAGGACATCAAAATGGCGGGGCTGGCTCACATCGGCAAGCTGCCCGTGTTGTTCAGCAAGCTGGCGGCAGCGGGCCTCGATGCAACGACTCTCACGCAGCTCAAACAAAGCTCTGCCGAGGCCTATCTGGGCATGTGGGAGCGAGCCGAGGCGTTTGCACGTGGGGATACTTGCTGCCCAACGTTGAGCGTGACGGCGGTCGCACCCTCCCAAGCATGGTATGGCCGCTCCAACCGAGTCCGCATTCTCGGCAACGGCTTCACGCCACACGAGAGCATGCAGGTGAGCTTGGATCCTGGGCTCGGATCGAGACCTGTCGCCTGTGCGGATGTCGAGTTGGTGAGCGAGAATGAGATTCGTTGCACGGCACCACCGCTGCGGGCCGACACTCTCTATGGTGTGACGGTTGTCAACGGAGGTTGCGATCTGGAAGCCAGCCGGAATGCGGCGTTCCTGGCGCAGCGCGTAGATAGCGGTCCACTACCCGAGTTCGACGATCCACCGTTCGTGCAGTCCGATCTGCGCACGGCGCTGGCCGATGAGATCCGCTCCAACGGATTCCTGGCGCCTAACCCAAGAAAGATTGCAGCGGTCGACTGGACAAATCCAGCCTGGGAGGGCGCCAGCCCGGCGCGCTTCGATGTGCCCGCCGATCGCGCCGTGGAAGATGGCTACTCACACGACGACTGGGAGTTGGCCGTTACCGCTCCCGACCGCGCGCCGATCGCGCCCGGCTTCGATGTGGTGTTGGGCAAGGAGGACGCGGCGGAGTTGTCGGACCCCTTGTCGATGATCACGGCCTGCGACCTGGAAGAAGAGGCGAAAGCAGCTCTGGCGCGGAGCAGCGGCTGGTCCAGCGAGTGGCCGGCACAGATGAACTCGCTGTGCGATTGGCGAAGCAACGTCTGCGTTCCCGGAACTTTCACCTGTCCCGGAGGCAAGGTAGTGGAACGAGTCGGGCAGGTAACCGATGCCACCACCGCATCGTGCCCGTTTGATGTAGC
>CAZGSN010000182.1:0-2285 GCA_964528465.1 uncultured Binatia bacterium (SeqCode)
GACACCGGGACCGGATGAGAAAGCCAGGCCCGAATTGGCCCATTGGACCACGGATTTCACGGATGCCGCATCCCGGCCGTTGACTGGAACCAAAATAAGAAATTGAACAGGAGGCCACGGAGGGAACAGAGGCAGAATCGCAAGAAACTGAAAAGACTTTCTCTGTTTTCTCCGTTGCCTCCTGTGATTCTTCAGTTCCTCTTGCTCTCTTCCCTCGCTTGCGCCTCTGCGTTGGCTTCTTTGGCGGCGATCGCCCCCGGTGTCCAGCGGGTCGATTTGTGGGTAAGGATTAGGGCGAAAGCCGGGATGACCAGGGTTGGGAGCGTTGGTTTGCGACCGTCTGTTCCGGGAGTGATTGAGAGCTGGTGCAGAGCTTTCTTAGACTCATGACGGGGTCGGGGTCGCTATCGGAATCGGTATCGATCCGATTTCACGCGCACCGATCCGCCTGTGTCGCGGCCGATTCCGACTCCGATCTGGTGGCAGGGCCACTCGTGCAGAAGCGGTGGCTACGCAGTCACAGACCAAGCACACGATCCTTGGTTTGCCGCTCTCACAACGCGTAGCTAGGGTCCGGCGGCGCGGAGGGCTTATGAAACTGGCAGAAATAGCCGAGCGGCTTGGCTGCAAGCTTGATGGGGACGGCACCGTGGAGATCGACCATGTAGCCCCAATCGAAGAGGCAGCGAGCGGCTCGCTGACGTTCTTTTCGAACCCGCGCTACCGCAGCTATCTCGCGACAACCAAAGCAAGTGCCGTCATCGTCGCCGCATCGGAAGCAAAACTGCCCATGGCGACGCTACGCGCCCACGATCCATATCTCGCCTTTGCCAACGCCATCGACCTTTTTTACACGCCCCCCGCTCTGCCGCAGGGAATTCACCCAACCGCTGTGATCGCCGCATCAGCGACTCTTGGACGCGACGCGGCGATTGGTCCGTATTGTGTGATTGGTGAGGACTGCGTGCTCGGAGAGCGGGCTCGCCTCGACGCGCATGTGGTTCTGTATCCGGAGGTACATGTGGGCGACGACTTTCGCGCCTTCGCCAATGTCACCGTGCGCGAGCGTGTCCGCATCGGCCACCGCGTCACCCTACAGAGCGGTTGTGTCCTTGGCGGTGACGGCTTCGGCTACGTGCTTGGAAGCGACGGCAAGGCACGCAAGATCACCCAAGCTGGCATCGTCGTCCTCGAAGACGATGTGGAGATTGGCGCCAACGCGACGGTCGACCGAGCCGCCGTGGGAGCTACGCGTATCGAGCGCGGCGCCAAGATCGACAACTTGGTGCAGATTGCCCACGGCTGTCACGTTGGTGAGGGCAGTGCCATTGCAGCGCAAAGCGGTCTGGCCGGCAGCACACGTGTCGGTCGCTGGGTGCGCATGGGAGGACAGGTTGGCGCTGCCGGTCACCTCACCGTTGGGGATGGGGCCCAGATTGCCGCCCAGAGCGGGCTCTCCAACGATGTAGCAACGGGTGCGGTGGTAGGCGGCTATCCAGCCACGGAAATTCACGATTGGCGTCGCTCGATCGCCGTCTTTCGTCAGCTCCCCGACCTCTTGCGTCGCATACGGCGCCTGGAGAAGCAGAACTCAGGCAAAGCAGAGTAGTTGGTTCCTCCGTTGGACTGTTCCGGGTGAGGCACGGCACGGATGCATACGCTCTTTGACCTTGGGACTTGATTTGCAACGCCGCTCATTTCAACATGGGGTATGCACAAGCACACATCATTGGTTGGTTTCGTTCCTGCTGTCACGATTTGCCTTGGACTTGCTCTCCTTGGGGGGAGCAGAGGTAGCCTCGCAGAAGAGCCTGCGGCCACTGCGGTTCCAGCCGCACCGCCTGCGGCGGCGGCACCGGCGGCCGCGGCCGTCCCCGCGGCAACGGCTGTTGCGCCAACGGCAGCCGCCACCGGCGCTATCACCGCGGCAGTAACGCCGGCGGTACCTGCGGCTGCAGCTTCGCCGAATAACCCTGCGGTAACCAACTTGAGCAACTGCCAGAAGGGTGCCGCGAGCTTACGTTCCGGCTCGAGCTTCCAATCCCTCCCCAAGGAGCAACAAGAGGTACTGGGGGCAAGCGCCACCGGGGGTGAGGCACTAGCCTGCTTGGCGGTTGCCGAGGGCAAACCGGAGATTTGCAATTCCCTCTCGCCCGCAAGCAAGGGCTACTGCAACCTAACCGTCGACCTGGCGCAGCATCTCAAGGGCGTGGCCAAGAAGGATCTGCGTGCCTACGTTCTCAACTTCTACTGTTTGCGGGGTGGCACAAACAAAAGCGACTGCG
>CAZGSN010000183.1:0-2075 GCA_964528465.1 uncultured Binatia bacterium (SeqCode)
CGGCCGCAGCGGCGTGGCGGCCAAGCTCCTCGGCCTCGGGGCGAGCTACGTGAACGAGACGGTTTGGTACATCGACTTCATGCGCCTGCTGCAAGAGCGGCTAACGGTGAAGGATACGGATGTTCCGGCCTTTCGGCTCTATCACCTGCTCAACGCCCACCCACCGCTCTCCCTTGATGAAGACTGTCGCTTCTTGCCGCTGACGCGATCACGCGCCGACTATGTGCGGACCAACGTGTGCTCGATGAGAATGTTTGTCGCCTTTCTGCGCAAGCTCAAGGAGCTTGGAGTGTACGACAATTCGCACATCGTGTTTTTGGGCGATCACGGCACGCGCGGCGAGAAGGCGGGTTTGTCGCCGATTGCGCATGGCCTGTTCGTAGGGGACGCGTGGCCGGCCTTGCTGATCAAGCCGGCGGCGGCGCATGGTTCGCTACGTATCTCGCACGCTCAGGCCGAGGTGGCTGACGTTGCCGCGACGGTGGCCGAGCTTACCGGAGTGAAGGTGCAGTTTCCGGGTCGTTCGATCCTGGCTTTGCCGGAGGGAGAGCAGCGCGAGCGTCATTTCTTTTTCGGCAGACCCGGCGAGCGTTGGGACAAGTCCATCGACCAGGCACCACATGGAACCTTCTATGCGATCCGTGGCAAGGTCCTCGACCCGTCCTCGTGGAGCGTCCTGCGTTCCTCCGACGGTTGATCGGTTAGGGAACGTCTGCGCACAGGTTCTGGATGCTTTGAAACAGCCTTGAAGCGCTGGCCGCTGAGATCGCCTCTTCGTTGAGACGTACCCCCGGGGGAGCTGTCGATTTTCTCGGAACCTGCGTTTCCGTTTGTCCGTCATGCCGGCGCAAGCCGGCGTCGAGTGCTGGAATACCGTAATCGTGGATTGCGTCTGCCACTGGACGCCTGCTTGCGCCCGGGTGGCGGGCTTCCATCTTTCTTTTTCGACAGTCTCTGCGGGTGGGTTCGCGTTACTGGCGGTCCGGGGCGTCGCCAATATCATTCATTAGATCGGTGATCTTTGCGGCGGCTTTGAGCTTGGCGGCCAGGAGTTCCGTGCGTTTACGTTCTTCGTCGAGACTCGATCGTAGGGCGGCATTCTCCGCCTGAATGGCCGCGATGGCGTCACCCCGTCCACCGGTAGCCCGCAGATTGTGGAGGCGACGCTCCAACTCCGAGGCGCGGCGCTGGCTTGTGGCAACACTGCGGTCGAGGCTTTCGAGGATCTTGCGCTTGTCGTCTTCCAACTTGCGCAGCCGGGCACGCATCTCAGCACTGTCGCTACCGGAGCTGACTTGCACCGGGCGTGCTTGTAGGGCGCGCAGTTGCTCGGAGATCTGTTCGCGGGTGCGTCGTTCTTGATCCAAGGTGCGGCGAAGCTCGACTAGCTCCTGCTTCACGGCCAAGAAGTCAGCCTCGGGGATACGGGAGTCGCCAAACACTGGAGCTGAAGTCTCGATCTTCAGGCGCGCCAGCTCCTTCTCTATCGACTCGCGTCGCTGCTGCTCGCGTGCCAGCGCCTCGCGCAGGGAGGCAATGATCGTCTGCGGAGCCTCGGCTTCCGTTTCGGCACCAGCCTGCATTCCACCTGGAAGCGTGGCCGGCGTATGCCCCCAAAGTTCGGGGGCGGAAGGTTTGCTGCGCTCGGCTTGTCCGAGTTGGCGGCGTGTGGCGTCGAGTTCGCGCCGCAACTGCTCCACTTGGCGAGTACTGTCGTCGAGACGCTGCTCCAACTCGGCACTGCGCTTCTGCTCTTCTACGAGTTCGTCGGTTTCTTCCTCGAAATCCGCGTCGCTGTCCGTTGCCTCGACCGTTGCTTCCATCTCCGGCAAACCAACGTCCTTCGGAACCCGCGCCCGCTTACTGACGCGGCCGCAACCTTCCAAGAGCAATAAGGAAATGCAGAGTAAACCGAGGACAGGCGCTAGTCGCGATAATTTGAGGGCATGCATCAAGGGCGCGAAAGTAGCCGGTTGATTTCAGCTTGTCTAGCGAAACAATCGTCCCCTGGGCTCGGGGGCGTGCGTGGTATTTGTTGGCTTTCATCCGAAATCCACGGCCTCACGGCCGCGGCT
>CAZGSN010000184.1:0-13362 GCA_964528465.1 uncultured Binatia bacterium (SeqCode)
GGGTCGCCTTCCCTGCGGGGGCGGGGTCGCTATCGGAATCGGTATCGATCCCACTTTACGCGGTGTCTCCCAACCTGTGTCGCGGCCGATACCGATACCGATACCGATTCCGACCCCGATTTGGTTGCGGGGCTACCTGTCAAGAGCTTCCGGAACCCGAAAGCATCAGTTCAATCGCTCACGTTCTCGCAAGGGCGCTGGGGACGGCCTTCGAGACGCGGCCTGGACATCCCGCTACTCAGGAGGCCGCTCCTCCGGCCGAACGGAAAGAATGTTTACGGAGCCCTGCCTCCGTTCGCGCTGAGGAGCCGCCCTCTTTGGGCGGCGTCTCGAAGCGCAAGGCCAGTCGACCTCCACGACAACTGAGGTTTTCGGGCTGAACTGACTGGCGGCGGGGTTAGCGCTGGCAGTTGGGGCAGTAGAAGCTGCTGCGGCCTGCATGGACCTGGCGGCGAATAGCTTGCGCACAGCGCGGGCAGGGTTGACCGTTGCGATCATAGACGGCGAGAGTGAGCTGGAAGTATCCGGTGCGGCCGTTGCTGTCGCGGTAGTCGGAGATGGAACTGCCGCCTAGCGCGATGGCCTCGTTGAGGCATTCCCGCAAGCTTGTGAACAGGCTGCAGGCTTCATGTCGTGTGAGCCCCGCCGCTCGTCGCCCCGGACGAATGCCGGCGCGGAACAAAGCTTCATTGGCGTAGATGTTGCCGACGCCGGCAAGGAGCGGCTGGTCCATCAGCAAGCTCTTGATTGGCTTCTTGCGCTTGCGTGTCAGAGCAAAGAAATCCACCTCGGTGAAGCTCTCGGCGAGTGCATCGGGGCCCACGTTGCGTAACTCGGAGAAATCCTGGAGGCCACCGACCCGCAGCATCCCGAAGCGACGCGGGTCGTTGAAGGTCAGTTGCCGCAACCCCGAAAGCTGCAAGCGCACATGGTCGTGGGCCTCGCGCGCTGTTTTCCGCGGCTGCAGCAACAAGGCTCCAGTCATCCCCAAGTGCGCGAGCAGCCATAGGTCACGCGACAAGTCGAAGAGCAGATACTTGCCGCGTCGCTGCACGGATTCGATGACTCGCCCGCGTAACCTCTGCGCAAAGTCGATTTGCAAGGGCCGGCGAAGGCGTGGCTCCCAGATCTCAACCGCCTCGATGCGCCTGCCAAGAATTGGCAACAGTGATCGACGTACGGTCTCAACCTCAGGAAGCTCGGGCATCAGTGCTCCGCAGTGTCTGAGGCCTGCGCGTGCAGCAAGTTGGCGATTGCCGCAAACTCTTGCAGGCTCAACGTCTCCGGGCGTCGGGCCGGGTCGATGCCGGCGGCGTGCAGGATCGGCTCTGGTACGGGCGTCATTCCGCGCAGACTATTGCGGAGCTGTTTGCGGCGCTGCAGGAAAACGGTGTGCACGAGTTTACGAAAGGTCTCTTCGCTCGATACCTCCACGACGGGCTGGCTGTGGGGCTCGATCACGATTACCTCAGACTCGACACGCGGGCGCGGGACAAAGGCAGAGGGGCCGACGACCAAGCCTTTGTGTACCGAGGCCGCGAATTGGGTGCACACGGACAGGCCGCTGTAGTCTGCGCTGCCGGGCTTGGCCCGCAGTCGTTGGGCTACCTCGCGTTGCACCATCAAGACCAGGCGCTGGAAGAGCTGCCCGCGTTTGAGCATCTCGGCGATCAGCGGTGTGGCGATGTTGTAGGGCAGATTGGCGACAACCGTCGCCTTCTCGCCTTCTGGTAAGAAACGCGCGTAGTCGACATCCATGGCATCGCCTTCGATGACGTGAACATGGAGCTGATCGGCATACTTGTCGCGCAGGCTTGCCGCTAGGCCGAAATCGATCTCGATCAGCCACAGCTCGCGAGCCTTGCCGGCCAGCAGGTCGGTAAGCGCGCCCAGCCCGGGTCCGATCTCGATGACTGCTTCCCTGCCGGTGAGGCGGGCCAAGTTCACGATGCGTTCGGCTATCCCCTTGTCGGCGAGAAAGTGTTGGCCGAAGCGTTTGCGCGGCTGCTGCCCGAGAGCTTGCAACTGGGCGCGTATCTTGCCGCGCCGGCTCTGTGGCGCGTCGGCCGCTGTAGGGCTGCTCACAGCTCAAAGTCCGCGCAGGCGTTGAGCGACAACGCGTCGCTCTCGCCGCGTTGCAAGCGATAGCTTCCGGCCAGGGCAATCATGGCGGCGTTGTCGGTGCAGAAGCGCATGGCCGGGATGCACACGCGCACACCGCGCGCCGCGCCCATGGCCGTTGCTCGTTCGCGAAGGCCGGAGTTGGCCGAAACGCCACCCGCGATCACCAACTGAGAGCAACCGGTGCGGTCGAGTGCCAGTTCCACCTTTTCCAAGAGCATGTCGATGACCGCTGCCTGAAAGCTGGCAGCAATGTCGGCTGCCATGCTTTCTCCTTGAATCGGGTTGTCCCGCACGTACTGCCAGACTGCTGTCTTCAAGCCGCTAAAGCTGAATTCGATCAAGTCCTCGTGGCCACGTCGTGGCTTGAGCCGTGCACGCGGAAAGCGGACGGCCTGGGCATTGCCACGACGGGCGAGTTCGTCGATGACGCGGCCCCCCGGGTAGCCCAAGCCCATAGCGCGTGCGGCTTTGTCGAATGCCTCGCCGGCCGCATCGTCACGTGTGCTGCCAAGTGGTCGATAGCGGCCTAGGTCTTCGGCGTAGTACAGGCTCGTGTCTCCGCCGGAAACGAGCAAAGCCAAGTAGGGGAACGGTACGTCGGCCTCGAGCCGTGGGGACAAAAGGTGCCCTTCGAGGTGATTGACCCCGGCGAAAGGAAGGCCGCGGACATAGGCAATACTCTTGGCCGCAGAGAGCCCGACCAAGAGTGAGCCGATCAAGCCTGGTCCACACGTGGCCGCCACGCCATCGATGTCGTTCAGACTCATCTCGGCGCGTTGCAGTGCCGCTTCGATGACGGGCAGGATCTTGCGCAAGTGAGAGCGCGAGGCGAGTTCGGGTACTACGCCGCCGTATTGCCGATGGATCTCATCTTGCGAGGCTACGATACTCGAGAGAACTTTGCCGTCGACCAGCACTGCCGCCGCGGTGTCATCACACGAGCTTTCGATTCCAAGGATCCGCATCAGATTCAAAACTCCTGATCTCGATTATTCTGAGTTGATCAGGGAAAGAGGATCTTCAACCACAGAGGACCCAGCGCGGCCACAGCCGCAACCAAACTCTGGAGCTTGATCGTGGGTACGGTCGGTGCGGTCGTTCGGACTCGATCGAGCCTGGCCGCGCAGACTGTAGGCTGTAGACCGGAGGCTGTAGGTCGGAGGCAGGTTTCCAAGGTACCGCTTCCTCTGGCCTGACGTCGTCGACCTCAGGATGTCTGAAATTGGGGACCTGGGGATCATCGTGGGCTCAATCGACCCAAGCCGAGTTGCGCATCGGCATTGCGGGGGTCGCGCTGCAGAGCCTTGCTGTAGACACTACGCGCGTCGGCAAAGCGACCGACCTGTTCGTAGACCAGGCCTTGCAACGTGTAAGCGCGAGCCTCGCAGAGGGGGTCGCTACGCGCGGCCAAGGCCGCGGCACGGCCGGCAAAGGCAAGGGACTGTGCCCATTCTTGCGAGTCGCGGTGGAGCAGAGCGAGAAAGTAGTATCCGTAGGCGTTGGTTGGATCGACAGCGACGCTACGTTCGAAGCGGCTCAGGGCTTGATTCGGGTCGTCCTGGCCAAGCAAGCGTCGGCCCTCTTCGATCAAACGATACGCTGCGGCGACGTTGGGGGGAGTCGTTGCGTGGATATGGCTCAGCATCGACTCCGGTTTCGCCGTTGCCGGAAGAGTCGCGGCTTCGGGAGGTTGTGACTTCCACTCCGGCGGTGCCTGGCTGTCCTCTCCGATAGGAGATTCATCAGTGGGAGCTTCGTCTAGAGGGGCCTCGTCGAGTGGCTGGGTCGGAGTTGGTGTCGGAGGTGGCGTCACGGTAGCGGCACGGGGTGTAACCCGTCGCACGGGAGGTGCAGGAGACTCGTCGAAGGCCGCGCAAGAGGCCAGGAGCAGCGCCAGCGAGCAGGAGAGAAGGAGTCGGCATGAGACTCCCCCTTGTGGTCTCCCAACCGAAACGAAAATCCGAACAAGCCCGTTCGGCCTTAGGAACCCTACAGTGGTTTCTCGAAGGGTACCTCTGTCTTTCGACAAGCAGCTAGGCATCGCTGAAGCGAAACAGGCGCAAGCCGATAGCGAACGAAACGCCACCGTACGCAAACAGCAAGGCGATCTTTGGTGCAACTTCCAGAAAGGAGCGATCGCGCAGCATGACATCGTGAATGGCAAACATCGACCAAGTGGTCATCGCGCCGTTGGCGATCGTCTGCATCCATTGCGGTTGCTCGTAGAAGGGCCACCAGCATCCACCCAAGGCAGCCAGGACGAATACCGCGGACAAACCTACGGGTACGATCTGCTCTCGCGTACGGGCCACGGCGGCGATGATGACGCTGAAGCAGGACATGGAGAAGACGATGGCAGAGGCAACGAGCACCAAGGTAATGGGATTGCTGCCGAGGTTGAGGCCGTAGGTGAGCTTCCCGAAGACCAAGAGGATCAGCAGTTGAATGGTGCCGACGATCAGTCGCGCCAGCAACTTGCCCCCGAGAATGATGGCTGGGGATACGGGAGCAATGGCCAAGCGGCGGTTGGTTCCCCAATCCTCTTCGTCGCGTAGGCCGTAGGCGACGCTGAGTATCAGGTTGAGAAGGACAAACATGACGCTGAAGCCAGGGACGTTCTGTTCCAGCGAGGTGAACTTTAGGCGTTGGCCGGTAAGACTTCGTTCCTTCATTTCTAGAAGGTTCTCCTCGAACGGGTCGCCCAAGGAGGAGGCCTCGCGCTCGGCCAGAAGAAAAATGACTTTGATGGCCTGCAGTTCTGTCCATTGCGCCGGATCGGTAAGCAACTCGATCGTCGATGGCTTTTCGGTGAGGTAGCGTTTGCTCATGCCGCCCGGCAGCACGAGCATTGCCGGAGCCTTGGTTTCGACCTTCACCAATCGTTCTGCCGAGGCACGGTCGGTCTCCACGACTCGCAAGTGTTCCTTGAATCCCTTGATGAGGGCGTTAGCGACCGGCCCTTGATCCTCATTGACGATAGGGAAGAGGATACTCTGTGTGCCTTCTCCTGACTGTGTTTCGGCGACCACGAGGATGATCACCATGGGTACTAGGAGGAGAAACAGAAGAGCCGAGCGATCGCGCCCGATGAGGCGCAGATCCTTCAGCATCACACGCAGCAGTCTCACAGATCGTCCTCGCCGCCAGTGCCATCCGGGCCATACTTCTTGCGCATGCGATTGAGCAGGTCCTCGGGCGACGACTTGGTCAACAAGCGATCGAGCTGACGGCGGAAGTTCATCGTCAAGCTCAAGTCTTCAATGCGAATGTCGGTCGCCAGCCAACGTGTTCCACTCGGCCGCACCTGATAGATCACCGCGAACTCGTCGCGCGGGGTGACAATCTTGGTGTCGACGCGGGCGCCGTCCTTGTTCAGTTCCTCGCCGGCATAGGCGAAGTCGGGCTTTTCGAAGAGAAGGAGCTTCTGCACATACGTGCGCTGAAACAGCTCGCGAAACAAAGTCAGAAACTCTTTCTGCTGCGCCGAACTCAGCTCGGGCCAATGCTTGTCGAGAGCCTGCTTGGCCATCGTGTCGGTATCGAGAAACGTCTTGAGTAGCTCGGACAGGGCCTTGAGCTTGTCGTTGTGCGTGCGATCACTGGCGACAATGGCGCGGGCTTCTTCGAGCACGGATTTGGTGTGCTCGAGCGGCGACGCGGCGAGCACGGGCGAGACGCGGGTGAATAGCCACAGGGCTGCTGCGATGAGTTGCAAGGCGGCAACTGGCGAGGGAAGGCGTTTGGGCAAGGGCATCATCAGTCGCGCAGCTCCTTTCCGGTGAGTTGCAAGAATAGCTTGTCGAGGCGCAGGGGAGCGATTTGCAAAGAGGCTGAAGGGCCGTGGCGTTGCAGCAACTGTTGCAGCGGCCCGAGCAGGCTGGTGGCGTTGCTGACGTAGAGCTGCACGGCGCCATCATGCTGTTCGACGCGACATACTCCCGGAGCGCTGTGCAGGCGGCCCAGATCGACGACGGACGGCAAGCCGCGCAGCTCAATCACTTCGGAGCACCCGGCATGGGCCAGCAGTTCTTCGAGCGTGCCGATGGCGATGATCTTGCCTTCATCCATGATACCGAGGCGATCGCAAAGCCGTTCCGCCTCTTCCATGTAATGGGTCGTGTAGAGAATGGCGGCTCCGTCCCGGCGTAGGCGTGTGATGATGGTAAAGATGTGCTCGCGGGATTGCGGGTCGACGCCAACGGTTGGTTCATCGAAGAGAATGATCTTAGGGTGGTGCACCAGGCTCACCGCAATGTTGAGCCGGCGCTTCATGCCGCCGGAGAAGGTGTGCACGAAATCATCGCGGCGAGTCTCGAGGCCGACCAAGCCGAGAAGCTCATCGATACGTCGTTCGAGTTCGAGCTTTGGCACCTGGTACATGCGACCGAAGAAGCGCACGTTCTCGGCCGCCGTGAGCTTGGGGTACAGGGCCAAGTCCTGTGGCACCACACCGATCTGTCGCCGTACGGCCAGGCGATCGGAAGCCACGCTGTGGCCGAGCACCGTTGCATCGCCGGCGCTGGGACGAAGCTGCGTCGACAACATCGAAATGGTCGAGGTCTTGCCGGCGCCATTGGGCCCCAGCAGGCCAAGCACCTCTCCCTTGTGAATTTCAAAGCTGATGCCGCGGACCGCCTGGATGGCATCGTAGGATTTACACAACCCCTCGACGCGAACGGCAGTCGGGAGTTGCATACCGGCAAAAGCCGCGGGCTCGGCGTTTGGTGCAGTCTTTTCCGGTGAGCGCACTTGAGCCCCTGCGTGTGTGGACTTCATGATCTGGAGCTTCCGTTGGCGGACGCTTCAAGCAGATTTGTTCCAGCGACGGAAGATAGCGCCGAGAGGCGCAGATCTGGCGCTAGGGAGCCGCTGCACAAGCAAAGCCTGCAAACAGATCGGGGTCGGAATCGGTATCGGAATCGGAATCGGCCGCACGCGGGCGTGGAGACACCGCGCGAAGGCGGATCGATGCGACTCCGATAGCGACACCGACCCCGCAGGAAAGACGATCGGTCCGAATTGGGCAGACGTTTCTACCGCCAAATCTGGACGTGCTTCGTCTCGTCAGCAGCCGTTGAGGTAGCGGTTGCTGCATTCGACCAGCTCGCCGAGGCTGACGTAGCCGTTGTTGTTGGCATCGGCGACGGTGCAGCTCTGGGCGGGGTAGGTGGCGTTGCAGGCGGCGCCGCCGAGGTAGGCCTTTACACACAGCATAAGCTCGCCGAGGCTGGCGCCGCCACTGCCGTCGCAGTCGGCGCTACAGGTGGTCACGCGCAGCGATGCGCCTGTACCCGATGTCCCCGCAATAGCGTTGCCGCCTGGGTCGTAGGCAGTTGCGCTATTGCCGAGCACGCTAATGCCTAATGGCGCCGAGGCATCAATGCTGACCTTGCAGGTGAACAGCGGAACATTCGGAAGTGTGGCTGCCGTAGGACCATCCAGGTCGAGATGTTGTACGGTCGTGAAGGGGGCTGAGCTGCTTACGTCCTTCTCGAAAACCGACAGCGGGCCAATCGCCGGATTCACGGTGCACGTGCTCCAGGCGAACACGAGTGGGTCGTAGCTGACGTCTATGCCTGCGGCTGCAACCAGATTCCCGTTCGAGGCCAACTGAGTACTCACGCAAGCAACGCCGCCGGGGCGTCCGGCACGGCTGCTGAGGTTGATCAGCGCCGGACCCGTGATGGTAGGTGTCAGCGTTGGTGTTGCGGTTGGCACTGTTGGCGTGTGGGTTGGAGTAGGCGATGGGCTGTGTGTGGGTGTCGAGGTTGCTGTGCTGGTCGCGGTGCGAGTTGCGGTCGATGTGGAACTACTTGTCGGGGTGGGAGTGGCCGGAAGTGAGGGCGTTGCCGTAGGCGTGCGCGTTGCGGTCTGCGTGGGGCTGCCGCTCGGAGTGAAGGTCGCAGTGCGGGTCGGAGTCGACGAAGGCGTTGCCGTAGGTGTTCGGGATGGTGTCGCGGTGGCCGTTGCGGTCGGCGTGTTGGTGGCGGTTCGTGTCGGCGTGTGTGTAGGTGTCACTGTAGCGGTTCTTGTCGGGGTGAATGTCCTCGTTGGTGTTGTTGTGGGAGTGCGCGATGCGGTGGCGGTGGGTGTGCGCGTGGGGGTGTGGGTTGCGGTGACTGTGGGCGTGCGGGTTGGCGTTGTCGAGGGCGACGACGAAGGTGTCGAAGTCGGTGTGCGCGTAGGCGTGTGGGTGCCGGTGGCTGTAGGCGTGCGGGTTGGCGTTGCCGAGGGCGACGAGGAAGGTGTCGAGGTCGGTGTGCGCGATGCCGTCGTGGTCGGTGTGTTGCTCGGTAGCGGAGTTGCGCTGGGAGTAGGGGTAGGTCCGCTGGCGCAAGCCGAGGGCCGGGAACTATCCCAATCTGCGCAACTGCCGTCTGGGCCAATGCCGAGCGAGCCGGTGGTTGGATACTCCACCGGGTTGCCGCCGGAATCGACGAACGAGAAGTAGTAGTGGTGACAGCCGCTGCCGAGGTCGGTGAGCGTTGCCGAGTAGGCTCCGTTTTCACCGCTGCCGCGTCCCAATGTCATGCTGCTGCAGGTGCCGTCGACATTGACGCGCGCGATCGAAGGTGCTCCGCCCACGGGATCGTACCAGTTTGCCCAGGCTTCGAGACTGTTTGCCTGGCGGGGATAGTGGGAACCGGAAGGAATCTTTGTCGGGGCATCGCCACTGCCAAACTCACCGGTGGAAATTCCTGAGACGCCCACGCCTACGGCCGGGCCGCCCTCGAGGATGAGCCAACGGTGGCCGTTGGGGATGGCAAACCCGCACGCGGTGCTGGCGTACGGTTCATAGAGCCATAGGTAGAACGCAAAATCCGGATCGTCTGGGCTGGCGATGATCTCCCCGGTTGGGCTGCCGCCGAACAGGCCGACGCGGGATGGAAAGGAAGTGCAGGTTGGCGAGCAGGCAACCACGCCGCCGACGCAAGCACAGCTTGCGGAACCGTTGCAACTGTCGGGGTAGAGGCTGTTGATATTGGCCACGACGGTGCATGCCGATGGGTGGTTGAAGTAGTTTTGGTGCAGCATTTCGTCCGAATGGAAGCGGGCGGCACGGTTGAGGTTGAGGTTCCAGGCCAGCGGTGTCTTTGGGCTGTAGCAAGCATTCTCGCCACACGGGGCGCCGCAGGCGGTCATTTCGACCTGTGGGTCGACGCGGGCTCGGTTGATCCATTCATGAATTACCCGTTCAGCCCAATTCGGAAACGGGCCCACTGGCTCGCCTACTGCAAGGGCGGCGGCTGCGATCAACTGCGCCAGTGCGACTGCGATGGTGGCGCTTGTCTTGGTGATGGGCATGGCCGCGGATTACCGGTTCCTCAAGGAAGCTCTGCACAAGCTCTCAATGCCAGCCATACGGTGTCCTCTCCCACGCGTTTTTTCCGCGTGGGAGAGGGGAGGGTGAGGGTACCCTCGGAAAAGCGCTGCGATTCGCCGATGTACGAAAGCGACGTCCGCTTGTCCAAACTTCTGTAGGGCCAACACTTTGTGCCCTCACCCTCCCCTCTCCCGCGCTGAGGAGATGCACGGGAGAGGACACCGATCCTTGCTGCCTTTCCATTCTGCTGTCGGTGTCCAGCCGGCCGACTTGTGGGTAAGGCTCAGGGCTTTCGCCGGGGTGACGTTCAAGCGAAGACGCGGCTCAGAAGTAGGTGTCGGGAACCGTGCAGGACCTATGCAGAGGTTCCGTAATTGTGCTGATGACATTTTCGACTCTCAGCTTGCGGGAGTTGCGCGCCAGGAGCAAGCAAGAGTTTGTGCAGGCTGGTGTGTGGGGCAGGCCGAATTCGTGGAGATCCTGTTGCCGCCTTGCCTCCGTTCGTGTCGTTGATGTGGGCACTGGAGATCCGGCCAGGCGAGTTGCCTATCCGATGAATCGCTTGCGCTGGCCGTGGGCTTCACGAATACTCGGGCGCCGTGAAGCCTTCCTCCTCAGGTGATGAACCAATGGTACGCTTGCCGTCGAAGCGGAAACGAACTGGGCACGGTGTGTTGTCTGCGCCCGGGAAAGCAACTCGCTCAGCGAAGAAGGTGTCACGTCCGCAGTACGCGAATCTTGCGGGTGTGGAAGTGGGGCAGGGGTTCCCGACGTGTGTGGTCGGCATCATCAACGTATCGGCAGAGTCGTTTTACGGTGCTTCAGTGGCGCGTGGCCGTAGGGCTCTGGAGCGTCGGGCGGCAGACATGGTGCGGGAGGGAGCCGGGATTCTCGATATTGGAGCCATGTCGACGGCTCCGTATCTGCAGGGCGCAGTGTCGGAGCGCGAAGAGCGACGGCGCATGCTGGCCGCCTTGGAGGTGTTGAAGAACTCGGTGGATGTCCCCTTGAGCGTCGACACACAACGCAGCCGCGTGGCGTTGGCGGCTATTGAAGCGGGCGCGCATCTCATCAATGACGTCAGCGGGTTGAGCTACGACCCTGGGATGGCTGCGGTGGCGGCGCATGCACAAGGAGCGATTCTCATGGCGGCGGAGGTGGGTGCGAGCAGTAAGTTGCCACCAGCCCTGGTCGGTGAGCGCTTGCGTGCCTGCTTGAAGAAGGCAGCGGCGGCGGGGGTGTGGTTCGAAAATGTAGTGCTCGATCCCGGCATTGGTTTCTTTCGCCAGGGGGCAGTTCCCTGGTACGAATTCGACTGTGCGATTTTGAGGAACCTGGCGCGGCTGCGGCGATTCGGGCGCCCTCTGCTGGTGGGGATTTCCCGCAAGTCGTTTGTCGGCCGGATCTGCGGGCGCGCCGATGCCGGGGAGCGCTTGGCGGGATCGCTTGCAGCAGCGGCCATTGCCGTCATCAACGGTGCGGCGCTGGTGCGTACCCATGATGTAGCGGCCACCCGCGATGCGGTGCGCATGGCGGAAGCGCTACGGGGATCCTAGGCGTCGGTGAAGAGGCTGGGCGCGGTTCGGTATCGCCGATGCGGATTTGGAAGGGGCGCAGTCCGGAATCTCGCATGTTCTGCCCGCGCTTCTGTTGTTCTTGGTCTTGTGCGAAAGACGCCGCACCCGCGTTGACATTTGTGGGGAGCGCCGCCACATTGCCGCGCCGTAGCGGTGCATTGCGGAATGGTTCCGGTGAATCGCTAGCCAGGGCTGAGAAGAGGGCCTGAAGGAGGAAGACAGTGACCTACATCATTACGCGTTTGTGCAGGGATTGCGTCGATACCGCCTGTGTCGCGGTTTGCCCGGTTGATTGCATTTACGGCTACACCGGTTCCGACTCGGCTACCTTTCCCAACCAGTTGTACATCAACCCCGACGAGTGCATCGATTGCGGCGCCTGTGAGCCCGAATGCCCGTGGCAGGCAATCTTCGAAGAGGCGGCCACGCCGGATCTGTTCGCCGAGGACACTCCCCTCAATTACAAGATGCTCGAGTGTACGGGCGACTTCGCGGTAAAGAAACACGAACAAAAGCCGAAGCCGACCGCGGAAGAGATCGACAACAACAAACGCAAGTGGGGCTGGGCAGGCTAGTCGCCGCTCGGAGGCACTCGGTAATGCCGGCTGGCTGTGTGCTGCGTGGGATTCCTTAGTTTGCCCACTCTACCCCGCGCAGCAGCGAAACAATGGCCGGAAGCGGCTGGCTCATGCTTCGCAGGGAGATTGGGGGGAAGGGTTGGTACATGAACGTATCCATGTGGGCCAAAGCTGTCAGCGTCATTCCTCGCGTCAGTAAGGAGGAGTGGAGTGGCCTGGATGTAATCTCGCGTTGGTTGATTGCTACCCGCTCTGCGGTGCTAGTGATGACCTTCATCTCTGCCGCCATCGCTGGCTTGTTGGCGATGCGGGACGGTGGTTTTGACTTGCTGCTGTGGCTGATGGTGACCATCGGCCTGTTGTTTGCCCACGCTACCAATAATCTGGTCAACGATCTGACCGATCACATCAAGGGCGTCGACAAGGACAACTACTTCCGCTCGCAATACGGACCCCAACCTTTGGAGCATGGGCTCATGACCAAGGGCGAGGTGCTGGCCTACACCGCTGTGACTGGCCTCATTGCTCTTGCGGCCGGCCTGGTGCTGGTGGCGGCGCGCGGCGAGGCAACACTCGCACTGCTGGGCGCGGGCGCGTTTTTCGTTCTCTTCTACACCTGGCCGCTCAAGTACATTGGCCTCGGCGAGGTCGCCGTCATTGTCGTGTGGGGGCCGCTGATGGTGGGAGGCGGGTATTACGTGATTACTGGAGGAATTTCGGCATCGGTTATCTTGGCGAGTCTACCTGTAGCTTTGGCAGCGACGACGGTGTTGTTCGGCAAGCACATCGACAAGTTGGAGGCCGACTCGGCCAAAGGCATTCGCACCATGCCTGTGCTCCTCGGGGAGCGTCGCGCCCGATCGGCCACGGTTGCAATGTTGACCCTCGAGTACGTGCTGGTCTTTTTGCTCGTGCTGAGTGGGTATTTCTCGGTACTGCTCCTGGCCGTCTTTGGGGCGCTGCCCTGGTATCGCCGTGCTCTCCTGGCATATGGCTCGCCGCGGCCCGCGGCGCCTCCGCCAGAGTATCCGCCCAACATTTGGCCGCTTTGGTATTCCGCCTTTGCCTTTCAGCACACGCGTCGCTTCGGTGGCTTGTTTCTGCTTGGGCTCAGTGCCGACGTGCTAGGTCGTTCCCTGGGCTGGCTGTAAGCGAGCCACGCCGAGTTCGGGGCTAGAAGGAAGTTCATAGAATCGAGATTTCACGCGCGGAATTTACCATGGCCCAAGCCTGGGCCTTCTCGTTCCCCACAAATCGGGGTGCTGGACACCGGTACCCCGAAAGGCTTCTCGGTCGAACAAAGCACCATCGCGAGCCATACGGTGTCCTCTCCCGCGCTGAGCCCGAAAACCTCAGTTGGGGTGGAAGTCAACTGGACGCGCGCTTCGAAACGCCGCCAAAATCCTTCGATACGCTTCGCTACTCAGGAGGCGGCTCCTCAGCGCGAACGGTTATTGGGATCAGCAAACAAACTCTCCGTTCGGCCTGAGGAGCGGCCATCTGTTCAGGCCGCGTCTCGAAGGCCATCTCAAGTGCCGTTATGAGAACGTGAGTAATTGAACTGAGATTTTCGCGCTGAGGAGATGAACGGGAGAGGACACGATCCTTGCTGCCTTTCCATTCTGCTGTCGGTGTTCAGCCGGCCGATTTGTGGGTAAGGCTAAGAGCCGGGGCCAGGACCAAATGAACCACAGAGAACACCGAGGGCACAGAGAAGAAAGGCTTGAATCTCCTTCTCCTCTCTGGGGTCCTTGTGTCC
>CAZGSN010000185.1:0-2094 GCA_964528465.1 uncultured Binatia bacterium (SeqCode)
CCGGCGCCACCCGGCAACCCGCGCGCGGAGCCCGCAAGCCGGGTGTGCTGGGAAGTCTTCTTGCGAAACTGGCAGGTAAGCCACCATCGCCGGCTCCCGAGCAACCGACCGGACCTGGCGATCAGGAGAAACCCGATAAGCCCCAGGCGCCCGAACCTGTCGAGTTGCGGAGACTGCCCACGTTGCAGGAGCGTATCGACGCGCTGAAAGTCCGGCGGGCGGAAGTCACGGCATCACTCGGCGTAGCCCAGGCACATACGGCCCAACTGTCGACACAGATCGCAGAGATCAAGAAGGCGATCCAGACGGCACAGGCAAGCGCCGCAGCTGCCGAACGCCGCATGCTCGAAATGGAACAGCGCAAGCTGGACCCCACCGATCCCGAAGCCGTCAAGAAGTTCAATGCCGATTACGATCGCGAGTCACAGATCAATCGAGAAGCGTCTCGCGAGGCCAGCATTCTGACCAACGGATCGCTTCGCAATGCCCGGCCTGACGCAATAGACGAAGACGACATGCTGAAGGCCCCGATGGTGCCGGCCGATCCCACCCAGCCGATCAAGGCTGAGCGAGGTCTGACCGCACTGGAAGCCGATCTCCGCTCTGCCAGCGGATTGGTTGCCACCCAAACCGGACTGCTGGGCGAGATCGACAAGCAGATCAACAGCCTTGCCGCGCTACAGACTGAACTCAGCCAGCGTGTCGCCAGACTGGAGGCCACGCGCTCCAAACTGGGAGCTGAGGCGATCGGTATCCTGAGATCCGCAATTGCCGAGGCCGTCCAAGCCGACAAGCTTGAGAAAGAAGCTCTGGAACTGGCCACTCGTTCCGGCAAACAGGCAGCAGGCCGGGCTCGACGAGCGGCCGAGAAGGTCGTCAGCGACGCGCGAGACCAGAATTCCCAGAATGCGGAGTCCCCCAATCCTCGCCTCACGCTGATTGCCGGCGAGAAATTCACAACGGGCCACGCCAGAACGCTCGAAGCCGATTTCGACTACCTGCTTGCATTGATCCAGGCTCAGCAGGCAGAAGGCTGGGTCCGGCAGGCACGGGTGCTCGGCGATGCCAGGCGAGTGATGGGCCTTGTCGGCGACGCCAGCCTCCTGCCCGACAAGGGCAAATCGGCCGACAGCACCTCCGCAGCCTTTTATGGTACGGATGCAGCGATCGCGGCCGCGAAGGCGGCACGCAGCTCAGCCATCAAGTCGGCGGAGGATGCCCTTAAGGGATACCAGCAGGCCGACAACGATCTGAAGCAACTCTGGGTGCTGCACACCAACATGGCTGCGGTCCGCTGCCTGCTCGCAAGTCTCAGTTCCGATGACGAGGCCGCCAGATCCAAGTACATCGCACAGGCGCGCGATGAATACGAGCGGGCCATTCGCAACCACACTGACCAGGAAGAGGCCAAACCGTATCTGGCTATCATGGAAAGCCTGGCGCAGCAGGGACGGTAGCCGTCGCGTCAGCAGCCTGATTGATGGCTCTCAGCTTCAAGTGTGCATGGAGAGAGGACCGCTATCGATGCATTCTTTGTGATCTTGCGTGACCATGATCAATCATCGTGTGCGTACTGAAACGCGCGTCTACGATAGGCGGATCCCCGCTCTGGGAGCCATGCTCGTTCCATTCCCCTCCGGAATTGCTCAACGCAACGGGAGAAGAACGAACCGTCCTCTGCATGCGATACTCGCGGCGATGTTCGTCGGCGTCCTGCTGATGACCGGCTCGGCGTACGCCCACCCGCTCGGCAACGACAATATTGAACATTTCAGCATATTGTACGTGTTGCCCGAACGCCTCGAAGTTGATTTCGTTCTTGTCATTGCGGAAACGCCGTCCACCCTTCTTCGGCGCGACGAGATCGACGCCAACCACGATGACAACGACACCGCCGAGGAGCAGAAAGCCTGGCTGGACAAGAAGACAGCCGAGTTTGAAGCCTTCCTCCATGCAACGCTGGATGGCCGAAAGATCGAACTGAAGGCCATCAACGAAGCCGTGGATCCCAAGACGGGAAAGAAGTCCGCCGCCAGCCGACTCGTCGTCAAGCTGCCGGGCTTTGCTGGCATGCCCACCTACAAGCTGCTCATC
>CAZGSN010000186.1:0-4541 GCA_964528465.1 uncultured Binatia bacterium (SeqCode)
AGCCCCCTTGACCTCACCCTGCTCTTGCTTCGTGTCCTTCGTGCCTTCGTGGTTCAAAGAACACACTGTTTTCGTCAACATGCTTCGAATCCCTCGTGCGTTCAGCCGCTTGACCCGATTTTGCCGCGAGGTCGTGAATCATCCCGGCTAGTGGATTCCTGTTCGAAAGATGGCGGAATCTCCGCCACAACGGCAATGCCAAGTCGCTCGTCTTGCGAGATCCCACGCACTCGCTCGTATCTCTCCACCAAGAAACAGCGGACAGCATCAAAGTGCTGCCGCAGGCAATGCAGTCGGCGGCACTGCGGAGGACCGTGCCTTCGTTTGCCCCGAAGGGGAGAACCAAGATGCTTGTCCGCGATCTCACAAGCGACAGGAATTGCCCGCCCATCTACCTTGCCGGCTGGGGGCAGGCACAGGCGCCGCTGGTGTACTCGAACGCCGAGCTAGCCCGTGTTTTCCACGTTGCCGACGCCGTCGTAGAAGATGTGGAACGCAAGATTGGAACCCTGTCGCGCCACAGCGCTACCGATCTCGCTGCACGGCAGCAGCTCTTACCCTCGTCGGCACTCGGGCAGTCCGCCGCACACGCAGCCTTAGCCCAAGCGAATTGCGATGTCGGCGAGGTGGGCGCGATCATCGGCTGCCAAACCATTCTCGATCACATGTGCCCGTCGCTTGCCGCCCGCGTGCTCAAGTTGCTTGGCGCTACCCAGCCGACACTGACTTTCGACCTCTACGGCGGCTGTGGCTGCACGGCCATGGCGTTATTCCAGGCAGCAGAGCTGCTGCGTGCCGGGGTCGTAGATACAGTGCTTGTCGTGGCGGCTGAGGTGCTGACACGGCAACTATGGATGCTGCGCTATCCGTTCGAGTTGTTTCTGTTTGGCGACGGGGCCGCGGCGTTTGTCCTTTCGACGCGGCGGCCAGGTCCCTTCGTGTTGGAGCGGTACACCGCAACGACGGTTCCAGACTTGGCTGGCGTGCGCGATGAAATCGTCACCGTGCCGGTGCTCGGCGGGGGCGCACTGCCTGCCTTGCTCGGCATGGATGAGCGCGCCGACCCAAACATGCCCGATATCGGCTGCGCACCACAGTTCCGTGCCCGGCACCACGCCCGCTTGGCGGCACAGTGGGGAGCGACCTACCTCTGCCAGGCAATTCGAGCCGTAGCCGGGGAAGTCGATGAGCAAACGTACATCGTGCCGCATCAACCGAGCCGAGCCGTTCTTGATGCTGTCAGCCGTGAGCTAAACCTCCTCCCCTCGCAAGCAGCGTTCATCAACGCCACCCACGGCAACCTCAGCACTGCCTCGGTACCCGTCGCCTTTTGCGAACGCTTCGCGGAAGGCCCCGCACAGTTCGAACGTACCGTGATCGCACCGGTGGGAACGGGGCTGATGGTTGGAGCAGCATGCTTTCGGCGAGTCACTACAGGTGTCTGAGAATCGAGAGCGGTGCTTGGGCACGACGCCCCAGCACCGGCAAACCGGTGCACCGGGCACCGGCACTTCACTCACGCCTAGCTATTGACGTGCGTCACCGCTTCGTTGTAGCAGTGCGCCACTAGAGGTGGTGTATTTCAACATTTCGTATTTACCGACGGATGGTAAACCTGTCGTGAAAGGAGGGCGTGCCACGCGCAGCACCCAAAGGACCGTCGAGAAGCGGGGCTGCAAGCTTGAACGGGGCAAACGCGACAGGGCTCGGACCCAGGTGACGAATCGCACGTCGCTCGGGCCGGGGTGGTTACTATTTCCTAGTCAACGGCTTGCCACGGCAAGCCAAGGAGGGGCGAGATGAAATCACTGCGAGTGTTGTTCTTGGGTTTGGCGGTCGCGGCCTTCGCGATGAGCATGACGATGTCGGGATGTGGCGGTGGCGGCGGCAAATGTAGAGACGCCTGTGAGCATGTGTGCGATCTTTGCGGTAGCGGCGATTGTGAAGACGCCGCTATCGATCAGTGTGTTGACGCTTGCAAGGACGACGCATCGGGCGACGAGAAGGATTGTGTTCTGGATGCCGATTCCTGCTCGGAAGCATTGGATTGTTAATACTGGTATGGCTGATCCGCGTAGGCGCTAGGCCTGTCGTGTCAGGGGAGCTGCCTGGGCTCCCCTGACACATCATGAAGTACGTACGCCCGAACGGCAGGCACAACCCCTTCACTTTTCGGCAGCAAACCTCCACTGTTCGCCTTGTTGTACGAGGAACTTGGTGAGGCGCACTTCGAAGCTCATGGGCTCGCCGGTGTCGCCATCGACGAAGGTATCGCGACGGGTGTATGCCACCCGAATATCCGTCTCGCGCGTCTCGATGACGATGTTGCGTAGCTCAATGTGCAGGTCGCGCGTGTTCTGCGCGTAGGTAGCCACGGCCCGGCGCTGCTTCTCCGAAAACTCCGTGTACAAGCTGGCCAGTTGCTGCGCGTCGCCGCGCTCGTGGGCAAGGCGGTACTCCTCGAGCACGGCACGGGCTCTCGACTCGGCAGACGTTGCCTGCTGCGCTTCGGCTCTCGCTACCAGAAGAGTAGCCCACAAGTAGCGCTCGCCACTTGGCCACCGGTGTGACTGCGGGCTTAGCTCGGGAGCGTCCGACTCCGCCGTGGTGACACCCTCCGCGTCCAACAACATACGGTACTTGTCCACCGATCCTTTCGGCTGGACCTCCAACTCCTGTTGCTGCTGCGGGCTAAGTCTGACGCTGAAGCGGTCGAGTACGGTGCGCACCAGCCGCCGCTGCAGAGTAAAGAAATCGCCCTGCGCCCCTTCTACGTCGGCGGCGATTTCCTGAATCCCGGCGCTGGTGTCGACGACGCGTGCGTCGATGCGGATTGCTTTGTCCACGACCGCAAACGATCCGGTCACGAAACGCCGCACCCCAAGCTGACGCGCCGCTTCCATCGAATCCAAACCCGACTCGCTCGCGATGCGGCGAATCTCTTCCGGCGCCACGACTTTGACCTGCGGCAAGCCGCTGAGTTCACTGTTGACCGCGGTCTGTAAGGCCCGCCCGTACCATGCTTGCGCAGGATCTTGCTGTTGGTTCTCGAACTCCATCACCGCAATCATGCCACTGTCGTCTACGCTGATTCTCTGCAACGGGACTACGCGCCGGAACGATTGCATCGACACCACCACTCCCGAGAGCGCTAGCGCCGCAGCAATCGGCACACTCCACCACAGATGCTCGCGCGGTTGAGGAGCACGTTCTTGTCCTGCTGCCGAGGTCGGCTGAAAGGTTGCCTGGATCAGTGCCGAACTTGCAGCGCTCGCGGTCTGAAACCGTTGCACCGCATCCTTAGCCAAAGCCTTCTCGACCAAGGCAACCACGGCGGGAGGCAATCGTGGAGCCAACTGGCGTAACGGCTCGGGCTGCTTGTGCACCACGCACAGGGCAATCTCGTGCGGGCTACTGCCGTGAAAGGCGGGACGCCCACTGAGCATTTCGTAGAACATGGCGCCGAAGGCAAAGACATCGGCGCGGCCGTCGATCGGACGCTCCCCGCGCATGAGCTGCTCTGGCGCCATGTATTGTGGCGTACCTACCCAGCGCGTGGCGTCGACGACCGTCTCCGCACCTTGCAAAGTGGAGATGCCGAAATCGAGGACCTTCACCAGTTCGCGATCGCTGCTCGCGGCAAGCGCGGAGCACAAGAAGACATTGTTGGGGTTGAGGTCTCGGTGCACGACGCCAGCATGATGCGCCGCAACCAGCGCCGAAAGGATCTGGCGCGCAATGTCGACTGCCGTGTCGACAGGCATGCGCTTCTGGCGCATGCGCTCGCGTAGCGTCTCACCGATGAGGTGCTCGACAACCATGTAGGGCGTACCGTCGGCAAGCTCGTCGAAGTCGTAAACCTGCACGATGTTCGGATGTGTCAGTTGCGACAGGATCTGCGCCTCCCGGCGCAGACGCTCGTAGGCTTCCACATCGCGATGGTACTCGGGGCTGAGGATCTTGACCGCGACTTCCTTCTGGCGCAGGCGGCGGTGCCGGGCCGCCCATACCACCGAGGTCGCGCCGCGCTGCAAGAGGCGGGTGATCTCGTACACGTCGCTAACGACTGTGCCCGGGCCGATTTCAATCACCGGTGACTCTCCAGCGGTCGGTGGCGCTCCTTTGCCCCGACATGAGATCTGCAGCCATAGAGGGAGAGGAACCACCACCGCCGTTGGCCGAAATCCAAGAAAGATGGAACAGGAGGCAACAGAGGAAACAGAGGACAAATTCGAAATCCAGACTTCCTGAACTCAACAAGGCCGGCGCGAGAAACCCAGCGTCAATAGAAGAAGATCCCGAAACCGAGAACCCAGCCCCGGAATTTGCAGTGAACCCTAATTTGCCAGAAGACGGAATGAACCACAGAGAACACAGAGGGCACAGAGAAAAGACCACTGAGTCCAGAAAAATCAGTTGGAACCGCGGATGGACGCGGATAGACGCGGATTGCTTGCGCAATGGATCAAAACCAAGAAACACGAAATTGTGAGCCGACAAACCGAACATGTCGCTCCTTCTGCCCTTGCGGCTCTTGCCTA
>CAZGSN010000187.1:0-2023 GCA_964528465.1 uncultured Binatia bacterium (SeqCode)
ACCCAAGCGATTTGAAACCGCAGATGAACGCAGATAAACGCAGATAATTAGAGCTGGTTGACAATGCGTCTTACCTCCACTTTGGGGGCACCGAAGTTGATCAGCAGGCACAGCCTCAACCCCGTGGCTTTGAGATAATTCAAACACTGCGCAAGGTGAATGTCATCGAACGTTCTTACCGCCTTGAGTTCGACCAGAACCGCGCACTCAACGAGCAGATCTGCTACGTAGTCACCAACAAGGACTCCGTCGTAACGCACTTGGATGGCTCTCTGTTGTTCCGCGTGAAGTCCCGCTTTGGACAATTCATGGGCCATCGCGTTCTCGTAGACTTTTTCCAGAAAACCGCACCCGAGCACATTGCCCACTCTGTATGCGCACCCGATGACCTTCTCCGAGATCTCATTCAATCTGCGTTCATCTGCGTTCATCTGCGGTTCCGATTCTGTGTTTTGTTCATCTGCGGTTTCAAGTCTTTTGTAACTGCCCGATCGATTCGCGGATGAGCCGGTCCAGTTGGGCCGTATCGCACTGGTCCATCTTCTGCAGCCAGAACTGCACCTGCTGTTCCTTCGTCCTGGTCGGGAGCTGTCGGATGTTGACGTCCATGCCGAGCTTTTCCACCATCGCCGGTGTGAACTGCCCCAGCTTGCAGCGGATCTCCACGCGAAGCGCGTGTGCGTGATTGGTGATCAGCCGCGCCCAGACGCCATCGATCTTCGGATGCCCCAGCACGACCATGACCTTGCGGCTCCAGTCCTCCTTGATGGTCGGGTCGATCTTCTTGAAACGGCCGAGCAACTCGAGGATCAGCGAACCGCGCCACAGCTTGGCCTGATTTTTGGACAGCATCTCCTGCGCCACGTGCCACTGCCGCCCGGCCATCTTCCAGGGCTGACGCGCGGAGATGTCCTCCGCCGACTTGCGGATGAGCCGCATGTACGCCTGCACCGCCCGCTTGATGAAGAGGCGGCAGCCGGCCGTGGCGATCTCGCTCTTGTCGTGAATGAGCATGCGGATGTCGTCGGTGAGCCGGCCGGTGTTACGCACGGTGACGCGCGACTCGCGCCCGTAGATAGGCAGATCGTTCATGTCATCGAGTGGTTTGAGCGGTACGGCACGGCGCACCTCTGCTGCGCTGAACGAACGCGTGGGCACGCGGAAATTGGCATCCAGAAGCCACGGGCTGCCGGTGCGCGCGTGGAAGAACCAGGGCGTCTCGCTGCCCGGCATCTTGATTTCCACGCGGCTGCGGTGGTTGAAATTGGTCGGCGAGAACTTGCCCTTGCCGGCCGCCTCGATCTGGTCGACGAGCCATTCGAGTGCTTCGCCGTCCCAGTTGACTTTCTCGCCACGGTGGCCGACGCGGTCGCGCGTGTGCCAGCGGCGCCCGTCGACCTCCCAGGGCATGCGCGCGTCGCCCACTTCCTCCTTGTCGACGGATATGTTCTCGGTGACCTCTACCTTTGCCGGGTCGTATGCCTCCCGATGAGCGCGAGGATCGCGTTTGAGTACGTCGGCGAGGATGACACCTGTGTGCGATCCCGTCTTCGCGGCGATCTTCTCGGGCGGTCCTTCAGCCACGATGTCGCCGCCGCCGGCGCCGCCTTCGGGCCCCATGTCAATGACCCAGTCGGCGGTCTTGATCACATCGAGGTTGTGTTCGATGCACACCACCGTGTTGCCCAGGTCGCAGAAGCGATGCAGCACGGCCAGCAGCTTGCGCAAGTCGTCGAAGTGCAGCCCTGTTGTGGGTTCGTCCAGGATGTAGAGCGTTTGGCCGGTGCTGGGGCGTCCGAGTTCGGCGGCCAGTTTGACGCGCTGAGCCTCACCGCCCGACAGCGTGGGTGCCGGCTGGCCGAGTTCGAGGTAATCCAGCCCGACGTCGGCGAGCGTCTGCAGCATTCTGCGGATCTTCGGCACGTTCTCGAACAGGTTGAGTGCATCGGCGATGCGCATGGAGAGCACCTCCGCGATGCTCTTGCCCTTGTACTTCACGTCAAGCGTTTCCGCCTTGTAGCGT
>CAZGSN010000188.1:0-4917 GCA_964528465.1 uncultured Binatia bacterium (SeqCode)
AGACCTGTGGCAGGAAACGGCTCTCTCCGAGGCCGATCTAGAGTCGTGGATTGCCCAGCATCGTGAGCAAATCGCCTCTGCCACAACCAGCCTACGCACCGATGCGACCCTGGCGGTAGTCGAGTGCATGGTCGGCTTGAAGGATGACAAGATACACGTCCGCCGCCTGCGCGTGGACAGTGCCGACGCGTCGGAGCAGCAGCGCACACACCAACGGGCAACAGAGCTGTTGGGTGGCAGAAGCCACTAGGGAACCTCTTCACGAACCCGTGCAGGTCACCTTCGCTGCGGGGTCGGGGGCGCTATGGGATTCGGTATCGATCCTATTGCAGCTTGGCGAACAAGGCGCGGATGCGAGCGGCGTTGGCGCCGATGTCGCCGCGACCAACGCGGGATTTCGACCGCATGTGAACAAGGCTGCCGTTGCCGTCCTCGCGGACCTCGACAACAAAGTCATCTTGAAAGCGGAACAGGCGCGAGGTGGTAAGACCCTCAACGACGCGCTTGCTTGGGTCGCTATAGGTCACCTCGCTGTTGGGCAGCGTCCCCACTGCAGCAACGACCTTCTGGAAGACGGCATCCGGCGGTAGATTCAATCGCAGACCAGCGAGATCCGGGTACCCCTGTTGTTGCTGTTCGGCAAAGGTTGCCCCCGGGTAGTTTAGGTCCCGATTCTCGTTACCAGGCAGTGTCGCAGCATGCGAAAATCGCGGCGGAGTTTGCGTGTCTGTTGTGATGTCGTTGATGCGCGGGAAGCCACGACCCGGCAGTGCCACCGCCAAGAACACCACCATGATCAGACCCGACAGCAGCACGCCGCTTGCGCCCCCTTTGCCGCGGACCAGCCCCGCGATTCCCAGGATCAGAGTGACCAGCGACAGCAGGCCGCTAAACGCAAACAGGCCAAACCCGCGCATGGGAGCGATGGCTCCCAACATTGCCAACAGTGGCCCAAGAACGAAGAATAACGTCGCCACGGCAGCCATTCGGATCGCCCAAGTTCCCATCGCTTCTCCTTCCAATCAGCCACTTAAGGAAAATGTCGTTTGCGCCCGGGGGCCTGCGTACTTCAGAGCCATGTCTACGGTCAAACTAATTCTTGTCCGCCGCGATTTTTGTCATTTTGCATTTGCCTACCGCATCAGCTCCCAGTATAGTCCCCATCACGGTCTCTGATCCCAGGTGTGGATGTGGGAAATCTGGGTGGGGAAGCAACGATCAGGACGTTCCTCGGCGTTGCCGTGCAGGGGCCGTTAGTGAATGAATCGTCAGTCGAAGCATCATATGGCGCGCTCCGCCATTGCCTCCCGCCTGCGCCGCATGGGGTTTGCAGTCGAGGAAGTGGCGCGCAATGCCAAGTACGACATGCTGGTTAACGGCAACCTGCGCGTCGCTCTACGCGTCGCTTTCCCGGGCCGTTACGCGCACACCGTGACGGTCAATGGCAGGCGATACGCCTACGACTACAAGAGCTGGAACTTCAACTTTCATCGCCATGGGCGCTGGGATGAGAAGTACTGTGACGTGTTCGTGTGTGTTGCCAAGAATCGACGCCCCTCCGACGAGATCTTCGTCATCCCCGCCGATGCCGTAACCGGTCCCACTTTCAGCCTCCACGGGGCCGGCAAGCCGTACCGAGGTCGTTACAACAGCTACCGTAACCGCTGGACTATTTTTCACTCCCTCGTGGACAGTGGGCCCGAGGTGCACGAGTTGTTACCCGAGCCGCAGTCGCAAGTTGCTTAGGCTTCCCACACCCTTCTCGCGCAAGCGTGGCTGGTGACACGCAGAGATCCGCAGACAGAAGCTGCATTGGAGAACTCGACCAGCGACAGCGAGGAACTCGCGACTGCGAGGCAACTTGCGATATCCGGCCGGATCACCATGGACTACGGGTTGAACACAACCTGACCTGCCGACCCTTGGTCTAGACCGTCGCTTGTTCAAGGCCAAGCAGTGGACCCGGCAGGTCGCGCAGCAGACCGACCGCTGCGACCGGTTGCTCAGCGGTCGCCGCGCACGGAGGTTTGTCTGTGCGGAGCCTACGCCAGAAGACGCGACTCCAACCTTCATATTTTGTCCCAATTTTTCCCCAGGCAACACGCGACACGACACGGCGTTACTTCGCCCTTCAGGAATTGCCGGCCTGCTTACTCTTGCCAGCCTTTCAAGGTCCGGAGTAAAAGGCCGATCGTGTGAGCAATCCAACCGTGCAACCCACGCGAATCAGTTCGGCAAATCTCGTAGGTATGTACCCAGAGTAATGACCGCAGCCGATTTAACCGTGGTTGTAGTTTCGTTCGCGAGTCGGGAAACGATCCGTGCCTGCCTCCTTAGTCTCCAGGCCCAGACGACAGGCGGCTTTCATACGCTCGTTGCCGACAGCTCCAGCGACGGCACCGACGCGCTAGTGCGCTGCGAATTCCCCCAGGTGACGCTATTGCGCTCGGAGCGTCGCCTCTACCCCGGTGATGCTCGCAACTGGGCGTTGCAACAGGCCAACACGCCTCTCATTGCCTTCTTGGACGCGGATTGCGTTGCGGCAAGGGACTGGGTCGCGCGGATCCTTGCCGCGCATGCCCAGGCGGAGCATTCCGATGTCCTGATCATCGGCGGCTCTGTCGGAGTTGCCAATCCCGAGAGCAAGGCGGGGTGGGCTCTCTACTTCAGCGAGTTCAGCGCCTGGATGCCCATCGGTCCAAGCCGCCGCCTGCGCGATATCCCGACCTGTTGCCTCTCGTTCAAGAGGGAAGCGTTCGAACGCTTCGGCCCTTTTCTGGAAGGAAGCTATTGCTCGGATACCCTGTTCAATTGGAAGGCAAGCACAGCGGGGCAGCCGCCGCTGTTCATTCCCGAGATGCATGTGCGACATCACAACCTACGCAATATGGGAGAGGTCGTGGCCAAGCTGCGGATGCACGGCCGGTCGTTCGCCAGTGTGCGTGCCCGGCACTGGGCCTGGCGGCGAAGCACGAGCCTGCTACGCGCGATGACATGGTTCCTGCTGCCGGGCTGGCTATGGCTGCGTACGGCATTCCGAGTGGCCGGCGCCCGCGAACTCCGTTATCGCTTCGTCGTCGCGACGCCGCAGTTATGGATCGCCCTCGTTTCTTGGGCTTGGGGCGAAGCAACCGGATACTGGGAGGCGGCTACCAAACGCATATGATCGTTCCCTTCACGAAACCGACGATGTTGATGGTGGAGCTAACCAATCTCTGCAACCTACGCTGCAAGATGTGCGGTATTTGGGAGGAGAAGCCCAAGCACACCATGGCGGTAAGCACACTCGATCAGGTGCTGTCGCGACCCACCCTGCGGAACCTGAAGGTCGTGGCACTCACCGGTGGCGAGCCGTTCCTGGTAAGCAATCTCTTCGACTACTACGCCGTGGCGCGGCGGCGGCGGCCGCGCGCCCACATCAATATCAGCTCCAACGGCTACTACACCGAGCGCACACTGGACTTTCTCCGTGGTACCCACGACCGAAACCTTTCGCTCACCATCAGTTACGATGGGGTCCGTAGCCACGATGAAATCCGCGGCGTCGCAGGGTCGGCCGCAAAACTGCTCGAGACCGTCGGTCGCGTACGGCGCGAGTTTCCTAGTGTCCCCGTGTCCTTGAAGCTCACCGCCATGGCCGAAAATCACGACGAGATCGCCGACACCGCCCGCCAATGCGCCACGCTGGGAGTTCCGTTTCGCTTCAAGACGTTGGAGAAGCTGAATTGCCACCAGGGTCGCTTCCCTTCTCCGATTCAAGGCCCGAACTACGACGCCGCGATCGTCGACTCCATCGCCACGCAAGCGCGCGAAGTTCTGGCCATGGGGATTGAAACGAATCGTGGCTATCTGCAGGACTTACTCAATCTGTACGACGGAGACGCGCCCGGCTGCGCCTGCTCGTTCCGCACCGTGTTCCTAGGATTCGACGGCAATCTCTTCCTCTGCCGGAAGAAGGATCCCATCGGCAACGTCATCCAAACCGATATCGACGCCATTTGGAGATCCGATCGCAAGCGCACCGTGCTTGCCCAGATGCAGAGCTGCGACGCGGCTTCCGACAGCCTGGGCTTCCGACATCAGTGAGAACGTGAGGTTCGTGTGAAGAGGCCACGCAAGAGCCTGGGACGGAAGTGCAGGGAAGCGGTGCGCGCCCTCGTGTCACGGCGTATAGAGTTCTCCTTCGAGCAGCTACCGGTCGTAATAGCGAACGCATCGTACGGGCGGATCTTCAATTGGCTGCTGGCCGAGGTTTCCGCCTTGCGCAATACCGCCACACCCTGGGGCTACCCGACGCACATCCAGATCGAGGTGAGTTCCAAATGCAACCATCGCTGTAGCTACTGCCCGGTAACCCAGGAGAAGGCCGAAGCCACCGGCCACATGGATTTCGCCACGTTCCGTAAGGTGGCCGATGAGCTTGGCGACAAGCCTTTGTTGTTTCAGTTGTGGGGATGGGGCGAACCGTTTCTGAACCCGGCCGTCTTCGACATGATCCGCTATGCCAAGCAACGCAACGTGCCGACGGTGTCGAGCACGAATGCCGAACTGTTCGAGCGCGTCGAGCTCGCCGAAAAACTAGTGGCATCAGGGCTGGATCTCCTGATCGTTGCCGTCAACGGAATCAGCCAAGAAACCTATGGTGCGTACCGCCCACGCAGTCAGATTTCACGGATCTTCGAAGGGGTACGAAACATCGTTGCCGCCAAGCGCCGGCAAGGAAGCAAGACACCTCAGATCAGCTTGACCATGGTCGTGAGCAGCGCCAACGAACACGAGGTGCCGAGGCTACATGAGGTCGGCGCGGAACTGGGCGTCGATGCCGTCACCATCAAATCCCTCAATCCCACATCGACGCACGGCCCTAACTGGGATGGAGACGAGCACATCGCCAACGACCCAAGCCTGGTTCGCCTG
>CAZGSN010000189.1:0-8216 GCA_964528465.1 uncultured Binatia bacterium (SeqCode)
CCAGGGATACGGCCCGAAGATTCGGCCCGTATCTTCGAACGTTGGGCTCAGTTGGGAGAAGCGGGCGAGGGTGGAGCAGCCGGATTGGGGCTAGCCATCGTGCGCGACATCGTTCAGGCCCACGATGGGCGAATCCATTTGGAGTCGATCTCTCCGCACGGCAGCCGCTTCGTGATCCAGTTGCCGAGGTGCTCCGATGGCTAGAGTGCTGATCGTCGACGACGAGAAAAACATCCGCATCAATCTCTCGCGCTTTGTTCGCGATCTCGGACATGACGTCGAGTCGGCAGGAGATGCGTCGGAGGCACTCCAACACGCCGAGCGGCATCCGTTCGACATAGTCTTCACGGATGTGCGCATGCCGGGAGCGGATGGCCTCGAGCTGTTGCAGCAACTGCGGCTGCATCATCCGCAGATGATCGTGGTGCTGATGACGGCCTATGCCACTGTCCCACAGGCGGTCGAAGCCATGCGTGCCGGGGCCTACGATTATCTCGTCAAACCCTTTGCGCTCGACCAAGTACGGGCGGTGCTGCAGCGTGGCTGCGAGGTGCAAGCCTTGCGGCGAGAGAACGCGGCCTTGCGACAAGCGATGGGCGAAGGCGCCGTGCTGCTCGATTCCAAGAGCGCCGAGATGCAGCGGGCTCTGCAGACAGCCGAGCGCGCCGCCGCATCCGATGCCACGGTTCTGCTGACCGGAGAGAGCGGAACAGGGAAGAACGTTCTGGCTAGGGCGATTCACCAGTGGAGCCCGCGCTGTGGCGCGCCGCTCGTCACCATTCAGTGCACCACTCTTTCCGACAACCTGGTGGAAAGCGAGCTGTTCGGGCACGTCAAAGGTGCCTTTACCGGGGCCTGGAAGGACAAGCCCGGGCGTCTGGAAGCGGCGCGCGGCGGCACCGTATTCCTGGATGAGGTGGGGGAACTCCCTTTAGACGCGCAGGCTAAGCTCCTACGCGTAATCGAGGAGCACGTGTTCGAGCGCGTCGGTGGTGAGGAAACGATACGGGTCGACGCACGCGTGGTGGCGGCAACCAATCGCGATCTGGAGAAAGAGGCGCAGGCGCAGCGCTTTCGACAGGATCTGTATTTTCGGCTCAACGTGATCGGCATCCGCCTCCCTCCCCTGCGGGAACGTATGGTCGATCTCCCCGATCTGGCCAAGCACCTTCTCGCCGGCCTAGCCGCCAAGCATCGACGCCCCGGGGCGCTTCTTTCGGAGGAAGCGGCACAAGCGCTGGCTGCATACCACTGGCCCGGAAACATCCGCGAGCTGGTGAATGTGCTCGAGCGTGCCGTGGTGTTGGCCAGCAGCGAGACTATCGCTGTCGACGACCTTCCCGATCATTTGCTTGCTCCGCCAGATCGCTCGCGGCCGGCAGAGCCGCGGCGCGGCGCTTCCCTCGAAGACATCGAGCGCGACCACATTGAGCGCGTGCTGGCGGAATGCGCGACGCTGGACGAAGCCGCGGTCCGTCTGGGCATCAACGCGACGACCCTGTGGCGCAAGCGTAAGCGCTACGGAATCGATTGAACGGGAAGGTGAGAACAGCTTAACTTCAAGCACATCGACCTTAGTTAGTTCCCGTCTCGAAACTCCCAAACCCTCGTGGGCCAACGCTTCTAGGCCGGCCCGTGGTGCTCCCGATTGTGTCGCGCGAAGCCGCTGCCTCCATGGCCAAGAGATATCCGCAGATGACACCGATGACGCACATGCTGATGGCTCAAGGCCATCGCAACTATCGGCTTCCACTTCTGCCGTGCAGATCGCGCCTGACTTGCCGAAGTGATCGGAAATACGGCCTGTGGACAACTTCTATCGGCGTCATCTGCGGATGATTGATTTTCCGATCGTTTTTCGTCGCGCGATCCAAATTCACGACTTCTGGGATGGGCACTAGTTACTCGCTCAGGGTTTCCATGACGCGGCCGCTGGCTTCGTCGATGATTTCGAAGCGGGCTACTTCTGTCACCTGATGGCTAGCTTTCTTCTCGCGGATGCGGCCCTTCATGCGTTCGCTGAACATGGCCTTCATTTCGGCGCCCATCTGGTCCATGGGGAAATCTCGCACCACGACTTTCGCCGCGGTAGCCCCCGTCCACTCCACGCGCTGCACCTTCGGACCGAGCACTGGGTTCTGCTTGAAAATCGCCTCGGCATCCGCCTGGAACGATCCGCCCACAGACGCCGGCGGCGCAGCGGGGGCTGCCGCTACTGGGGCCGCGGGTGGGCTCTGGCCTTTCAAGCGGGCAATGAGTTGATCGACCTGCGTGCGCGTCGACTCATCCGGCGCCATCGCGCGGGCTTGATCGAGGGCCTCCATGGTGTTGGCTTCCTCCCCCTTGGCGCGAAAGGCGATGGCCTTGTTGAATTGGGCCTGGAAGAACTTGCCATCGACCTTGAGCACCTCGTCGTAGCGGCGCAACGCTTCATCGCTACGCCCGGCGGCAAGGTGCATGGTGCCGAGGTCGGTCTGCACCTCGAGGTCACCCGGCTTAATTTTCAAGTATTGCTCGTAGTACTCGATCGCTTTGCCTGCGTCTTGGCGGTCGTAGGCAATGTTGCCGAGGGCGCGAATGGCCTCCAAGTTCTTAGGCTCGATCTCGAGCACGTGTTTGTAGGAGGCTTCCGCTTCCGACAGGTACGTCGCCTCGATCTGCCCAGCGCGGTACTGCACTTCCGCGGCTTGCTTCCATTTGCTCACGTCGGTCGGCGCTGCCTGCGCTTGTGCCGCCATGTCGCGAATCGTCTGCTTGACCTGCTCCGGGATTTGCACCGGCGGATGCCCGGCCGGCATCGAACCTTCCGACTCGGCCGCCGTCGTGTCTTTCAGCTTAGGTGCGGGTGGTGCCGTCTTCGGGTTGAGCACGCCGACAACAACCGCCCCGGTGCCGAGGGCAAGCACACACACCAGCACGAATAGCGGTGCGTAGCGGGGCAAGCGGGTGCCGGCGACAGTTGCCGTGCGTGCCCCGCCGATTCCGGTGCCGCATTCGACACAGAAACGAGCTTCGGCGAGGAGCTTGGCTCCACATTGCGTACAATAGCGAGCGGTCATACGTGTGCTCCTGAAAACGTCGTGCTTCGAATAGGCCGCACGGCTAGCCGTCTGACCCATGCATGCCGAAAACAGAACTGCACAGAAGTTGGGTCGGGGGTACGGGACATGCGAGGGCGCGCAAGCTAGCAACCACTACCGTGGACTGCCACACAGCGGCGCGGCCGCAGGTATCATCAGAGCGCGAATTGGCTATAGTGCACCGAGTTTCTTGAGTGGGGGAGGGAGAGGGAGATGCGTTTTCTTGTTTCAGCTTTGGCTTTGGTCCTGTTTCTGGCGATGGCGTTTTCATCGTGTACTTGCCTGGACCGGGCCGACCCTCCCATCGCCATTGAAGACAGCGACAGTGGATCTCGCTCGCAAGCTTCGTCGCCGGCGGTAACACCCTCGCGGCCTGCAGCCACGGCCACTGTGGTTGCCCTAACAGCGACCCCGGATGCGCGCCCGACTCTGACTCCGCCGGATCGCTTGCCTACCGACTTCCCCAGCGAAGTTCCCGTGATTCCAGGGTCGACTCTGGCCCAGGTACAGGACCTGGCAAACAACGCACGCAACGTGCTGTTTACTTCCGACAAGCCCGTGCCTGAGTTGGTGCAGACCTACCAGGACACGATGACCAAGGCGGGATGGCGTATCACCCAGCAGTTCACCCGCGACCAACACGCCTTCGCTACCTACGAGAAAGACAAAATGCTGGTGAACGTCACCGTAGTTACCGACTTTGAATCACCCGGACAGCAAATCATCGCGGTGATGTACGAAGAGCAGAAGCCGTTGGAGTTCGACGAAGACCCGGGACTGGAAGATGAGTGAGGCCTTACCCATTCACGAGCAGGGACCGGCACGCGACGAATGGGAGCATCTCGCGTATTGCCCAAACTGTAGTGCGCGCTTGCAGTTGCTGAAATGCAAAGCGCGATGCCCGCGTTGCGGCTTCTTCCAAGACTGTTCGGACACCATCGTCTGAGACGGTGGATTGAAACGAGACTCGCATGGCCCACGATCTCACCGATGTCGAACGCGTGCACAAGCTAATCGAACGCACTCGTTTATTGATTGCCATCGACGACGAAATACCCACCGAGACCAAGCTCAACACGCAACCGCTCCTCAAGATGTTGCAAGCGGCAATTGATTCCGAGGACGCCGCCGATCAAGAGCGTGCCTCGGGCTACTACGGAGTTCTCTACCGCGAGTTGGCAGATATCCCCAACCTGGAAGCGCTACTGTCGGCAATGCGCGTGTTCCTTCCCTACCTCTGAATCGCGCGGCCTTCTGCCAGGGCACCCACAAGGAACTTGCTCAAAACTAAGGAACCTCTGCACAAGTAGCCCTGTAACCAGATCGGGGTCGGAATCGGAATCGGGGTCGGAATCGGCCGCGACAAGGGAGGGAGAGACCGCGTGAAATGAGATCGATACCGATTCCGATAGCGACCCCGACCCCGCAGGGAGGCGACTTGCACGGACTTGCGCAGAGCTTCCCTAAGCTGCGGGGCTCGGGGCTTGGGTTTGCTTGGGTCTTCCCCGTCCCTAGCCTCCGGCCCCAAGCCCCAGGCAGGGCTTGAGACAACCTCGCAAGGGGGTTGCCCCTACATCGCCACGGTCGCGACGAATCTGTAGGGGCGGCCCTCGCGGCGTCTTGCTCCACGGCGAGGCGCCGGAAGCCACTCGCCATTGCACGGCGCCGGGGATTTCGCTCTTAGCTTGGGACAGGAGAACATGTTGTGCCCGAGTATGTCTTTACACTGAACAAGCTTCGCAAAGTCGTGGCCGGCGATCGCGTCCTGCTCGACGACATCACCCTTGCTTTCTTCCCAGGCGCCAAGATCGGTGTGCTCGGACCCAACGGCGCCGGCAAGAGCACCTTGCTCAAGATCATGGCGGGCGTGGACCACGACTACATGGGGGAAGCCCATCCTGCCGATAATCTCAACATTGGATACCTACCGCAGGAACCGCAGCTCGATCCCAACAAGACCGTGGTGCAGATTGTCGACGAGGGCGTCGCCGAGGTGCGCGCCTTGCTGCACCGCTTCGACGAGATCAGCGCCAAGTTGGCTGAACCGATGGACGATGAGGCCATGCAGAAGCTGCTCGACGAGCAAGGCCGGGTACAAGACCACATCGACACCGCCAACGCCTGGGAGCTGGACCGCACCTTGGAAATTGCCATGGATGCCCTGCGGCTGCCGCCCGGCGACGCCACCGTGGCCAATCTGTCGGGTGGCGAGAAGCGCCGCATCGCCTTATGCCGCCTGCTTCTACAAAAGCCGGAGATGTTGCTCCTCGACGAGCCTACGAACCATCTCGATGCCGAGTCCGTAGCCTGGCTCGAGCACTTCTTGCACGACTATCCCGGTACCGTCGTTGCCGTCACCCACGATCGCTACTTCCTCGACAACATTGCCGGCTGGATTCTCGAACTCGACCGTGGTCGCGGTTTCCCTTTCAAAGGCAACTACTCCGAATGGCTGCAGCAAAAAGAGGCGCGCATGGCCAGCGAGGAGAAGCAAGCCTCGGCCAAGCAGAGGACTTTGCAGCGTGAGCTCGAGTGGATTCAAGCCTCGCCACGGGCTCGGCAAGCCAAGTCGAAGGCACGTATCAGTGCCTACGAGCAGTTGCGCCAGGAGGAAGAGAACCGCTTGCCGGAATCGGTCGAGATCGCCATTCCCCCTGGCCCACGTCTGGGGGATGTCGTGGTCGAAGCCAAGCACGTCAACAAGGGATACGGCGATCGTCTGTTGATCGATGACCTGTCGTTCATGTTGCCGCCCGGCGGCATCGTCGGTGTGATCGGGGCCAACGGCGCCGGCAAGACAACGTTGTTCCGCATGATCATGGGCCAGGAGAAGCCCGACACGGGCACCTTCAAGATCGGCGAGACAGTGGAGCTCGCCTATGTCGAGCAAGAGAGAGTCTTCGATCCCAAGAAAAACGTCTGGGAGGAAATCAGCGGCGGCCAGGACCGCATCAAGATCGGCAAGCGCGAAATTGCCTCACGGGCTTACGTTGCCTCGCTCGGCTTCCGCGGCACCGATCAGCAGAAGAAGGTGGGCTCGCTGTCCGGCGGCGAACGCAATCGCCTCAACCTTGCCAAGCTGTTGACCAGCGGCGGTAACGTCTTGCTGCTCGACGAGCCAACCAACGATCTCGACGTCGACACGCTCCGAGCTCTGGAAGACGCGCTGCTGGGCTTTTCCGGTTGCGTCGTCGTCATTTCCCACGATCGCTGGTTCCTCAACCGCATCGCCACCCACATCCTGGCTTTCGAAGGCGATAGCCACGTGGAGTGGTTCCAAGGGAACTACCAGGATTACGAAGCAGACTACGTGAAGCGAAAGGGCGCAGACGCGCAGCAGCCGCACCGCATCCGCTTCAAGCCGCTGACCCATTAGAGGTTGGACCCATGGCGCAGAGGCCTATCCTTGCCTACGCCGACGGCTCCTCGCGCGGCAACCCCGGGCCCGGCGGTTGGGGAGCGGTGGTGATTACTCCCGAGGACCAGGTGATCGAGTTGGGTGGTGCCGGTGGACATACGACCAACAACCGCATGGAAATGCTTGCCGCTGTGCAAGCCTTGGTGCAGGCCCAGACCATTGCAGGCCCAATCGAGATCCGTACCGACTCGGCTTACGTGATCAATGGCGTCACCAAGTGGATCTTCGCGTGGCGCAAGCGTGGCTGGCAAACCATCGATGGCAAAGACGTGTTGAATCGCGACCTCTGGGAAACACTGGCGCGCTTGGCAGGAGAGCGCGGCAGCGCCAACAAGGTAAGCTGGAAACACGTGCGCGGACACGAAGGCGAGGCCGGCAACGAGCGCGTCGACGAAATCGCCACGGGCTTTGCAACCGGTGCCCCGCCGCAGCTCTACGTAGGCCCCCTACAAACCTACCCCGTTCCCATTCTGACGAGCACACCGGCCACCAGCAGCACACGGCCTGTTCCAGCGAGCAAGTCGCGCAGCTCCGCCAAAGCCTACTCCTACTTGAGCCTCGTGGGTGGCGAAGCGCGACGGCACACAACCTGGTCGGAGTGTGAGAGCCGGGTCAAAGGAGTGTCTGGAGCCAAGTTCAAGAAAGCCACCAGCGCTTTGGAGGAAGCCAACATCCTGCGCGACTGGGGCGTCAGCCTCTGAAATCGACAACAACAGAGAATAACGCCGACCATTACTGGCGCGTGTCTTTGTGCACGTCCGGTGCATGGTATTGTTTGCACTCGCCGTCTTGTCCGTACTCGTACCCGTACACGGCTTCGCCTTCCCGTACGTGATCGGATGGCCATACGCCCGGTCCTTCAGATCGTATACGAGTACGTGTACCGCTTCGCTGAGTACGAGTACGGCGGCACCGCCGAAGCACCCGGCATCTCGTAGCCGTTCTGCCGGCTGTGCCTGGGAGAGAGATCGCTAAGCGCACCGCGGACTTCTTCTAGTCACGGATAGCGCTAACCAGACCGTTTGCGTCGAACTGAATCTCAACGCGATTGAAGCGGCTCTTCCAATAGAGAAACGACGAAGCGTTCGGATCAGGATTAGCGCGTCGTGGGGGATGGCCCATCGCCAAAATCACCCCCTGACGAGTCATGCCTACCAGCGCACGACCTTCTCGAATCCCTTGCTGATCCAGTTGGGGAAGCGACTCGATCACTTCACGCGGGCAGGTAGGGCCGAAGAATCGCGCCAGATGCTCGCGAAGCGGTTCGGCGGCTGCCTTGTGGTACATGTACTCGTAATCACGACCGGTAGAGACCACTCGGAACTTGAGCGCCTTACGCCCGAACTTCAGATACTCAACGTCGGAACAAACGGGGATCAAGCCGGCCTGCTGGAAGTTGGCGGCATAGAGCCGGCTGTGCTCGTTGTCGGGGTGAAGGTTTACCAAGGTCTGGCCGCGCCCCGAGCTGAAGGGACTTGCCTCTCCTGGAGTCGTGCTGCGTTGCGTGGCGCAACCAGCAACAAGAGCCATCACTATCAACAACCCACGATGCATGGTCATTACTTCCTACCCATCCGAAGTCGGAGCATTCGTGACAACGGGGTCGTTTACCACGGACATGAGATCCCTACTACTACGGCGCAAGCTCTGCACTCCGGTGGGGCGTGCGTCATATTTGTTGGCTTTCATCCGAGATCCACGGCCTCACGGCCGCGGCT